>NZ_JBEXVF010000108.1:0-24942 GCF_040629235.1 Amycolatopsis sp. NPDC005961 | reverse complement strand
TGATCGTCGCGCTCGGCGCGTGGGTCTTCATCGGGCCGGTGACCTCGGACGACGGCTACATCCTGACGATGGCCCGGGTCACCGAGCAGACCGGGAAGTCGCCGACCGCGTCGACGCCGTCGGCGACGAGCCGCCACAGGGCGTCGGGATCGGTCACGCCGCCGGGGTAGCGGCAGGACATCGCGACGATCGCGATCGGCTCGTCGGTGCCCGCCACCACCGGGGCGGCGGTTTCGACGACCGTGTCGTCCGTGCCGCCCACCAGCTCACGCCGGACGTGCCCGGCGAGCACGACCGCGGTCGGGTGGTCGAAGACCAGCGTGACCGGCAGCCGCAGGCCGGTGACCTCGCCGAGGCGGTTGCGCAGGTCGACGGCGGTGAGCGAGTCGAAGCCGAGGTCACGGAAGGCGCGGTCCGGCTCGATCGACTCGGGTCCGGGATAGCCGAGCGCCACCGCGGCCTGGGCCTGGATCAGCTCCAGGACCAGCCGCTGCTGCTCGTCCTCGCTCAGCCCGGCCAGCCGCTCGGCCCAGCCGGTTTCGGCAGCTTCCGGTGCCGCCGCTTCGGGGATGCCCAGCAGCGCGGCACTCGGCCGGCCCTGGGCCAGGGTCCTGCGGTAGCGGTCCCAGCGGATGTCGGCGACGGCGAGCACGGTCTCGTCCTCGTCCAGGGCCTGCTGCAGGGCGAGGACGGCCAGCTCGGGCGCCATCGCGGGCAGGCCTTGCGCGGCCAGGCCCTCGCCCCGGCCACCGGCCCACGCGCCCCACGCCACCGCCGTCGCGGGCAGACCCGCGGCGCGGCGTTCGCGGGCGAGCGCGTCGAGGTAGGTGTTGGCCGCGGCGTAGCTCGCCTGGCCCGGCCCGCCGAGCGTGCCCGCCAGCGAGGAGAACAGGACGAACGCCGAGAGGTCGCGGTTCGCGGTCAGCTCGTGCAGGTGCCGCGCGGCGTCGGCTTTGGGGCGCAAGACGTTCGCGATCCGCTCGTCGGTGAGGCCGTCGAGGACGCCGTCGTCGAGCACGGCGGCGGCGTGCACCACGGCGGTGAGGTCCGGCAGGCCTTCCAGCAGCTCGGCCAGCTGGTCGCGGTCGGCGACATCGCAGGTTGCGACGGTCAGCTCGGTGCCGAGGTCGGCCAGCTCGGCGGTCAGCTCGGGGAGGTCTTGGCCGCGCCGGCTGGTGAGGACCAGCCGCTCGGCCCCGGCGCCGGCGAGCCAGCGGGCCAGGTGCGGGCCGACCCCGCCGGTGCCGCCGGTGAGCAGCACGGTGCCGGAGGCCCGCCACGGCGTCGCCGTCTCGCGGGCCGGAGCCGCGCGGACCAGCCGGCGGCCGAAGACGCCGGAAGCACGGACGGCCACCTGGTCTTCGGGGCCGGGTGCGCCGAGGATGGCGGCGAGCCGGGCGAAGACGCGGGCGTCCAGCTCGGCCGGGAGGTCGACGAGACCCCCGAAGCGCTGGGGGTACTCCATGGCCGCGATCCGGCCGAAGCCCCAGGTCAGGGCCTGCTCGGTGGCGCGGATGGGGTCGGTGGCGCCGGTTCTGACCGCGCCGCTGGTGGCCCACCAGAGCGGCGCGTCGCTACCGGCGTCGCCGAGAGCGTGCAGCAGCGTCAGGTTCGGGACGAGACCATCGAGCAGGGAGAGCACGCCCTGGAACGGTCCCGCCTCGCGAAGCAGCTCGGCCCACCGCTCACGGTCCACTTCGGACGGTAGCTCCAGCGGCCGCGCACCGAGGCCGTCGGCGAGGCCGTGCGGGTCGGGTCCGACGACGAGCCAGCCCGCCACGGTGGTGTCGGTGGCGACGGTGAGCGGCGTCCACTCGACCCGGTACCGCCAGCTGTCCACAGTGGATCCGGCGTGCCGCTTCGCGCGCCAGGCGGCGAGTGCCCCGAAGTCGGACTGCTCCACGGCGGCCCAGAACTCGTCGCCCAGCGTGTCGGCGCCGGTGGGGGCGTCCAGCCAGTAACGCTGGTGCTGGAAGGCGTAGGTGGGCAGCGGGATCGTCGCGGCGCTCGGGAAGACCGGCGTCCAGTCGACGTCGACGCCGCGGACGTGCAGTTCGGCCAGCGACGTGCGGAAGCGCGTCAGGCCGCCCTCACCGCGCCGGAGCGTGCCCGTGGCGATGGCGTCCGGGACGGCTTCGGCGATCGCCGACGTGACGACCGGGTGCGGGCTGACCTCGACGAAGACGGTGTGCTCGCGCGCCGCCAGCGCCTCGACGGTCTGGGTGAACAGGACCGGCTGACGCAGGTTGCGGTACCAGTAGCCGGCGTCCAGCGTCGCCGTGTCGATCGGCTCGGCGGTCACCGTCGAGTAGAACGGGACGTCGCCGGTCCGCGGCTCGACCGCGGCGAGCACGTCGAGCAGTTCGCCCTCGATCGCTTCCACGTGCGCCGAGTGCGAGGCGTAGTCCACCGGGATCACGCGAGCACGGACGCCGTCGGCCACGCAGCGCGCGACCAGGGCTTCCAACGCCACCGGGTCACCGCAGACCACCGTCGAAGCCGGGCTGTTGAACGCCGCGATCGAGATCCGGTCGTCGAGCAGGGCGGCCAGGCGAGAAGCGTCCAAGGCGATCGACGCCATCCCGCCCCGACCCGCGAGCCCGGCGGCGATCGCCTTGCTGCGCAACGCCACCACGCGGGCACCGTCCATCAGCGACAGTCCCCCCGCGACCACCGCGGCGGCGATCTCACCCTGGGAGTGACCCACGACGGCGTCCGGCTCGACACCGTGCGACCGCCAGAGCGCGGCGAGGGAGACCATCACGGCCCACGACAGCGGCTGCACGACATCGACCCGGTCCAGCGAGCCGTCGCGCAGCTCGGAGAACGGCGACCAGTCCACAAAGGATTCGAGCGCGGCCGCGCACTCCCCGAACCGCTCGGCGAACACCGGCGACGAGTCCAGCAGCTCCACGGCCATCCCGGCCCACTGCGCACCCTGGCCGGGGAACACGAACACGGTCCGTCCCACCGCGGAGGCCACCCCGGTCACCACCGACGCGCTCGGCGTCCCGGTGGTCAGGTCGGCGAGCCCGGCCAGCAACGCGTCCCGGTCGTCGCCCAGCACCACGGCCCGGTGCTCGAACGCGGTCCGCGTCGAAGCGAGGGACCGGCCGATGTCCGCGATGTCCGCGGCCGCGGCGGCGGCCAGTTTCGCGGCCTGCGCGGGTAGCCCGGCCGCCGAGCGGGCCGAAAGCACCCACGGCACCGGTCCCGTGACCGGCTCGCGTTCGACGACGGGTTCGGGCGAGGGGTCGTGTTCGAGGACGACGTGGGCGTTGGTGCCGCCGACGCCGAACGAGGACACGCCGACGCGGCGCGGTCCGGGCTTGTCCGGCCACGGCGTGGCCTCGGTGAGCAGTTCGACGGATCCGGCGGACCAGTCGACGTGCGGCGACGGGTGTTCCGAGTGCAACGAGCGCGGCAGGACGCCGTGGCGCATGGCCAGCACCATCTTGATGACGCCCGCGGCACCCGCGGCGGCCTGGCTGTGCCCGATGTTCGACTTGACCGAGCCGAGCCACAGCGGCGCTTCGCGGTCACGTCCGTAGGTGGCCATCAGGGCCTGGGCCTCGATCGGGTCACCGAGGGTCGTGCCCGTGCCGTGCGCCTCGACGGCGTCCACTTCGGACGGTTCGAGGCCGGCCGCGGCGAGCGCGGAGAGGATCACGCGCTGCTGCGACGGGCCGTTCGGCGCGGTCAGGCCGTTGGAGGCGCCATCCTGGTTGGTGGCGGTGCCGCGGACCACGGCCAGCACGCGGTGACCCTTGCGCTGGGCGTCGGAAAGCCGCTCGACGAGCAGCATGCCGACGCCCTCGGCCAGGCCCATGCCGTCGGCCTCGGCGGAGAACGGCTTGCTGCGGCCGTCGGCGGCCAGCGCGCGCTGACGGCTGAAGGCGACGAACGGCGCCGGGGTCGACATCACCGCGACGCCACCGGCCAGCGCGAGGTCGCACTCCCCCGAGCGCAGGGCCTGGCCGGCCAGGTGCAGGGCGACCAGCGACGACGAGCAGCCCGTGTCGATCGTGACCGCGGGGCCTTCGAGCCCGAAGGTGTAGGCGACGCGGCCGGACGTGACGCTGCCGGTGCCGCCGGTGACCAGGTGGCCCTCGACGCCTTCGGGAACCTCGCGCAGCCGCTGGCCGTAGTCGTGGCCGCTGGCGCCGACGAACACGCCGGTGCGGCTGCCGCGGACGGCGGCCTGGTCGAACCCGGCGTCTTCGAAGGCCTCCCAGGAGGCTTCCATGACAACGCGCTGCTGCGGGTCCATCGCGAGGGCCTCGCGCGGGCTGATGCCGAAGAAGCCCGGGTCGAACTCGGCCGCGTCGTAGAGGAACCCGCCCGCGCGGGTGTAGCTGTGGCCGGCGCTGTCGGGGTCGGCGTCGTAGAGGGTGCCGGGGTGCCAGCCGCGGTCGCCGGGGAACTCGCCGATGGCGTCGGCCTCGGCCATCATCAGGTCCCACAGCTGCTGCGGGCTGCCGATGCCGCCGGCGAACCGGCAGCTCATGCCGACGATGGCGAGGGGCTCGTCGGTCGCGGTGACCGCCGTCGCCACCGCGGCCGCCGGAGTGCCGAGGACCTCGGTGCGGACGTGCCGCGCCAGGGTCGTCGCGTTCGGGTAGTCGAACACGAGGGTGGCGGACAGCTTGAGGCCGGTGGCGGCGGTCAGCCGGTTCCGCAGCTCGATCGCGGTCAGCGAGTCGAAGCCCAGCTCGCGGAACGCGCGGGAGGAGTCGACCTCCTCCGGTCCGGCGTAGCCCAGGACCGTGGCCGCGTGCTTGCGGACCAGCGCGAGCAGCTCGCGGTCCTGGTCCACTTCGGACAGTGCGGACAGCTTGGCGCGCAGGACGCCCGCCGCGCCGGTCTGCTCGTCGGTGACCTCGGACTCGGCGGCCAGCACGGCCGCGACCTCGGGCACCTCGGACAGCAGCGGCCGCGGGCGGGCGGCGGTGAAGACCGGGACGAACCGCTCCCAGTCGATGTCGGCGACGGCCAGGAACGGCTCGTCGTGGTCGAGCACCTGGCCGAGCCCGAGCAGGGCCGGTTCCGGGGCCATGAACGGGATCCCGCGCCACTTGAGCTGGTCGGCGACGACGTCGGAGACCATGCCGTCGCCGGCCCAGATGCCCCAGGCGACCGAGGTCCCGGCCAGCCCGCGGGCGCGGCGGCTCTCGGCGAGCGCGTCGACGAAGGCGTTCGCGGCGGCGTACGCGCCGTGGTCGCCACTGCCCCACACGCCGGCGACCGAGGAGTACAGCACGAACGCGTCGAGGTCGGCCTCGCCGAACAACGCGTCCAGGTGGCGGGCGCCGGCGAGCTTCGCGCGGGCACCCTCTTCGAACTCGGGCAACGTCGTGTCGGCCAGCGGGGCGAGTAAGCCGACGCCGGCGGTGTGCACGACCGTGTGAATGTCCTTAAGGCCGCTGACCAGCGAAGTCAGCGCTTCGCGGTCGGCGACGTCGCACGCGGCGATCGTCACCTCGGCACCGAGCGCCGTCAGTTCTTCGCGCAGCTCGGCAGCCCCGGGTGCGTCGGGACCGCGGCGGCTGGTGAGCACGAGGTGCTCGGCCCCGCGGCCGACGAGCCAGCGGGCGACGTGCGCGCCGAGCCCGCCGGTGCCACCGGTGATCAGCGCGGTGCCGCTCGTCCGCCACTCGGGGGCGGTGCCCTCGACCGGCGCGCGGCGCAAGCGGCGCTGGTACAGCCCGGAGTCACGGACGGCCAGCTGGTCCTCGTCGCCGATCCCGGCGACGGCGGCGCAGAGCCGGGCCGCGGCCTGCTCGTCGAGGGTCTCCGGCAGGTCGACCAGGCCGCCCCAGCGGTCGGGGTGCTCGAGGGCGAGGACCCGGCCGAGGCCCCACGTCGTGGCCTGGCCCGGGTTCGGTGCCTCGTCGCCGGGCACGACGACGGCCGTCCCCTGCGTCGCGAGCCACAGCGGCGCGGTGATCCCGGCGTCGCCGAGGGCCTGGGAGAGCAGGAGGTTCGCGGCGAGACCCGTGGGCAGCACCGGGTGCGTGGCGTGCTCGTTCTCGTCCAGCGCGAGCAGCGAGAGCACGCCCGCGAGGCCGGTCTCGGACCGCAGCCGCCCGGCCAGTGACGCGCGGTCGTCGGACTCCTCGACGCGCAGGGTGCGGACGACCGCGCCCGCCTTCTCCAGGGCGTCGAGGCAGACGTCCGGCGCGTGCACGACCAGCCAGGTCCCCGCCAACGCGGGTACCGGCTCGGCGACCGGCTGCCAGGTGATCCGGTACCGCCACTGGTCCACTGTGGACAGCTCGGTACGGCGGTGGCGCCAGTCCGCCAGCGCGGGCAGCACCTCCTGCCACGGCGTTTCGGCGGTGACACCCAGCTCCCCGGTGAGAGCGCCGTCCTCGACGGCGTCCCAGAACTCCGCGTCGGCCGCGGCCACGGTCTCGACGGGAGTCTCGAGCCAGTAGCGCTGCCGCTGGAAGGGATATGTCGGCAAAGCGACCGGGCGAGCTTCGGGGTAGACGGCCGTCCAGTCGACGTCGTGGCCCTGCGTCCACAGCTGAGCCAGCGAGGTCAGGAACCGCGTCAAGCCGCCTTCGCCGCGCCGGAGCGTGCCGACGACGGCGGCCGCGCCGGGGTCGAGCGCGTCGTCGAGGGTCGCCTGGAGGCCGCCGCCGAGGACGGGGTGCGGGCTCGACTCGACGAAGAACCGGTGTCCTTCGGCGATGAGGGTCTCGGTGGCGTCCTGGAAGCGCACGCGCTGCCGCAGATTGCGGTACCAGTAGGCGGCGTCGAGCGTCTCGGCGGTCTCACCGGTGACGCTGGAGACGAACGTGACCCGCGGGGCGCGGGGTTCGAGGTCCGCCAGGGCTTCGAGCAGTTCGGTTTCGAGGACCTCGACCACGGCGGAGTGCGATGCGTAGTCGACCGGGATCCGGCGTACGCGCAGTCCTTCGGCTTCCACGCGGGCCAGGACCTCCTCGACCGCGGCGATCTCGCCGGAGATCACCACGGAGGCGGGTCCGTTGACCGCCGCGATGGAGACACCCTCCGCGAGCAGCGCCTCGAGCTGCGCCTCGGGCGCGGCGACCGACGCCATCGCGCCGAGCCCGGCGAGCCGTCCCGCGATCAGCTTGCTGCGCAGTGCGACGACTTTGGCACCGTCGTCCAGGGACAAGGCACCCGCGACGACGGCGGCCGCGATCTCGCCCTGCGAGTGCCCGACGACGGCGTCCGGCGTGACGCCGTGGGACTCCCACAGCGCCGCGAGCGACACCATGACCGCCCACGAGACCGGCTGGACGACGTCGACGCGTTCGAGGGCCGTCGCGTCACCGAGGACGTCGGTCAGCTTCCAGTCCACGAAGGGCTCCAGAGCGGAGGCGCACTCGGCCATCCGTGCCGCGAACACCGGCGCGGACGTCAGCAGCTCCACGGCCATCCCGGCCCACTGGGCACCCTGGCCGGGGAAGACCAGCACGGTGCCGCCCACGGCCTGGGCCTCGCCGCCGACCACCGCGCCACCGGCGGCCGTGCCGGATTCGGCGATCTCGCGGACACCCGCGAGCAGCGTGGGCAGGTCCCGGCCGACCACGGCGGCTCGGTGCTCGAACGCCGAGCGCGTGGCGGCCAGGGACCAGCCGATGTCGGCGAGGTTGGCGTCCGTCAGCTCGGCCAGCTCCGCCGCGCGGGCCTTCAGCGCGGCGTCGGAACGACCCGACAGCACCCACACCGCGGTGTCCACAGTGGATTCTTCGAAGTCGGCGGGTTCCTCGGTGACGCCTTCCAGCACGACGTGCGCGTTGGTACCGCTGCCGCCGAAGGACGACACCCCGGCCCGGCGCGGCGCCCCCGTCTCGGGCCACTCCTGCTGCTCGGTGAGCAGCGAAACCGCACCGTCGGACCAGTCCACGTGCGGGGTCGGCTCGCCGACGAACAGCGTCTTCGGCAGGACGCCCGCGCGCAGGGCGAGGACCATCTTGATCACGCCCGCGACGCCGGAGGCCGCCTGGGTGTGGCCGATGTTCGACTTGACCGTGCCCAGCAGCAGCGGCCGTTCGCGGTCGCGGCCGTAGGTGGCTTGCAGGGCCTGCGCCTCGATCGGGTCGCCGAGCTTGGTGCCGGTGCCGTGCGCCTCGACGACGTCGACCTGCTCCGGCGCCAGGCGCGCGTTGGCCAAGGCAGCCTCGATCACGCGCTGCTGGGAAAGCCCGTTGGGGGCGGTCAGGCCGTTCGACGCGCCGTCCTGGTTGATCGCGGTGCCACGGATGACCGCGAGCACCGGGTGGCCGTTGCGGCGCGCGTCGGACAGCCGCTCCAGGAGCACGACGCCGACGCCTTCGCCCCAGCCCGTGCCGTCGGCGTCGGCCGAGAAGGCGCGGCAGCGGCCGTCGGCGGACAGGCCGCGCTGGCGGCTGAACTCGACGAAGTTGCGGGGGTTGGCCATCACGGTCGCGCCGCAGGCCAGGGCCATCGTGCACTCGTCGTTGCGCAGCGCGGACACCGCCAGGTGCAGGGCGACCAGCGACGACGAGCACATCGTGTCGACGGTGACGGCCGGGCCCTCCAGCCCGAAGGTGTAGGCGAGCCGGCCGGACAGCACGGCGGCCGAGCCGCCGGTGAGCAGCAGCCCTTCCAGGCCTTCGGGCGCGGTGACCATGCCCCCGGCGTAGCCCTGGTTGCTGGCCCCGACGAACACCCCGGTCGAGCTGCCGCGCAGGGCCGCCGCGTCGAGCTTCGCGCGTTCGAAGGCCTCCCAGGTGGTCTCCAGCAGGAGCCGCTGCTGCGGGTCCATCGCCACGGCCTCGCGCGGGGAGATCCCGAAGAACGCCGGGTCGAACTGGGCGGCGTCGGTCAGGAAGCAGCCGTCGCGGACGTAGCTGCGGCCGATGCGCTCGGGGTCGGGGTCGTAGAGGTCCGGGTCCCAGCCGCGGTCGGCGGGCCACGGCGAGACGGCGTCCCGGCCCTCGGCGAGCAGGTCCCACAGCTGGTCCGGGGTAGTGACCCCGCCGGGGAACCGGCAGCTCATCGACACGACGGCGATCGGTTCGGCGCGGCGCTCGGTGACGTCGTGCAGGCGGCGGTTGGCCAGCTTCAGATCGGCCGTGACCCGCTTGAGGTAGTCACGGAGCTTGTCCTCGTTGCGCATCTGCGTCCGCTCCTGGGAAGGTTTTCCGGTCACGTCAAGAGATTCCGAGTTCTCGGTCGATCGCCGCGAACATCTCGTCGTCGGTCGCCGTGTCGAGCTCCAGGCCGTCGTCTTCGTCTTCGCCGCTGTCGTCCCACTTCCACAGCAGCTTCCGCAGCCGGGCGGCGACCAGCTCGCCCGCCGCGTCGCCGGGGGCCAGGGCCGCCAGCGCGGCCTCGATCCGGTCCAGCTCACCGGCCAGGTCGTCGGCTTCGGTGGGCTCGTCGGCGACCAGCCCGGCGAGCAGGTGCTTCGCGACGGCGGCCGGGGTCGGGTAGTCGAAGACCAGCGTGGCGGGCAGCTTCAAGCCGGTCGCCGCGCTGAGCCGGTTGCGCAGGTCGAGCGCGGTCAGCGAGTCGAAGCCCAGTTCCTTCAACGTCTGCGCCGGCCGGACGGCGTCGCGGCCGGGGAAGCCGAGCACCACCGCGACCTCGGTGCGCACCAGGTCGAGCACGACCCGGTCGCGTTCGCTCTCCGACGCGGAGGCCAGCCGCTTCGCCAGCTCGTCATCACTGTCCACAGGGGATTCCTGCTGGGCCTCGGGCAGTTCCCGCAGCAGCGGGCGCGGCCGCGCCGCGGTGTAGAGCGGGGTGAACGTCGCCCAGTCGATGTCGGCGACGACGCTGGCCGGGCCGCCGGTGTCGACCGACGGCTGGATCGCGGTGACGGCCAGCTCGGGCCGCATCATCGGGACCCCGCGCCGCTCGAGCTGCGCGCCGACGTTCTCGTCGACCATGCCGCCGCCCGCCCAGGCACCCCAGGCGATCGACGTCGCCGGCAGCCCGCGGTCGCGCCGCTGGTGGGCGAGCGCGTCCAGGAAGGCGTTCGCGGCGGCGTAGCCCGCCTGGCCCGCGTTGCCCCAGACTCCGGCGCCGGAGGAGAACAGGACGAACGCGTCCAGGTCCCCGCACAGCTCGTCGAGGTTCCGTGCGCCGCGCACCTTGGCCTCGGCCAGCTCGGCGAAGTCGGCCAGGGTCACGGCGGTGATCGGCCGTTCGACGTCCACCGCACCCGCGGTGTGGACGACGGCGTTCACCGGCGGCAGCTCTTCGAGCAGCTCGCGCAGGGCGTCGCGGTCGGAGACGTCGCAGGCGGCGACGGTCACCTCGGCGCCGAGCGCGGACAGCTCGCCCGCGAGTTCCGTGGCTCCGGGCGCGGCTTCGCCCTTGCGGCTCACGAGCACCAGGTGCTCGGCACCGTTCGCGGCGAGCCAGCGGGCGACCTGACCGCCGAGCGCGCCGGTGCCGCCGGTGACCAGCGCGGTGCCGTGCGGCCGCCAGCGGACGGGCGGGGACACCGCCGCGCGGACCATCCGCCGGGCGAACACCCCGGACGACCGCAGCGCGACCTGGTCTTCGCCGTCGTGACCGGTGAGGACCGCCGCGAACCGGCCGGCGGTCACGGCGTCGGTGACGGGCGGCAGGTCGACGAGGCCGCCCCAGCGGTCGGGCTGGTCGAGCCCGAGGATCCCGCCGAGACCCCACGCCATCGCCTGCGCGGCGTTCACCAGGGGCTCGCCCGGGTCGGCCGAGACGGCGCCGCGGGTCGCGAACCAGAGCGGGGCGGCGATCCCGGCGTCGGCCAGCGCCTGGGTGAGCAGGACGTTGCCGGCGAGCCCGGCGGTGAGCACGGGGTGCTCGGCGTGCGGCCGGTCGTCGAGCGCCAGCAGGGAGACGACCCCGGCGGGCGGTGCTTCGACGGCCAGCAGCTCCGCCAGCTCCTCGCGGTCCTCCGTGGATACTTCGAGCACGCGGACGTCCGGGCCGAGCAGGTCCCGCGCGTCGTGCCCGGCGGGCACCACGGCCAGCCAGCCGGCGTCGAGCGTGGCGGCCCGAGGGGTAACCACGGGGCTCCAGCGGACTTCGTACCGCAGTTCGTCCACTGTGGATCGGACGACCGGGTTCGCGGACCGGGGTTCGAGCCAGAACCGCTGTCGCTGGAACGGGTAGGTCGGCAGCGCAACGGTGCGCTTGACCGGATAGAGGACCGGCCAGTCGACGTCGTGGCCGTGGGCCCACAGCTGCGTCAGCGAGGTCAGGAATCGCCGGAGGTCGCCCGCGTTGCGGCGCAGCGTGCCGACGACCGCTGCATTCCCGTCCGTCTCGTCGAGGGTCTCCTCGATCCCGCCGCCGAGCACCGGGTGCGGGCTGACCTCGACGAAGAACCGGTGTCCGGCTTCGACGAGCGTCTTGGTGGCGTCGTGGAACCGCACCGGCTGACGCAGGTTGCGGTACCAGTACCCGGCGTCGAGCGTCGCGGTGTCCACCGGCGTGCCGGTGACGCCGGAGATGTAGGTGATCGCCGACGTCCGGGGCCGGACCGGCGCGAGGACCTCGCGCAGTTCGGCTTCGATCGTCTCGACGGCGGCCGAGTGCGAGGCGTAGTCCACCGGGATCCGGCGCACGCGCAGCTCACCGGCATCGGCGAGCAGGGCTTCCAGAGCCTCGACCTCGCCGGAGACGACGACCGAGCCCGGCCCGTTCACCGCGGCGAGGGAGATCCGGCCGCCGTACGGCTCGAGCAGCGCAATGACCTCGGCTTCCGGCGCGGCGATCCACGCCATCCCGCCGAGTCCGGCGAGCCCGGCGGCGATCGCCTTGCTGCGCAACGCCACCACGCGGGCACCGTCCTCGAGAGACAGTCCACCCGCGACCACCGCCGCCGCGATCTCGCCCTGCGAGTGCCCGACGACCGCGTCGGGTGCGACCCCGTGCGCCCGCCAAAGTGCCGCCAGGGACACCATCACCGCCCACGACACCGGCTGCACGACGTCGACCCGTTCGAGGGCCTCCGCGTCGCTCAGGACTTCGGTCAGCGACCAGTCCACGTACGGGGCCAGCGCGGCCGCGCACTCCGCGATCCGCTCGGCGAACACCGGCGACTCGTCGAGCAGCCCGACCGCCATGCCGGCCCACTGCGCGCCCTGACCGGGGAAGACGAAGACGGTCTCGCCCGCGGTCCCGGTGCTGACCGGGCCACCCGCGGCCAGCTCGCGCAGCCCGGCCCGGAGTTCGTCCCGATCGCCGACCACCGCGGCCCGGTACTCGAACGCCGGCCGGGTGCCGGCCAGCGACCAGCCGACCTCGGCGACGCCGTGCTCGGTCTCCGCGAGCGCCGCCGCCTGCTCGCGCACGGCCGCCTCGGACCGGGCCGACAGCACCCAGGTCCCCACGGTGTCCGGCAACGCGTCGACCGGGGGTGCCGCTTCGGGGGCCTGTTCCAGGATCACGTGCGCGTTGGTGCCGCTGATGCCGAAGGCCGACACGCCCGCGCGTCGCGGTGCCCCGGTTTCGGGCCACGCCCGGTCCTCGGCCGCCAGCTCGACCACGCCGGACGACCAGTCGACCTCCGGGGTCGGCTCGTCGAGGTGCAGCGTCTTCGGGAGCTGCCCGTGCCGCATCGCCTCGACCATCTTGATCACCCCGGCGACGCCGGACGCGGTCTGGGTGTGCCCGAGGTTCGACTTCAGCGACCCCACGAGCAGTGGCCGCTCGCGATCCGGCCCGTAGGCCGCGATGAGCGCCTGCGCCTCGATCGGGTCGCCCAGCGGGGTGCCCGTTCCGTGCGCCTCGACGACGTCCACTTCGGACGGTCGCAGGCCCGCGCCGGCCAGCGCGGCGCGGATGACCCGCTGCTGGGAGCCGCCGTTCGGCGCGGTCAGGCCGTTCGACGCGCCGTCGGAGTTGATCGCCGACCCGCGCAGCACCGCGAGCACCGGGTGCCCGTGGCGGCGCGCGTCGGACAGCCGCTCCACCAGCAGGACGCCGACGCCCTCGGCGAGGGCGAACCCGTCGGCGGCGGCGGCGAACGGCTTGCAGCGGCCGTCGGGCGCGAGGCCGCGCTGGCGGCTGAAGCCGAGGAACTGGCTCGGCGTCGACATCACCATGGACGCGCCGGCGAGCGCCATCGAGCACTCGCCGGACCGCAGCGACTGCGCCGCGAGGTGGAGCGCCACCAGCGAAGACGAGCACGCCGTGTCGACCGTGACGGCCGGGCCCTCGAGGCCGAGGACGTAGGCGATCCGGCCGGAGGCGACGCTGGACACCGCGCCGGTGACCAGGTAGTCCTCGCCCTCGAAGCCGCTGCCCGAGCCGTAGGCCTGGTCGGTCAGGCCGACGAAGACGCCGGCCGGGGTGCCGTGCAACGCGGTGGGGTCGATCCCGGCGCGCTCGAACACCTCCCAGCAGACCTCCAGGAGCAGCCGCTGCTGGGGGTCCATCGCGACGGCTTCGCGCGGCGAGATCCCGAAGAACGCCGGGTCGAACCGGGTGGCGTCGGCGAGGAACCCGCCGTGCCGGGCGTAGGTGGTGCCGGGGCGGCTCGCGTCGGCGTCGTAGAGCGAGCCGAGGTCCCAGCCGCGGTCGGCGGGCAGGCCGGAGATCGCGTCGACGCCGTCGGTCAGCAACGTCCAGAGCTGCTCGGGCGAGGTGACCCCGCCGGGGAAGCGGCAGCCCATCGCGACGATGGCGATCGGGTCGTCGTCGGCGATCACGACCGGTGCCGACGTGGCGTCCACAGTGGACTCCGGGGCGACCTCGGCGAGGAGGTGCTCGGTCAGCAGCGCGGCGGTCGGGTGGTCGAACACGAGGGTGCTCGGCAGTTTCAGCCCGGTCGCCGCGCTCAGCCGGTTGCGCAGCTCGACGGCGGTGAGCGAGTCGAAACCGAGGTCCTTGAACGCGCGCCGGACGTCGACGCTCTCCGGGCTCGAGTGCCCGAGCGCGGCGGCGACCTGCCGGCGGACCACAGTGGACACGAACTTTTCGCGCTCCGGCCCGGTGAATGCGGCGAGCTGATCACCCCAGCCCGACGTTTCCGTGGACTGTTCGCGGAGCTGCCTGACCGCGGGCTGTTCGGCGAGCAGCGGGCTCGGCCGGACGGCGGTGAAGACCTCGGCGAACACCGGCCAGTCGATCTCGGCCAGCGCGACGAACGCCTCGTCGTGGCCCAGCGCCTGCCCGAGCCCGGCGAGCGCCGGCTCGGGTTCGATGACCGGGACCCCGCGGCGGGCGAGGACGTCGTGCAGGGTCTCGGCGATCATGCCGCCGCCCGCCCACGGACCCCAGGCCACCGACAGCGCGGTCCGGCCGAGCGCCCGGCGACGCAGCGCGAGGGCGTCGAGGTAGGCGTTGGACGCGGCGTAGGCGGCGTGGTCGGCGACACCCCAGACACCGGAGATCGAAGAGAAGAGGACGAAGGCGTCCAGCTCGCGGTCGCCGAGCAGGTCGTCGAGGTGCTGCGCGCCGAGCACCTTGGCCCGCAGGACCTCGGCGATCGCGGCGGGGTCGGTGTCGTCGAGCGCGGCGAGCGTGCCGACGCCCGCGGCGTGGACGACGGTCCGGAGGTCGTCGATGCCGTCGACCAGCTCCCGGAGGGCGTGCGGATCGGTGACGTCGCAGATCACGGCACTCACCCGGGGACCCAGCTCGGCCACGTCGGCTTCGCGACGGCCGGTCAGGACGACGTGCTCGGCTCCGCGCGCGACGAGCCACCGGGCGAGGTGCCGGCCCAGCGCACCCGTGCCGCCGGTGACCAGCGCCGTGCCCCGGGTCTCCCAGGTGCGGGTCTTGCCCCGTGGGGACGCGGGGACCAATCGCCGGGCGAAGACCCCCGACGGCCGGATGGCCACCTGATCTTCGGCACCGGACAGCACGGCGGCGAGCCGGGCGAGGGTTTCGGCGTCCGGCGTTTCCGGCAGGTCGACCAGCCCGCCCCAGCGGCCGGGGTGCTCCAGCGCGGCCACCCGGCCGAGGCCCCAGACCGCGGCCTGCGCCGGATCCGGCGCCGGGTCGGTGTCGAGCGGGGCGACCGCGCCGCTGGTCAGGCACCACAGGGGTGCGTCGATCCCGGCGTCGCCGAGCGCTTGGACGAGCACGGCCACGCTCGTGACCGCGTGGATCGGGTCGTCGGAGGTCGTCAGCGCGAGGACACCGTCGGGTGTCCGCCCGGCCAGCCGCTCGGCGAGGGTGGCGCGGTCGTCGTCCGGGGTGACGAGCACCTCGACGCCGAACCCGGTGAGCGCGCCCGCGGTGGGCGTGACCACGAGCCAAGTGCCGGTGAGCGGCGTCGCGGCCGGTTCGGGCAGGGCGCGCCAGGCGATGCGGTGGCGCCAGCTGTCCACGTCGGCCAGCCGTCGCCAGTGGGTCAACGCCAGCCGGGCGTCGCGCCAGGGCGTGTCGTCGGCGAGGCCGAGGGTGTCGAGCGCGGTCCAGAACCCGCTGTCGTCGGTGGGCTTGGCCGCCGATTCGAGCCAGAAACGCTGTCGCTGGAACGGATACGTCGGCAGGCTCACCGTGCGCCGGCTCGGGTAGAGCACCGACCAGTCGACGTCGTGACCGTGGGTCCAGAGCTGGGCCAGCGAGAGCAGGAACCGGCGGAGGCCGCCTTCGCCGCGGCGCAGCGTCCCCACCACGGCCGCCTCGTCGAGGGTCTCCTGGAGGCCGCCGCCGAGCACCGGGTGCGGGCTGACCTCGACGAAGAACCGGTGCCCGCGCTCGGCGAGCACCTCGGCGGTGTCGCGGAACAGGACCGGCTGACGCAGGTTGCGGTACCAGTACGCGGCGTCCAGGCTCGCGGTGTCGACCGGTTCGGCGGTCACGGTCGAGTAGAACGGGATCTCGCCGGTGCGCGGCCGGATCGGGGCGAGGACCTCACGCAGCTCGGCTTCGATCGCCTCCACGTGCGCCGAGTGCGACGCGTAGTCCACCGGGATCACCCGCGCGCGGACCCCGTCGCTCTCGCAGCGTGCCACCAGTTCCCGCAGGGCAGCGGGGTCGCCGCACACGACGGTCGACGACGGGCTGTTGTACGCCGCGATCGAGATCCGGTCGTCGAGCAGGGCGTGCACCCGCTCGGCGTCGAGCGCGATCGACGCCATCCCGCCCTGGCCCGCCAGCCCGGCCGCGATCGCCTTGCTGCGCAGCGCGACCACGCGGGCACCGTCCTCAAGGGACAGTCCACGCGCGACGACCGCCGCGGCGATCTCGCCCTGAGAGTGACCCACGACGGCGTCCGGCGTGACCCCGTACGACTGCCACAGGGCCGCCAGGGAAACCATGACCGCCCACGACAAGGGCTGCACCACGTCGACCCGGTCCAACGCGCCCTCACGCAGGACGTCCGAAGGCGACCAGTCGACAAAGGACTCCAACGCCGTCGCGCATTCCGCGAACCGCCGCGCGAAGACCGGCGACTCGTCGAGCAGCCCGGCCGCCATGCCCACCCATTGGGCACCCTGGCCAGGGAACACGAAGACCGTCCGTCCCACCGGTCCGGTGACGCCGGTGACCACCGACGCTCCCGGAGTCCGCGTGGCGATCTCACCCAGGCCGGTCAGCAGTTCGTCACGGGTGCCGACCACGGCGGCCCGGTGTTCGAAGGCGGTCCGCGTCGTCGCCAGGGACCAGCCCACGTCGGCGACGCCGTGCGGCGTCTCTGCCAGCGCCGATGCCCGGTCCGCCACCGCGGCTTCGGAACGGCCGGACAGCACCCAGACGCCCAGTCCGTCCTCTTCGGACACCACCGGCGCGATTTCCGGGGCCTGCTCGACGATGACGTGCGCGTTCGTTCCGCTGATGCCGAACGAGGACACCGCGGCCCGCCGGGGCGCGCCGGTCTCCGGCCACGGCTGCTCCGCCGAGGCGAGGGTGACCGCGCCGGCGGACCAGTCGACGCGCGGGCTGGGCTCGTCGGCGTGCAGGGTCCGCGGCACGACGCCGTGGCGCAGGGCCTGCACCATCTTGATCACGCCGCCGATGCCCGCCGCGGCCTGCGTGTGCCCGAGGTTCGACTTCAGCGAGCCGAGCAGCAGCGGCCGTTCGCGGTCCTGGCCGTAGGTGGCGATCAGCGCCTGGGCTTCGATCGGGTCGCCCAGCGGGGTGCCGGTGCCGTGGGCCTCGACGACGTCCACTTCGGACGGTGCGAGTCCGGCGTCGGCCAGCGCGGAGCGGATCACGCGCTGCTGCGAGGGACCGTTCGGTGCGGTCAGGCCGTTGGACGCGCCGTCGGAGTTGACCGCCGTGCCGCGCACGACGGCGAGGACCGGGTGACCGAGCCGCTGGGCGTCGGACAGGCGCTCGACCAGCACGACGCCGGCGCCTTCGGCCCAGCCCGTGCCGTCGGCGTCGGCCGAGAACGCGCGGCACCGGCCGTCGCGGGAAAGGCCGCGCTGGCGGCTGAATTCGACGAGCATGCCGGGGCCGGCCATCACGGCCGCGCCGCCGGCCACCGCCAGCGTGCACTCCCCCGCCAGCAGCGCGCGCACGGCGAGGTGCAGCGCGACCAGCGAGGACGAGCACGCGGTGTCGACCGTCAGCGCCGGGCCCTCCAGGCCGAGGACGTAGGCCAGCCGGCCGGACGCGACGCTGCCGGTGGTGCCGGTGAGCAGGTGGCCGTCGAAGCCTTCGCCGCCTTCGAACAGGCGCGGGCCGTACTCGGACGACGTGGCGCCGACGTAGACGCCGGTGCGGCTGCCCTTCAGCGACGCCGGGTCGATGCCCGCGCGCTCGAACGCTTCCCACGTGGTCTCCAGCAGCAGCCGCTGCTGGGGGTCCATGGCCAGGGCCTCGCGCGGCGAGATGCCGAAGAAGTCCGCGTCGAACTCGGCGACGCCGGTGAGGAAGCCGCCGTGGCGGGCGTAGGACTTGCCGGCCTTGCCCGGGTCGGCGTCGTAGAGGTCGTCGAGGTCCCAGCCGCGGTCGGTGGGCAGGCCGCCGATGACGTCCCGGCCGTCGGCGACGAGCTGCCACAGCTCGTCGGCCGAGCGCACGCCGCCGGGGTACCGGCAGCTCATCGCGACGATCGCGATGGGCTCGTCGGCGCGGGTCGCGACGACCGGGGAGGTCACGGACGGCTCGCCGCGCAGCATCGCGGCGAGCCGGGCCGGGGTCGGGTGGTCGAAGATCGCGGTCGCGGGCAGCTTCAGGCCGGTCGCGGCGGACAGCCGGGTGATGAGTTCGACGCCGACGATCGAGTCGAAGCCGAGGTCCTTGAACGACGCCGTGGGGTCGATCGCGTCGGGGCCGGGGTGGCCGAGGACCAGTGCGGTGTGGGCGCGGACCGTTTCGAGGAGGTCGTGGGACGGCGGGGTGGGAGTCTCCGGGCGGGCCTCCGCCCCCCGGCTACCAGCGTATCGGGGGGTACCGACAGTTTCGGCGGGGTCGCCCGCGGTTTCGGCGAGGTGGTCCACAAGCCAGAAGCGCTCGCGCTGGAAGGCGTACGTCGGCAGGTCGACCGGGCCGCCGCCGGAGAACTCCGCCGTCCAGTCGACGGCGCCGCCACGGGTCCACAGCTCGGCGACCGACGTCGCGAAGCGGGCCGGTCCGCCGTCGCCGCGGCGGAGCGTGCCGACCGCCGCGGCCGGGCGGTCGGCGTCGGCTGCCGTCTCCAGCAGGCCGCCGACGAGCACCGGGTGGGGGCTGACCTCGGCGAACACTCCCATCCCGGCGTCCAGCGCGGCTCGGATCGCCGGGGCGAACAGCACCGGCTGCCGCAGGTTGGCGAACCAGTGGCCCGCGTCGAGCCGCTCGGTGTCGAGCAGACCGCCCGCGGTCGAGGAATAGAACGGAATTCGCGTTGCTCGCGGCCGGATTCCGGCGATCAGCCGCAGCAGCTCGTCCTCGAGCGGCTCGGCCTGGGCCGAGTGGGACGCGTAGGCGATGGCGATCCGGCGGCAGCGCACCTCGCGCGCGGTCAGCTCGGCCTGCAGCTCGTCGAGGGCGTCGAGGTCACCGGAGACCGCCGTGGTCGCCGGGCCGTTGACCGCGCCCACCGACAGGCGGTCGGGGTACGCCGTGAGCAACTCGGTCACGGCCGCGACCGGCAGGTCGACCGACAGCATGCCGCCGTGGCCCGCCATCCGTTCGGCGAGCAGCTTGGCCCGCAGCGCGACGATCCGCGCCGCGTCGTCCAGGGACAACGCGCCCGCCACGACGGCGGCCGCCAGTTCGCCCTGGCTGTGCCCGAGTACGGCGGCGGGTTCGACACCGTGCGCCCGCCACTCGGCGGCCAGGGACACCGCGACCGACCAGAACACCGGCTGCAGCACGTCGGTGCGGTCGAGCGAAGGTGTGCCTGTGCGGAGGACATCGAGGACGTCCCAGTCGAGGTGCGGCGCGAGCGCGTCGCGGCACTCGGCCAGTCGCGCGGCGAACACCGGCGAACTATCCAGCAACTCGGCGGCCATTCCGGCCCACTGGCCGCCCTGGCCGGGGAAGACGAAGACGACGCGGTCGTCGCTCGTGGCGGTGACCCCCTGGGTGACGCCCATGCCGTCCGCGATCGCGCGCAGCGCGTCCCGGCTCCCGGCGACCGCGCGGTGCTCGAAGGCCGTGCGGCGGTTGGCCAGCGACCACCCGATGTCCACTGCGGACAGTTCCGGGTGGTCGTCCACATGGGACAGCAACGCGGTGGCCTGCGCTCGCAGGGCCGCGGCGGTGCGGGCCGAGAGCAGCCACGGCGCCGCGGTGTCCGTCGTCGAGCGGGGTGCGACGGGGTCGGCCGACTCCAGCACGACGTGGGCGTTGGTCCCGCCCATGCCGAACGAGCTGACCCCGGCGATCCGGCGTTCGGCGTCCCACTCGGCGTTCTCCGCCACGACACGCAGCTTCAGCTCGTCCAGGGGAATCGCCGGGTTCGGCGTCGCGAAGTTGAGGCTGGCGGGCAGGGTGGCGTGCCGCACCGCGAGCAACGCCTTGAGCAGCCCGGCGATGCCCGCCGCGCCCTCGAGGTGCCCGACGTTGGTCTTGACCGACCCGACCGGCAGCGGCTCGGCGCGTCCGGCGGCGAAGACGTCGCCCAGCGCGGCGGCCTCGATCGGGTCGCCGACCTTGGTGCCCGTTCCGTGCAGCTCGACGTAGCCGACAGCGGCCGGCTCGATCCCGGCGTCCGCGTGGGCGCCGCGCACGACCGCGGCCTGGGCCCGGGCGTCCGGGACGGTCAGGCCGTCGCCGGCACCGTCGTTGTTGACCGCGGTGCCGCGGATGACGGCGAGGATCTCGTCGCCGTCCGCCTGGGCGCGCGAGAGCGTCTTGAGGACGACGAGCCCGCCGCCCTCGCCGCGCACGAAACCGTTGGCTCGGGCGTCGAAGGTGAAGCACTGACCGTCCGGCGAAAGCCCGCCGAAACGAGCCGTCGTGACGGCGTTGCCCGGCGAGAAGATCAGGTTGACCCCGCCCGCCAGCGCGACCGGGCACTCGCCGCGGCGCAGGCTCTGCACCGCCAGGTGCACGGCGACGAGTGAGGACGACTGCCCGGAGTCGACGGTGAAGCTCGGGCCGTGCACGCCCAGCAGGTGCGAGACGCGGTTGCCGAGCAGGCTGCGGTGCACGCCGGTGATGGTGTGGTGGCTGATCGCTTCGGAGTCGTTCGCGTGCACGAGCGCGGCGTAGTCGTCCCACATCGCGCCGACGAACACGCCCGCGGCGCTTCCGCCGAGGTTCGCGGGCACGATCCCGGCGTGCTCCAACGCTTCCCACGCGAGTTCCAGCACCAGCCGCTGCTGCGGGTCCATCGCGGTGGCCTCGCGCGGCGAGATGCCGAAGAAGGCGGCGTCGAAGCGGTCGACGGCGTCGAGGAACCCGCCCTGGCGGACGCCGGTTTCCGCCGGGTCCCACCGGCCGGCGGGCACCTCGGTGATCGCGCTGCGGCCTTCGGTCAGGAGCCGCCAGAAGGCGGCGGGCCCGTCCGCGCCCGGGAGGCGGCAGGAAAGCCCGACCACGGCGACCGGCTCGCCCGGAGTGCTCGCAAAACCCGTCATCTCACGCTCCATCGGCGGGCGGCTTCCTTCCTGGGGAGACTGCTCGACGTCCACGGCAACACAGGCGCCGCAACGCTGTCCACGGCGGACAGGTCAGGTCTAGTGCGGTGCCTAGACGACTCCGGAGGTCCAGGTGACGGGCAGCGCGTGGACCCCGTAGTGCAGCATGTCGTCGCGCAGCGGGACCTGCTCCTGCTCGACCGCGAGCCGCAGTGCCGGGAAACGGGTGAAGAGCGCCTCGAACCCCACCCGCATCGTGAAGCGGGCCAGGTGCTGGCCGATGCACTGGTGCACGCCGTGGCCGAACGCGACGTGGCCCTGGGTCGCCCGGCCGATGTCGAGCCGGTCGGGGTCCGGGAAGCGCCCGGGGTCGCGGTTGGCCGCCGGGAGCGCGACGACGACCGTCTCGCCCGCGCGGATCACCTGGTCCCCCAGTTCGACGTCTTCCAGGGCCGCCCGGCTCGCGCCGAGGTGCGAGACCGTCAAGTAGCGCAACAGTTCTTCGACGGCGTTGGGCCACAACGCCGGGTCGGCCCGGAGCCGCTCAAGCTGGTCGCGGTGCTCGAACAGTGCGAAAGTGCCCAGTGCCAGCATGTTCGTCGTCGTGTCGAAGCCGCCGCCGACCAGCGCCCAGGCCAGGTTCACCAGCTCCGGCCGGTCGAGTTCGCCGGTGCGGGCCAGCTCGCCGAGCATGTCCTCGCCCGGGTCGTCGAACGCCGCGTCGACGAGCCGTTCGAGGGTGCCGCCGACGATCGTGATCGCGGCGATCAGCTCTTCCAGCGAGTAGTGCATCCGAGCGACGACGTTCAAGTGGTGCAGCAGTTCTTCGCGATCGGACTCCGGGACGCCGACCAGCTCGCACATCAGCCGGGTGGCCAGCGGCTCGGCGTAGGCGGCGACCAGCTCGGCTTCCGTGCCGCCCGCGGCCATCGCGTCCAGCAGCTCGCCGGCGATCCGTTCGGCGGCCGGGACCAGCTCCCGGGTGCGCCGCACCGTGAAGTACTTCGCGATCAGCTTCCGGTACCGCGCGTGCTCGGCGCCGTCCATCTTCGGGAACGCGCCGGGCGCGGCCGGTTCGGGCGCGTAGGCGTCCATCGGGAACGGCGGCGGCACGGCGAGCGCGACGAGGTCGTTGCGGTGGCTGAACCGGGCGTCGGCCAGCACCGCGCGGACGTCGGACAGCTTGGTCACCAGCCAACCGGTGGCCGGACCGGGACTGGCGTCGAACGCCAGGGGGCTGATCCCCGGCCGGGCCCGGTACTCGTCGGGCGGGTCGAACGGGCAGCTCCGCTTGACGGGCAACGACGACGGCTCGGTCACTTCCGGCTCCCTCCGGCCGGGTGCGCGGCGGCGACCCTGGCCTCGATCTCGTCGGCGGCGCGGACCGCTCCGCCCGCGGCGTGCACCTCGCGCCGCATGAGCTGGACGCGCCGGCGCACGGCCTCGTCCTCGTCGACCGCCAGGACCGCGTCCCGGATCCGCTCGGCGGTCACGGTCTCCTTGTCGAGCGAGGCACCCAGCCCGAGCCGCCGGATCTGCCGGGCGTTGATGTGCTGCTCCGGGTGGTGCGGCACGGCGATCACGGGGACGCCGAAGGACAGTGCCTCCATCAGGCTGCCCATCCCGCCCTGGCACAGGAACACCGAGCAGTGCGGCAGGACGTCGCCGTGCGCGACCCACCGGTGGGCCTCCACATGGGACGGCAGCGGCCCCAGCGTGGCCGGATCCACCCGCTTCCCCAGGGTGAGCACCACCTGCCAGGGCAGATCCGCGAAGGCTTCGGCGCAGGTGCGGAAGAACTCCGGCCGGTCGTTGACGGTGGTGCCCAGGGTGATCAGCACGACCGGGCGGCCGTCGGCGGGCGGCCGCCACGTCCGGGCGGCCGGGCTCGACGGCGGTCCCACGAAGGCGAACCGCTCGTCGAAGGTCTCCCCCGCCGGCTGGAACGCCCGCGGCAGGAACACCAGCGTGAACTCGTCACCGCCGGTGAAGAACTCCTCCAACGTAAGGTCGCCGAGGCCGTGGGCGGCCAGGTGCTCGCCGAGGCGCGTGACGAACCGGGCGATCGCCGGGTGCGCCGGGTCGACCGCCTCGCCGTAAGCCTGGTTCTCCTTGGTGAGCGAGAAGTGCTCGTTGGACGCCACGGTGGCCGAGAGCTGCACGGCCGGCAGCCCGTGCTTGCGGGCCAGCAGCCGCCCCGGTGCCCACAGCGTCGTGTCGTAGACGAGCAGGTCCGGCGGGCCGCCGCCGAAGACGCGTTCCACGGCGGGCAGCACGGCCATGCTCTGTTCGAGCAGGTGCAGCGGGGCCCGGGCGGCCTCGTCGGCGTCGGTGATGTCCGGCTGCGCGGTGGACAGGTCGCAGCCGTAGGCCACGGCCCGGGCGCCGAGCGCGACGACCCGGTCCGCGAACTCGCCGGAGGTGAAGCAGGTGACCCGGTGACCGCGGCGGACGAGCTCGGCGACCACCGGCAGCGCCGGGGTCATGTGCCCGTAGGCCGGGTAGGGCAGGAAGGCGATGTCGCGGGACATGTCCGGCTCCTACGCGGCGGGAAGGGGTTCCGCGGGCCGGCGCTTGTAGCGTTCGATCAGCGAGAGCGCGGGTGAGGTGGCGACCGTGGTCACCAGGGTCATGACCACCAGCATCGCGAACATCGTCGGGCTGATCACCTTGAGGTCGAGGCCGATGTTGAGCACCGCCAGCTCGGTGAGCCCGCGGCAGTTCATCAACGCGCCCAGCGACCACGCGTCCCGCCTGCCGATGCCGGACAGCCGCGCGGCGGCCAGGCTCCCGCCCCACTTGCCGAGCATCGCCACGGCGACGATCAGCAGGCACCAGAGCCACAGCGTCGGGTCGGTGCCGATCAGGTCGAACTTCGTGCGGAGTCCCGTGTAGACGAAGAACAGCGGCAGCAGCAGCGTGACCGTCAGCGCGTGCATCTGGTCGGTGGCCTGGCGGATCGGCAGCGAACCGCGCGGCGTCACGGCGCCGAAGAGGAACGCGCCGAAGATCGGGTGGATGCCGATGGCGTTGGTGGCCAGCGCGGACAGCAGCAGCCCGGCCAGCAGCACGGACACCACCGCCGTCGTCGGCAGCGCTTTCTGCCCCTGCTCGGTGGGCGCGAACAGCCGGCGCAGCAGCGGGCGCACGACGAACAGCATGAACGCGAAGAACGCGATCGTGAGCCCCACGGTCACCAGGGTGGCGGCCATGGAGGTCGCGCTCGCGATGGCGACGACGAGCGCCAGCAGGCACCACGCGGTGATGTCGTCGACCGCGGCGCAGCTCAGCGCCAGCGCGGCGATCGGCAGCTTCGTCATCTTGCGGTCGGTGATGATCCGGGCCAGCACCGGGAACGCCGTGATGCTCATCGAAATCGCGAGGAACAGGGCGAACGGCAGCCGGGCGACCCCGGCGCCGAGGGTCGGGTGCAGGACGAACGCGAGCACCACCCCGGACAGGAACGGGATCGCGACGCTGACGTGGCTCACCAGCACCGCGGCCTTGCTGCGGCGGCGGACCAGCTCGACGTCGAGCTCGTAGCCGACCAGGAACATGAAGATCACGAGGCCGATCTGGGCGAGCGTGTTGATCGTCGAGGCCAGGAAGTCGGGGAAGATCCAGTGGTAGGCCGCGGGCCACACCCAGCCGAGGAACGACGGGCCGAGCAGGATCCCGGCGAAGATCTCGCCGATCACCGCCGGCTGAGCCAGCTTCCGCGCGACCGCCGAGAGCAGCCGGCAGGCCAGGAAGATCACCGGCAGGGCGAACAGCAGCTTGGCGACCGGGTCGGCCGCGCCACCGGTGTGCCCGGCCGGGGCGTGGCCGTCACCGCCGCCGACGCGCAGCAGGAAGAAGGCGGCCAGGACCGGGAGGACCACCATGGCGAGGTAGGAGATCCACGTCCGACTCGGTTTCCCGGTGGGCGCGGCGGGCTCGGCGGTGGTGCGCTCGTCGAGCGAGGACATGCGGTCTCTCCGATCGGACGCAGCCGGTCGTGAGTGGGAAACAGGGTGAGAACACTGTTTCCCAC
>NZ_JBEXVF010000107.1:0-25640 GCF_040629235.1 Amycolatopsis sp. NPDC005961 | reverse complement strand
CCGCCGTCCGGCGGACCTCGACACCTGAGACACGGACGCGTGCACGAAACGGTTCAGTGGGGTTTCGGGCGGTTCGGTGCCGGTCCGATGTTTCTCACTCACGACCGGCCACGGGAGAGCCCGAGGTGGTCTTCGTCTTCTCCGGGTACGGCTCCCAGTGGTCCGGCATGGGCCGCCGGTTCCTCCGCTCCGAGCCCGCCTTCCACGCTGAGGTCGAGGCGCTCGATCCCGCCTTCCGAAGCGAAACCGGCGCCTCCCTCCGAGACCTTCTCGAGCGCGAACCCGACGACCTCGCCACCACCCAGCTCGCCCTCTTCGGCATGCAGCTCGCCTTGGCCGCGCTCTGGCGCGCCCACGGCGTCACGCCGGCCGCGGTCCTCGGCCACTCCATGGGCGAGGTCGCCGCCGCCGTCGTCGCCGGGGCGCTCGACGTCCGCGACGGCCTGCGCGTCATGGCCACCCGGGCGCGGCTGCTCGCCGAACTCGACCGAAGCGGTGAAGGCGCCATGGCCGTCGTCGAACTGTCGCCCGCCGAGCTGGCGGACTTCCCCGAAGTCACCGTCGCCGTCTACGCGTCGCCCACCCAATGCACCGTCAGCGGCGCCGCGGACCAGGTCGATGCCCTGGTCGAGCACGCCGAACGCGAAGGACGGCTCGCCCGGCGGCTCGCCGTCGGCGGGGCCGGGCACTCCGCCGCCGTCGACGCCGTGCTCGACCGCTTCCGCGGCGAGATCGGGACCATCCGGCCCGGGAAGCCGGAAATACCCTGCTACACCACGGTTCTCGACGATCCCCGGGAGACTCCGGCCTTCGACGTCGGCTACTGGGCCGCGAACCTGCGCCGTCCGGTGCGGTTCAGCCAAGCGCTGACCGCCGCCGCGGACGACGGGCACACCGTCTTCGTCGAAGTGTCCCCGCATCCCGTCGCCCTCGCCGCCGTCGAACAGACCACCGGCGAACACGCCCTGCCCTCCGCGAGCCGCCGGATCGACGAACGGGCCGCGTTCCTCACCAGCCTCGCCCGGCTGCACGTCCTCGGCCGCCGCGGTGCCCTGGACGCCCGGCCCCGCACCGCGCCGGTCGACCTGCCGGGTCCCGTCTGGCGCCACGAGCGGTTCTGGCCGAAGCGCCGGACCCACGCCCACGGCGGGCACCCGCTGCTGGGTGTCCACATCGACCACCCGGACGGCCACCTCTGGCGCGGCGACGTCGGCACCGAGGCGCTGCCCTGGCTCGCCGACCACACCGTGCGGGGGACCCCGGTGTTCCCCGCCACCGGCTTCCTCGAACTGGCGCTGGCCGCCGCGCGCACCGGGCGGATCCGCGACCTCGAGCTCCGCGAAGTCCTGACCCTCGGCGAGCACACCGAGGTGACGACCAGCCTCACCGGCACCGAATTCGGCGTCCACGCGAAATCCGCGAACGGCGAGTGGGTCCGCCACGCGACCGCGAGGATCGACAGCGACGGCACTCCGGTGACCCCTCTGGGCGAGGTCACCGGCGAACCGCTCGACCTGTACCGCGTCCTGGCCGAGCTGGGCCAGGACTACGGCCCGGCCTTCCGCGGCCTGCGTCGCGTCACCGCCGCCGGCGGGCGGGCCTCGGCGTCGATCGCTCTGCCCGACGCCGATCACCCCGCCTACCTGCTGCACCCCGCCCTCGCCGACGCCTGCCTGCACGCGCTCGCCGCGGCCGTCGGCGACGCGGACGCCCTCTACCTGCCGCTCACGATCGGTGAGGTGGTGCTCGCCGGCGAACCGCGGCGCGGCGTGCGCGTGGACGCCGCGCTCACGTCGAAGGACCCCTCCGGCGACGGCCTGCTCGGCAGCGTCCAGCTGGTCGACGCCGACGACGTCGTCCTGGTGGAGTTCCGCGACGTCTACTGCCGCCGGTTCCGCGACGCGGCCCTGGACCGGCTGCTGTTCGAGGCCGCCTGGCAGCCGGTGGACCTGCCCGGCTCGCCGGAACGAGCGGAGCACTGGATCGTGCTGTCCGAAGTGGACGACGACCTCGGCACCGCCCGGCTCGGCGACCGGGCCGCGCTCACCGGCCTTCTCCGCGGAGGCGAGGCGACGGCGGTCGTCGTCCTGCTCGGCGGCGAGGACACGCCGGATCCCGGGCGGGCCGCGGCCCGCGTCGGCACCCTGTCCGAGGTCGTCGCCGAGCTGGCCGAACTGCCGGCGCCGCCGAGGTTGTGGCTGGTCACCGCCGGGGCGCAGAGCGTCGAACCCGGTGAGCGCGGCGACCCCGGCCTGGCCGCGCTGCGCGGGCTCGTCCGTGTCCTGGCCTTCGAGCACCCCGAACTGCGGGTGAGCGTCCTCGACTTCGACGCCGGCCCGGACCCGGCCCGCCTGTGGGTCGGCCAGCTGCGCGACGAGGTCCGCGCGGACGGGCCGGACGACGAGGTGGCCTGGCGCGAGGGCGTCCGGCACGTGCGCCGGCTGGGCCGGCCCGAGCCGGGCGACGCGGTGCGCGAGCCGGTCCGTGACGGCGCCTACGTCATCACCGGCGGGCTCGGCGGCCTCGGCCTGGTCGCGGCGAAGTGGCTGGCCGACCGCGGTGCGACGCGCGTGGTGCTGAACAGCCGCCGCGCCGCCCCCGCGCCGGACCTGGGGATCGACGTCCGCGTCGTGCCCGGCGACATCGCCGGGCCCGGCACGGCCGAGGCGCTGGTCGCGGCGGCCGTCGACGGGGGTGTGCCGCTTCGCGGGGTGCTGCACGCCGCCGGAGTCCTGGCCGACGGCGCCGCGATCAGCCTGGACACCGTCGCGCTCGACACCGTCTGGCGGCCGAAGGCGCAGGGCGCCTGGCGGTTGCACGAGGCGACCGCCGGGCACGACCTCGATTGGTGGCTCGTGTACTCGTCGGCGGCCGCGCTGTTCGGCTCGCCCGGCCAGGCCGCCTACGCGACGGCGAACGCGTGGGCCGACGCCCTGGTCGCGTGGCGCCGGGCCCAGGGGCTCCCCGCGGCGACGATCGGGTGGGGCGCCTGGGGCGAGGTGGGCGCCGCGGCCGGCTCGCGCAACCCGGTGCTCGAACCGCTCGGCACCGAGGAAGCGCTGTCGGCCCTGGACGTCGTCCTCGCGCGCGACCGGGCGGCCACCGGCGTCGCCCGCGTCGACGCCGAAACGGTGCTGGAGCTGTTCCCGCGGCTGGCCGACCGGCCGTTCTTCGGACTGTTCACGCCGCGGACCGGACCGTCCACCTGGGACGGACTGGACACGGTGCGGACCCGATCACCCGAGACCGCGAGAAAAGCGATAGCCGACCACCTGGCCGAGATCATCGCGGGACTGCTGGGCTACGCCGAGGTCGAACGGGACGTGCCGCTCACCCGGCTCGGCCTCGACTCGCTCTCGGCGATGCGCGCGCGGGGCGCGGTGGAACGCGACTTCGGCCTGCCCCTGCCGATCCCGCTGCTCCTGCGCGGCGCCAGCCTCGCCGAGCTGGCGGGCCACCTCGCCGAGCAGGCCGGCTTCGGGACGGCGAAAGCCGAGGCGGTCACCGCCGGGCCGCGCGATCCCGCCGAACGGTGGGTCGCCCGGCACTGGCGGGCCGAGCTGGGCGGCCCGGAACCCGGCGTCCACGACGACTTCTTCGCCGTGGGCGGCGATCCCGAGCACGCGAGGCGGCTGCGAGCGGTGTTCGCGGAGCAGCTGGGTGCCGTGCCCGCCGTGGAACGGCTGTTCGCGACGCCGACTGTCGCCGCGATCGCCGATCTGCTGCGCGCGGAACTGGAAGGCCACGGCGGTGGCCCGGTGCGGCTGCTGCGTGACGGCGTCGGCGAGCCGGTGTTCCTGTTCCACCCGGCCGGAGGCCCGACGAGCGTCTACCGCGAGCTGGTCCGGCTGCTGCCGGAAGGCCAGCCGGTGTACGGGTTCGAGCGGATCGACGACGAGGACACGGTCGAAGCCAAGGCCGCGTGCTACGTCGAGCTGATCCGCGAGATCCAGCCGCAGGGGCCGTACCGCCTGGGTGGCTGGTCGTTCGGCGGCTGCCTGGCGTACGAGACGGCGCGGCGGTTGGACGGGCCGGTCGACCTCGTGTTCCTGATCGACACGATCCTGCCGCTGCCGGCGCCCGGGAAGCCGGCCGACCTGCTGCTGGACCGCTTCGACCGGTTCGCCGAGCACGTGTCGCGGACGTACGGCGTCCCGTTCGCGATCCCGCGCGACACGCTGGCCGGGCTCGACGAGCACGCGCAGATCCGGTGGGTGATGGACAGCCTCGCCGAGACGGTCCCGGACCTCGGCGCCGGCGTCCTGCGTCACCAGTACGAGTCCTATGTGGACGCCCGGGTGGCCGAGCGGTACGCGCCGGAGCGGTACGACGGGCGAGTGCTGCTGCTGCGCGCCCGGGATCCGCACCCCCTGACGACCACATTGGACCCCCGCTACCTGCGCACGGACGACACCCTGGGCTGGGACGAGTACTGCCCCGGCCTCGAAGTCGCCCGCGTCCCGGGCGACCACGTCTCGATGATCGACCCGCCGCACGTGACCGCGCTGGCCGCCGAGCTGGCGGCCCGACTGGGAGTGGGGGTGCGGTGATGGACGATCTCACGCCGACGACGGCGTTCCGGATCGCCGACCTCGAGGCGCGTCAGGACGAAGCCGTCCGGATCGCCGAGAAGCGGGCCGTCGACCGGCAGCACGCCAAGGGCAAGCTCACCGCCCGGGAACGGATCGGGCTGCTGCTCGACCCCGGTTCGTTCGTCGAGCTCGACCAGCTCGCGCGGCACCGGTGCGGCGAGTTCGGGATGGACGCCAACCGGCCCTACGGCGACGGCGTCGTCACCGGGCACGGGACCGTCGACGGACGGCAGATCTGCGTCTTCTCGCAGGACTTCACCGTCTTCGGTGGCAGCATGGGCGAGGTCTCCGGCGAAAAGGTCCTCAAGGTGATGGACCTGGCCATGTCGCTCGGCTGCCCGGTCGTCGGGATCAACGACTCCGGCGGCGCGCGCATCCAGGAGGGCGTCGTCTCGCTGGCCTACTACGCCGAACTCGGCCGGCGCAACGCCCACGCGTCCGGGGTGATCCCGCAGATCTCGATGATCATGGGCCCGTGCGCCGGCGGCGCCGTCTACGCGCCGGCGATCACCGACTTCACCGTGATGGTCGACGAAACCTCGCACATGTTCGTCACCGGCCCGGACGTCGTGCACGCCGTCACCGGCGAGCGGGTCACCGCGCAGGAACTCGGCGGCGCGGCCGTGCAGAGCGAGGTCGCCGGCAACGCCCACCACCGGGCCGCCGACGAGCGGGACGCCATCGAGTGGGTGCAGACGCTGCTCGCGTACCTGCCCTCGAACAACCTCGACCCCGCCCCGGAGTACGCCGACGACACCAGCCCCGTCGTCACCCCGGCCGATCTGGAGCTCGACCGGCTCGTGCCCGACTCGCCGAACCAGACCTACGACATGGCCGAGCTGATCTTCCGGCTCGTCGACGACGGCGACTTCACCGAGGTGCACAGCGCGTTCGCCGCCAACATGATCTGCGCGTTCGGCCGGGTGCAGGGCCGCACGGTCGGCATCGTGGCCAACCAGCCGCGCCACCAGGCCGGCGTCCTCGACATCGACGCGTCGGAGAAGGCCGCGCGGTTCGTGCGCTTCTGCGACGCCTTCTCGATCCCGCTGGTGACCCTGGCCGACGTCCCCGGCTACCTGCCGGGCAGCGACCAGGAGCGCGGCGGCATCATCCGCCGCGGCGCCAAGCTGATCTACGCCTACTCCGAAGCCACCGTGCCGAAGGTGACCGTGGTCGTCCGCAAGGCCTACGGCGGTGGCTACGCGGTGATGGGCTCCAAGCACCTCGGCGCCGACGTGTGCCTGGCCTGGCCGACCGCGGAGATCGCGGTGATGGGCGCGGAGGGCGCGGTGCAGGTGCTCTACCGGCGTGAGCTGGCCGAGCTGCCGCCGGAGCGGCGGGCCGCGGCGCGCCGGCGGCTCACCGAGGAGTACCGCAAGCGCCACACCGGCCCGTACCTGGCCGCCGAACGCGGCTACGTCGACCAGGTCGTGACGCCGTCGCAGACCCGGCTGCAGGTCGCGCGCGCCCTGCGGACGCTGCGGACCAAGCGTCAGACCCTGCCGGCCAAGAAGCACGGAAACATCCCCCTGTGAAGGAGACTCCGATGAGAGCCACCCTGCTGATGCTGGCCGTCGTGGTCCTGCTGGCCAGTGGCGTGACCGCCGCCCAGGCGAGCCCGGTCGTGGCCGACGACGGCGCGAAAGTCGTCCAGGAGACCTGGCTCGACGCCCGGACCGTCGACCTGAAGATCGACTCCCCGGCGCTGGGCACCACCGGGATGGTCCGGCTGATCGTGCCGTCCGGCTGGGCGTCGCAGCCGACGCGGACGTGGCCGGTGCTGTTCCTGCTGCACGGCTGCTGCGAGCCGGTCGACTACCGGTCGTGGGACCAGTTCACCGACGTGAAGGCGTTCACCGCGAACAAGGACGCGCTCGTCGTGATGCCGACGGACGGCCCGGCCGGGATGTACACGAAGTGGTGGAACTTCGGGCTGTCGAGCAAGCCCGACTGGGACACGTTCCACACCGCGGAGGTCCGCCAGATCGTCGAACGCGGGTACCACGGCGGGACGCGCCGGGCGATCGCCGGGCTGTCGATCGGGGGCTACGGCGCGTTCGCGTACGCCTTCCAGCACAAGGGGATGTTCGCCGCGGCCGCGTCCTACAGCGGCGTGCCGAACACGCTCTACCCGGGGATCCCGGTCTGGATCATCGGCATCCTGGCCCGCGCCGGGATCTTCAACTACCTGAACCTCTGGGGCGACTCCTTCGGGATGCAGCCGATCTGGTCGTCGCACAACCCGTACGACCACGTCCAGGACCTGCGCGGGATGGCGCTCTACCTCTCCTGCGGCAACGGGCAGACCGGGCCGCTCGACCCGCCCGGGCAGTCCGACATCCTGGAACCGTCGGCGTTGCTCTCGTCCCGCAGCTTCACCGACAAGCTGCAGCAGGCGGGCATCCCGGCGACCGTCGACTACTACGGGCCGGGCACGCACAGCTGGCCGTACTGGCAGCGGGCTCTGCACAACTCGTGGCCGGTGCTGGCCGGCGCGCTCGGCCTCCCCGCCTGAGCCTTCCTTTGAATGATAGAGCTTTTCCCCCGATGGAGGTTGTGGTGAAGTCTGTCCTCTTGCGACGAGTGCTGTCCGCACTCCTGGGCGTCTGCCTGGCGGCGCTGGGAGCCGTGGCGGCGAGCCCGCCCGCCGGCGCGGTGGCGGCGCCGATCCTGCCCGGCCCGTTCGACGACTCGTTCTACACGGCGCCGTCGCCGCTGCCGGCCGGGAAGCCCGGTGACGTCCTGCGCTGGCGGCCGGCGGTGCCGCTGCTGAACGCCGCCAACGCCGACGCCTGGCAGGTCATGTACCTCTCGACCAACGCCCAGGGCCGGCCGGACGCGGTCACCGGGACCGTCCTGGTGCCGAAGGTCAAGGACCCGGCCACCGCCCCGATCGTGGGGTACGCCGTCGGCACCCAGGGCCCGGCGTTCAAGTGCACGGCGTCCAAGGCGATGGAGCGGGGCACGCTCTACGACCAGCCCGCCATCAACGACTCGCTGTCCAGCGGGTACGCGGTCGCGGTGACCGACTACGAGGGCTACTCGCCGACGACCGTGCCGACCTACATCACCGGGCAGTCCATGGGTCCCGCCGTCATCGACTCGGTGCGGGCGGCGCAGAACCTGCCGTCCGCGCGGCTGGCCAAGTCGGCGAAGGTGATCTTCCAGGGGTACTCGCAGGGCGGCGGCGGATCGATGTGGGCGGGGGAGAAGCAGCCCTCGTACGCGCCCGAGCTGAACGTCGTCGGCGTCGTCGCGGGTGGCGTGCCGGCCGACCTGACCGAGGTCGCCAAGGGACTCGACGGGTACATCGGGTTCGGGTTCCTCGCGTTCGCCGCGGTCGGGCTCGACGCCGCGTACCCGGACCTGAAGCTGGATTCGTTCCTCAACGACACCGGACGCCGGCAATTGAACGACGCGAAGAAGAACGCCTGCGTCGCGGAACTCCTGCTGAACTATTCCTTCAAGAAGATCAGCGACTACACGACATCGAACCCGCTCGGCACGCCGCAGTGGCAGGCGCGGCTGGCGCAGAACAAGCTGGGCGCGAACCCGCCGCGGGTGCCGGTGTTCCAATACCACGCGAGCACCGACGAGATCGTCAACACCCCGCAGGCCGAGACCCTGCACCGGACGTACTGCACGGCGGGCGTCCGCGAACAGTGGCAGACCTACATCTCCGACCACGCCACGGGAATCCTGGCCGGGAACGCGGACGCGCACCAGTGGATCGTCAAGCGCTTCAGCGGGGCGCAGGCGCCGTCCAACTGCTGAAAGCCCGTGAACGGCACATCGAGGGACGTCCCTCGATGTGCCGTTCACGGATCGGGGTCAGACCTTGCCCGCGGCGAACGCGGCCGCGTCGGCGGCGTTCCCGCCGTAGCTCAGGTGGGCCAGGAAGTTCGTGCCGCCGGGCTGGCAGACCGGGTCGCCGTCGGCGCAGTAGTCCTTGGTGCGGCTCTGGTACGGGCCGGTCACCTGACGGCCGATCGCGCGGATCGGGTTGCCGAACAGCAGCACCGCCGCGATCCGCGGGGCCAGCTCGGCCGGGATGGTCGCGACGATCGGGCCGCCGACGAGCGCGCCGTCGCTGCTGACGCCGAGCGAGTTGTCGACGACGTTGGCGCCCTGGGAGTAGCCGACCAGCACGAACCGCTGCTGCGGACAGGCCGCGGCCTGCGCCCGCACGTGGTTCACCAGGTCGGTGTTGCCCTTCTGCACCGACGCGGGCTCGCCGAGGTCGGCCGGGTAGTCGACGCGGTAGCCGCTGAGCGACCGCGGCCGCAGCTGGTTCTGCACCGCCTGGTAGACGGGGTCGCCGACGATGAGGCCGAGGGTGCCGGGCTCGAACGTGCCGCGCGCGACCGGCACGTCGATGTCGGTGCAGGGCGCGGCCGACGCCGCCGGTGCGGTGGCGACGGCGAATCCGACGGCGGCGAGGCCGACCGTAACGGCGGCGGAAAGCAGACGGCTCATGGCTGATCTCACCTCTGGGTGCGGAGAAAACCGGAATGTCCGCAAACGCTTTCCCGAAAGGCGGGCAAAGGCAAGAAGAGATTTTTTCAGGGACGCGGAATTGTCCGGCCGGTGACAATCGGTCCGATGTGGACACTCAGGTGGCGCACGGCCCGGCGCCGACCCGGTCCAGCAGCGCGGGGTCGAGACCGCGCAGGGCGGCCATGACGAACCCGGTGGCCAGCTCGCCCGCCGCGATCGGGTCGACGCCGGGGGAGTGGGAGACGTGCATCGCGGCCCGGCCGACCAGGCCGACCATCATCGCGGCGAGCAGGTCCGCGCCGGGCCCCGGCGTGCGGCCGTGGGCGCGCAGGTGCTCCCGGATCCGGTCGACGACGTGCGTGGTGACGGTGTCGGCGAGGGCGCGGCGCTCGTTCGACATCTCGTCGACGGCCGAGTCGAACAGCATCCGGAAGCCGGCCGGGTGGGCGCTCGCGTAGCTGAACATGGCCATCACGGCCAGCCGGACGCGTTCTTCGAGCGGGCTCGTGTCCGCCGTTTCGTAGGCGGTGAGCACCCAGTTCCGCACCGCGGCGACCTCCCGCGTCACGGTGGCGCGGAAAAGGGCCGCTTTGTCACCGAAATGCGCGTACAGCGTCGGCTTCGTGGAGTCGGCGCGTTCCGCGATCAGGCCCATGGTCGCCTGCGCGTAACCGCGTTCGGCGAACACCGCGCGGGCGGCGTCGAGCAGTTCGCCGTCGGTGGGCCGGGCGGCCGGGCTCCGGCGGGTGCTGGATCGATCAGGGGAACTCGGCCGGCTCATAGCGGTGTACTGTACGGTCTCGCTGCTTTACCGCTCGGTAAAGCTCACCCGCCCCCGTGGAGGGAACCTGGTGTCCGGCGACGGTGCTCGGCAGCGAATCCCGGTGACGCAAGAGGTGTTCGGGCGCACGGAACTGGCCGCGCTCATGCGGCCGGCGATACCGGCGCTGGTGGACTGGATCGTGCGGGAGGTGTGGCGCGAGGTCCCGGTGTACGCCCGGCACGGCAACGTGACCCGCCGCGGCGTCGAGTGCGCGGTGGTCCTCTTCGTCGATCTGGTCGAGGATCCGCTGGCTCCCCGGGACCGGCTGTACGAGACCTGCCGCCGCCTCGGCGCGGGCGAGGCGTACGAAGGCCGCAGCCTGGACGACCTCCAGGTGGCGTACCGGGTCGGCACGCGTGCGGGCTGGCGCTGGATCATGCGCCTGGGTCGCCGTCACCGGCTTTCGTCGGCGGTGATGGCGCGCCTGGCGGAAATGCTGTTCGGGTACGCGGACGAGCTGGCGCGGATGTCGATCCGCGGGCACCGCGAGGCGCAGGGGCAGCTCGACGGCACCCGCGAGGCCCTGCGGCGGCGCCTGGTGCGGCTGGTGACCGGTCCGGTGGCGGTGACGGACGCGGTCCTCGCCGAACTCGCGGCGGCGGCCGGCTGGCCGGTACCCGGCGAGGTGGCGGCCGTCGTGCTCGAGTCGGCGGTGGAGCCGTCGTGGGGTCCCGAGGTGCTGGCCGACCTCGAGTCGTCGCAGCCTTACCTGATCGTGCCGGCCCCGGTGGACGCGGGGTTCCTCGCCGCCCTCGGCGTCCGGGTCGCGGTGGGCCCGCCGGTTTCCCCGACGGCCGCGGCGCATTCCCTGCGCTGGGCGCGGACGACGGTGCGGCTGGTGGGCGACGGAGCGCTGCCGGACGCGCCGGTGACGTGGTGCGCGGCGCACCTGACGACGTTGTGGCTGCTCTGCGACTCGCCTCTGACCGACCAGGTGGCCCGGCAGGAGCTGGCCCCGCTGACGCGGTTCCCGGACCGCACGCGCCGGCGGCTCGGCGAGACTTTGCTGTCGTGGCTGGAGAACGGCGGCAACTCGGAGAAGATCGCGGTGGACCTTTCGGTGCACCCGCAGACCGTGCGGTACCGCGTGCGCCAGCTGAGGCAGGCGTTCGGGGAACGACTGGAGGATCCGGAGGCGCGCTTCGCCATGCAGGCGGCGTTGCGCGCTTCGGCCCTGCGTTCCCGGGGCGCGTGACCGTCAGGTCGAGCGGAAGAGCAGCAAGCCGTTCACGCTCAACGTGCACGCGGCCGGCCGTCCGCCGGTGGCCACCGACCGCGTGAGCCGGATTCCCGGCGCTCCGGCGCCCAGGGTGTGGCTGTCCGGCGTGCCCCACCCGGCCGGGTGGACCGGATCCGGTGTGCCGGGCGCGAGCAGGGTCAGGTGGAGGGGAACGGACAAGGCCGGTTCGGTGTGGACCGTCACGGTCACGTCCTGGACGCCCGGCCGGGCGGACGGCACGGCGTCCCAGGACACCGACAGCGGCCCGAACCTCGTCGGTCCGGGCCCGGGCGGGCGGATCTCCAGCCGGCCGGTGGTGACCAGGCGATCGCCGGAGTCGGCCTCTTCGGGTTCGAGGAAGTCCAGGGCGGGCTCCGGGACGCGGCCGGCGCCGAGGGCCCCGCCGAGGTCGCGGGCTTCGGCGAGCAGTCCGAGAGCGAGGTCCGACACCTCCGACGCCGCGTCGAGCAGCTCGTCCGCCAGCTCGTCGACCCGCTCCTCGCGCCGCGACCGGAAGCCCGCCCGGCCGGACTTCGCGAGCCGCTCCCGGGCGCGCTCGTAGACCCCGGGGCCGACCAGCGGCATCGTGGCGAGCAGCGCTTCGAGCGCGGATCTGCCGAGCAGCCGCCACGCGATCAGCCCCGTCTCCGTCCGGCCCAAGGCGATGGCGCACAGCACCAGGTACCGCTCGGCCACCGCGATCTGCAGCGGGGACCGGGCCGAGGCGCTCGCGTCCCGGAACAGGTCGCGCGCGCGGACCAGCTCGTCGGCCCGCACGCGCGGGTCGACGGTCGCGCCGGCGTCGAGCAGGGTGCGCTGCCCGGCGCCGATCGCGGCCGCATACCGCTGCTCCAGCACCTCGTCGAGGCGGCTCTCGATCCCGGTGAGCTTCTCGGCGAGCCGGTCTTCGCTCGCCGAGAGCGCGCCGACCAGCTCGGCGGACAGGCTGCCGAGCTCCTGGTTGCCGGTGAGGGCGCCGATCAGGCCGGAAATTCCGTACTTCGCGGCGATCATCGTGATCGCGGTCAGCGGCTCCACCCGGCACAGCCTAAGGACCCCGGCGGACGTTGTCCCCGGAGCCGTCAGCTCAGCCCTTGACCAGCGCGGTGACGGCTTCGGTCGGCGACGTCGTCGGGCGGCCGATGAGGCGGCTCAGGTCGCCGGACGTCGAGGCCAGCTCGCCTTCGGCGATGCCGCGGTCGGCGTCGACCAGCATGGCCGCGACCGGCTCGGGCAGGCCCGCGCCGACGAGGAGCTGCCGGTGCTGCTCGGCCGGCAGGTCCTGGTAGGTGACCGGGGTGCCCGACACGGCCGTGATGGCGGCGGCGAGGTCGGTGTAGCCGAACGGCTCGTCGCCGGCCAGCTCGTACACGCGGCCTTCGTGGCCTTCGCCGGTCAGGACCTCGACGGCGGCCGCCGCGAAGTCGGCCCGCGGGACCGCGCCCAGCTTGCCGTCGCCGGCGCTGCCCGCGAAGGACCCGGACGCGAGCGCCTGGGCGATCGTCTGCGCGTAGTTCTCGGTGTACCAGCCGTTGCGCAGGAACGTGAACGGCAGGCCCGACGCGCGGATGGCCTCCTCGGTGGCCTTGTGGTCCGGGGCGACGAACAGCTTCGTCGTGTCGGCGGCCAGGACGCTCGTGTAGGCGAGGTGGCCGGCCCCGGCCTCGCGCGCGGCCGCGATGACGGCTTCGTGCTGGGCCAGCCGCTGCCCCGGCGTGCTGCTGGAGATCAGCAGCACCTTGTCGGCGCCGGCGAACGCGGCGGTGAGGCTCGCCGGGTCGTCGTAGTCGGCGCGGCGAACCTGCACGCCACGCGCGGCGAACTCGGCGGCCTTCGCCGGATCGCGCACGGCCGCGACGATCTCGGCGGGCGCGACCTTCTCCAGGAGGCCTTCCACGACCAGGCGGCCGAGCTGGCCGGTGGCACCGGTGACCACGATCATCTGCTGCTCCTCGCTCTCGATGTGCTTACCATCAGACTGTACTAACTTTTCGAAAGTGCAAACTCTTGGTGAGCTTCCTCACCTGGGTCTTCGTCGCCGGCGAGGTACCGTTGAGGGCATGAGTGAGGCGCCGGAGTGGCTCGACGAGCACGGGCAGGTGCTGTTCGACGTGTTCGCCCAGGCGTGCACGTCCCGGGCGACGCTCGAGCACATCACCGGCCGGTGGGGGATCCTGGCGATGGCCGCCCTCCACGACGGCACGCTCCGCTTCAACGCGTTGCGCCGCAGGGTGTCGGGCGTGAGCGAGAAGATGCTCGCCCAGACCCTGCAGGCCCTCGAGCGCGACGGCTTCGTGCACCGCGAGGCCCAGCCGACGATCCCGCCGAAGGTGGAGTACAGCTTGACCCCGCGCGGCCGCCGCACGGCGGCACTGCTGCTGACGCTGATCGAGGACGTCGAGGGGCAGATGCCCGAGGTGATGGCGGCCAACGCGGAGTACGACGCCGCGAAGCGCGATTCGTAACGCGTTCTAGTCGACTTGGGGGAGCCGCACCGCTTCGAGGTCCGGATCGCTCAGCAGCGCCTCGACCAGAGTCGGCGGACCGGCGACCTTGGTGCCCCAGAGGTCGTAGTCGGTGCACAGACACCAGGAACGGTTCTCGGCCCAGAGGTTCGACGGGCTGAAGGCGGTCTCGGGATCGTCGTACAGGGCCTCGGCGTCGCCGAGGTGTCCCGCGCGCACGACGGGGTTCTCGAGGTCGTGGAACCCGAGCGTCGCCGGGCTGTAGTAGGCCAGGCATGGGGTGCCGGGGCCGGCGGGACTGTGTTCGGTGAGGACGCCGACCAGTCGTGTCCAGGTTTCCCGGTCGAGGCTGCCCTCGGTGGGCGGGATGATGCCGAGTGGCCAGCTGCCGTCCTTCTTGACCGACGGGAAGCACTGGTAACCGGGCAACTGCCCCCGCGGGACGACGGGGTCGCCGACGCGCTCGGCGAGCTCCGCCCAGCGCAGCCGTCGCCAGCCGGGGCCGGGGTGCTCGGCGCGGCCCAGCCCGCCGCCCGTCGTGACGGTCGTGGCTTCGAGGTCGATGCCTCCGACGGTGCTCGGCTCGACCTCGCCCGCCGCCAGACGCGCCCGGCGATACTCGTGGTACGTCGTGCCGGTCGGTCCGTCCTCGTGCTCGTACATCGCGTTGAGCACCCACGCCGCGTCAGGCATCGCCGGCGGCAGGAAACCGGTCAGGCCGTCGCCGCACAGATCCCGCAGCCAGTCCGTGGTGCCGGACGGTGCGGGCAACCACCGCTTGTCCACGCGCTCATGATCCCAGCCGTGCTCCCCAACCGCCGACCTTGCCCAAAGTTGGAACGTGTTCTAGTTTTGGACACGTGACGACCGATCTCGGCCTGACGGGCACCGTGGTGCTGGTGACCGGCGGCGTTCGCGGCGTGGGCCGCGGCATCGCCGACGTCTTCCTCGCCCAGGGCGCCCACGTCGTGGTCTGCGCGCGCCACGAAGCACCCACCGACGCCGAGTTCGTCCAGTGCGATGTCCGCGACGAAGCTCAGGTCAACGCACTCATCGACGGCATCGTCGAAAAACACGGCCGCCTCGACGTCGTCGTCAACAACGCCGGCGGTGCCCCCCACTCTCCGGCCGCCACCGCCTCGCCCCGGCTGCACGACAAGATCGTCCAGCTCAACCTGCTCGCCCCACTGCTGGTCTCCCAAAAAGCCAACGCCGTCATGCAGCGCCAGGACACCGGCGGCTCCATCGTGATGATCTCCAGCGTCAGCGGCACCCGCGCGTCGCCCGGGACCGCCGCCTACGGGGCCGCCAAGGCCGGGCTCGACAACCTCACCGCCAGCCTCGCCGTCGAGTGGGCGCCCAAGGTGCGGGTCAACGCCCTGGACGTCGGCATGGTGCGCACCGAGCAGGCCCACTTGCACTACGGCAGCGAGGCCGCCATCGAAGCCGTCGGCAAGACCGTGCCGCTCGGGCGGCTCGCCGAGCCCGGGGAGGTCGGCGCCTGCGCCGCTTTCCTCGCCTCCGGCCTCGCTTCCTACGTCTCCGGCGCCACCCTGCGCGTCCACGGCGGGGGTGAGGTCCCGGCGTTCCTCGCCGCGGCCGACGTCAACCACCAGGAGGATTCGTGAGCAGGTTGTGCCAGGACCGCGTGGTCGTGGTGACCGGCGCCGGCCGCGGCATCGGGCGGGCCCACGCGCTCGCCTTCGCCGCCGAGGGCGCGCCGGTGGTGGTGAACGACGTCGACGCGGACGCCACCGCCGCGGTCGTCGCCGAGATCGAGGCGCTGGGCGGGAAAGCCGTCGCGAACACCTCCGACATCGCCGACTGGGCCGGGGCGGAGCAGCTGATCGCCACGGCACTGGAGACCTTCGGCCGCTTGGACGTGCTGGTCAACAACGCGGGATTCGTCCGCGACCGGATGCTGGTCAACCTCGGCGAGGACGAGTGGGACGCGGTCGTCCGCGTGCACCTCAAAGGCCACTTCGCCCCGCTGAGGCACGCCGCCGAGCACTGGCGGGCCGAGGCGAAAGCCGGGCGCACCCCGAGCGCGCGGGTGATCAACACCAGTTCGGGTGCCGGGTTGCTGGGCAGTGTCGGCCAGGGCAACTACTCGGCCGCGAAGGCGGGGATCGCCGGACTGACCGTCGTGGCGGCGGCCGAGCTGGCGCGCTATGGGGTGACGGTGAACGCGATCGCGCCCGCCGCGCGGACCCGGATGACCGAGGCGGTGTTCGCGTCGATGGCGCGTCCGGACGACGGGTTCGACGCGATGGCGCCGGAGAACGTCTCGCCGCTGGTGGTCTGGCTGGGCAGCGAGGAGTCCGAGCACGTCACCGGCCGCGTCTTCGAGGTCGAGGGCGGGAAGGTGTCGCTCGCCCAGGCGTGGCGCCACGGCCCGGTCGTGGACAAGGGCGGCCGCTGGGACCCGGCCGAACTCGGCCCGGTGGTGAAGGACCTGCTCGAGCGCGCGCCCGAGCCCGAACCCGTCTACGGAGCGAGCTGATGGGCATCCTGACCAAGCGCGACGGGCACGTCGAGGTCGTCACCGTCGACTTCCCACCGGTGAACGCGCTGCCCGTGCGCGGCTGGTTCGACCTCGCGGACGCGCTGAAGAAGGCCGGCGAAGACCCGGACGTCCACGTCGTCGTGCTCCGCGCGGAAGGCCGGGGCTTCAACGCCGGCGTCGACATCAAGGAGATCCAGCGCAGCGCCGGGTACGACGCGCTCGTCGGGGCGAACAAAGGCTGTTACGCGGCGTTCGGCGCGGTCTACGACTGCGCGGTCCCGGTCGTCGCCGCGGTGCACGGTTTCTGCCTCGGCGGCGGGATCGGCCTGGTCGGCAACGCCGACGTCGTCATCGCCTCCGACGACGCCACCTTCGGCGTCCCCGAGGTCGAACGCGGCGCCCTCGGCGCGGCGACCCACCTCGCCCGGCTGGTCCCGCAGCACCTCATGCGCACGCTCTACTTCACCGCGCGCACCATCACCGCCGCCGAGCTGCACGCGCACGGCTCGGTCTACCAGGTCGTGCCCCGCGCGGAGCTGGACGACGCCGCGCTCGCCATCGCCCGCGACATCGCGAAGAAGGACCCGCGGGTCATCCGGGCGGCGAAGGAAGCCCTGAACGGCATCGACACCCAGCAGGTGCACCGCAGCTACCGGTTCGAGCAGGGCTTCACCTTCGAGCTCAACCTGCTCGGCGCGTCCGACGAAGCCCGCGAGGAGTTCTTGAATGGCCGATAAGCGCACGACCGCCGACGACGTCGCGGCGGAGCTGCGGGACGGCATGACGATCGGCATCGGCGGCTGGGGCTCCCGGCGCAAGCCGATGGCGCTGGTCCGCGCGATCCTCCGCACGTCCGTCAAGGACCTGACCGTCGTCTCCTACGGTGGCCCCGACGTCGGCCTGCTCTGCGCGGCCGGCAAGGTGAAACGCGTCGTGTTCGGGTTCGTCACGCTCGACTCGATCCCGTTCGACCCGTGGTTCGGCCGCGCCCGCGAGACCGGCGCGATCGCCGTCACGGAGTACGACGAGGGCATGTTCGGCGCGGCGCTTTCGGCCGCGGCGCAACGGCTTCCGTTCCTCCCGATGCGCGCGGGGCTCGGCTCGGAGGTGATGCGCGCGAACCCGGACCTGCGTACCGTGCGCTCGCCGTATGCCGACGGCGAGGAGCTGGTCGCGGTGCCGGCGCGGCACCTCGACGTCGCGCTCGTGCACCTCAACCGGGCCGACGCCCGCGGCAACGCCCAGTACCTCGGCCCGGACCCCTACTTCGACGACCTGTTCTGCCTGGCCGCGGAGAAGCGGTTCGTGTCGGTGGAGAAGGTCGTCGACACGCCCGAGCTGATGGCGGGCGGGCCGGTGCAGTCGCTGCTGCTCAACCGCGGCGCGGTCGACGGCGTCGTCGAGGCGCCGCGCGGCGCGCACTTCACCACGGCCGTGCCGGACTACGGCCGGGACGAGCGCTTCCAGCGTCACTACGCCGCCTGTGCCAAGGATCCCGGCGCGTGGCCGGGATTCGTGGACCGGTTCCTCTCCGGCGACGAACGCACCTATCTGTCCGAAGTGGACAAGTTCGAGGCGGAGGCGGCATGAGCGCGACCCGGGCCGAGATCGCGGTGGTGGCGATGGCCGAGGTGTTCCGCGGCGACGGCGAGATCGTCGTCAGCCCGATGGGGCTGGTCCCGCAGCTGGGCGCCAAGCTCGCGCGGCTGACGTTCGAACCCGACCTGCTGATGTCCGACGGCGAGGCCTGCCTGGTCACCACGGACGGCGTCGTCGAGGGGTGGCAGCCGTTCCGGAAGATGCTCGACACGATCGTGCCGCACGGCCGCCGGCACGTCGTCATGGGCGCCAACCAGATCGACCGGTACGGCAACCAGAACATCTCCGCCATCGGCGACCACGCGCGGCCGAAGAAGCAGCTCCTGGGCGTGCGGGGCGCGCCGGGCAACACCGTCAACCACCGCACCAGCTACTGGGTGCCGCGGCACTCTTCGCGGGTCTTCGTGGACACCGTGGACGTCGTTTCGGGCGTGGGCTACGACAACGCGGCCAAGGCGGGCCCGTCGGCGGAGAAGTTCCACGACGTGTACCGCGTGGTCACGAACCTCGGCGTCTTCGACTTCGGTGGTCCCGAGCACGCGATGCGGGCGGTGTCGCTGCACCCCGGCGTCACCGCCGGCGAGGTCGCGGCGGCGACCACGTTCGAGATCGACTTCGGTGGCGCCGGGACCAGCCGCGAGCCGACCGGCGACGAGCTGCGGCTCATCCGCGAGGTCGTGGACCCGAAGAGCTTGCGCGACAAGGAAGTCCCGGCGTGAAGACGGCGCTGACCCGGCTCGTCGGCGTCGAGCACCCGGTCGTGCAGACCGGGATGGGCTGGGTCGCCGGCCCGCGGCTCGTCTCGGCGACCGCCGAGGCGGGCGCGCTCGGCATCCTCGCGTCGGCCACGATGAGCTTCGGCGAGCTGGAAGCGGCGATCGCCGAAGTCAAGAAGCGCACGGAGAAGCCGTTCGGGGTCAACCTCCGCGCCGACGCGGCCGACGCCGGTGACCGCGTCGACCTGCTGATCCGCGAGGGCGTCAAGGTGGCGTCGTTCGCGCTCGCGCCGCGCAAGGAGATGATCGCCAAGCTGCGGGACCACGGGATCGTCGTCATCCCGTCGATCGGCGCCGCGCGGCACGCCGAGAAGGTCGCCGCGTGGGGCGCCGACGCCGTCATCGTCCAGGGCGGCGAAGGCGGCGGGCACACCGGGGGAGTGGCCACCACGCTGCTGCTGCCGTCGGTGCTGGACGTCGTCGACATCCCGGTTATCGCCGCCGGTGGGTTCTTCGACGGCCGCGGCCTGGCGGCGGCGCTGGCCTACGGCGCGGCCGGGGTGGCGATGGGCACCCGGTTCCTGCTGAGCAAGGAGAGCACGGTCCCCGACGACGTCAAGCGCGTGTACCTCGAGCAGGGTCTCACCGGGACGGTCGTCACCCGGCGCGTCGACGGGATGCCGCACCGGGTCCTGCGCACCGATCTCGTCGAGAAGCTCGAACGCACCGGGCGGCTGCGCGGCCTCGCGCAGGCCGCGCGGAACGCGCTGCGCTTCCGGAATATCACCGGACTGTCCCCGGTTGCCATGGTCAAAGAAGGCCTTGCGATGAAGCACGGCAACGATCTGACCTGGAGTCAGCTGGTCATGGCGGCCAACACCCCGATGCTGTTGCGGGCGGGGCTGGTCGAAGGCCGGACGGACGCCGGAGTGCTAGCGTCGGGACAGGTGGTGGGCATGATCCACGACTTGCCCACGGTGGCCGGGATCGTCGAGGGCACAGTGGCCGAGGCAGGTGAGATTCTCCACCGTCTCGGCCGGGAAACGGGAGGATGAGCGTGGCGCTCAAGGTCGGATACAAGGCGTCGGCGGAGCAGTTCGGACCGCGGGACCTGGTCGAGTACGCGGTGCGTGCCGAAGAGGTCGGCCTCGACTCGGTCTGGGTGTCGGACCACTTCCTGCCGTGGCGGCACGAGGGTGGCCACGCGCCGTGGGCGCTGGCCTGGATGCCGGCGGTCGCCGAGCGCACGAAGCGGGTGCAGATCGGCACGAGCGTGCTGACCCCGACGTTCCGGTACAACCCGGCCGTGATCGCCCAGGCGTTCGCGACGATGTCGCTGCTGTCGAACGGCCGCGTGATCCTCGGCGTGGGGTCGGGCGAGGCGCTGAACGAGATCGCCGTATCGGGGCGCGAGTGGCCGGAGTTCAAGGAGCGCTTCGCGCGGCTGCGTGAGTCGATCAAGCTGATCCGCGAGCTGTGGACCAGCGACAACGTGAACTTCAAGGGCGACTACTACGAGCTGGTCGACGCGAAGATCTACGACCGCCCGGAGCAGCCGGTGCCGGTGTACATCGCCGCGGGCGGCCCGGTGGTGGCCAAGTACGCGGGCCGTGCGGGCGACGGGTTCATCTGCACGTCCGGCAAGGGCATGGACCTCTACACCGAGAAGCTGATGCCCGCGGTCCAGGAAGGCGCCGAGGCGGCCGGGAAGTCGCTCGAGGACGTCGACCGGACGATCGAGATCAAGCTGTCGTACGACCGCGACCACGAGAAGGCGCTGGAGAACACGCGGTTCTGGGCGCCGCTGTCGCTGTCGGCGGAGCAGAAGCACAGCGTGACCTCGGCCGAGGAGATGGAACGGCTGGCCGACGAGCTGCCGATCGAGCAGGTCGCCAAGCGCTGGATCGTGGCGTCGGACCCGGACGAGGCCGTGGCGCAGATCAAGCCGTACCTGGACGCGGGCTTGAACCACCTGGTCTTCCACGGCCCGGGTCACGACCAGGAGCGGTTCCTGAGCCAGTTCTCCGAGGACGTGCTGCCGAAGCTGCGCGCCCTCGGCTGAGCTACAGGCGTTCGATGATGGTGACGTTGGCGGTGCCGCCGCCTTCGCACATCGTCTGCAACCCGTAACGCCCCTCGCGGCGCTCCAGCTCGTGCAGGAGCGTCGCGAGGAGCTTCGTCCCGGTCGCCCCGATGGGGTGGCCGAGGGCGATGCCGCCGCCGTTGACGTTCACCCGCGAAGGGTCCGCGCCCGTTTCGTCGAGCCACGCCAGCACCACGCTCGCGAACGCCTCGTTGACCTCGAACAGGTCGATGTCCCCGATCGCGAGCCCAGTCTTCCGGAGCGCGTGGGACGTCGCCGGGATCGGGCCGGTCAGCATCCACACCGGGTCCGCCGCACGGACCGACAAGTGGTGGATGCGGGCCCGCGGCGTCAGGTCATGCTCCTTCACGAACGCCTCCGACGCCACCAGCGCCGCACTCGCGCCGTCGGAGATCTGGCTGGCCACCGCCGCCGTCAGGCGGGACTCCGGGGCGAGCGGCTTCAGGCCGCGCATCCGCTCCAACGATGTGTCCCGGCGTGGCCCTTCGTCCTGCTCGAAGCCGTCGACCGGCGCGATTTCCGCGTCGAACCTCCCGGAGTCGATGGCGGAGAGGGCCCGCTGGTGGCTGCGGAACGCGTACTCCTCCATCGCTTCCCGGCTGATGTCCCAGTGCGCAGCGATCATGTCGGCGCTGCGGAACTGCGACACCTCGACGCTGCCGTAGCGCTCCTGCCAGCCCTTCGAGCCGGAAAACGGGTCGTCGAAGCCGTACTCGCGCCCGGCGAGCATCGCTGCGCTGATCGGGATGCGGCTCATGTTCTGCACACCGCCGGCCAGCACCAGGTCCTGCGTCCCCGACATGACCGCCTGCGCGGCGAAGTGGACCGCCTGCTGGCTCGACCCGCACTGCCGGTCGATCGTCACCCCGGGCACGTGGTCCGGGAACCCGGCGGCCAGCCACGCCGTCCGCGCGATGTTGCCCGACTGCGGGCCCAGGGTGTCCGTGCAGCCGAGGATGACGTCGTCGACGAGGTCCGGGTCGACGCCCGCGCGCTCGACGACCGCGCGGATGACGTGCGCGCCGAGGTCGGCGGAGTGCCACCCGGACAGCGCGCCGCCGCGCCGGCCGACCGGGGTGCGGACCGCGTCGAGGAGGAAGGCTTCGGGCACGGGAGCTCCTAGGGGTGCTGGCTGGAGACGGAGACGACTTCGCCGGTGAGGTAGCTCGCGTAGTCGCTGGCGAGGAAGACCATGACGTTGGCCACCTCCCACGGCTCGGCGGCGCGGCCGAACGCCTCGCGTTTGGTGAGGTCTTCGAGGAGTTCGTCGCTGGTCACCTTGGCCAGGAACGGATGCATGGCGAGACTGGGCGCGACGGCGTTGATCCGGACGCCGTGCTCGGCGGCGTCGAGGGCGGAGCAGCGGGTCAGCGCCATGACCCCGGCTTTCGCGGCGGCGTAGTGCGCCTGCCCGGCTTGGGCACGCCAGCCGATGACCGACGCGTTGTTGACGATCGCCCCGCCGCCGCCCTGGGCGACGAACTGCCGCAGCGCCGCTCGCGTACACCGGAAAGTCCCGGTGAGCGTGATGTCCAGGACGCGGGACCACTCGTCGTCGGCCATGTCCAGCACGGACTTCGTGCCGCCCAGCCCGGCGTTGTTCACCATGACGTCGAGGCGTCCGAAGTGGCCGACCGCGCCGTCGATGAGCGCCTGGACCTGCTCTTCCTTCGTGACGTCGCAGGGAACCGCGTGCACCTTGCCGAGTTCGGCCAGCTCGGCCGCCTTCTCACCGAGCCGTCGTTCGTGCCAATCCGAGATGACGACGCTCGCGCCCTCTTCCAGGCAGCGGCGAGCCACGGCCGAGCCGATACCGGTGCCGGCCGCGGCGGTGACCACGACGACCTTCCCGGACAGCAGGTCGTGGCCGGTCGGGTACTGCGGGATCACGGGCGTGCCTCCCTCGGCAGGCCGAGCACGCGCTCGGCGATGATGTTCCGTTCGATCTCGTCCGACCCGCCGTAGATGGTGTCGGCGCGGGTGAACAGGTAGAGCCGCTGGGCGTCGTCCAGCTCGGCGCCGTCCGCGGTCAGGGACCGGGCGCCGCGGGCGCGCACCGCCAGCTCACCGAGCCCGCGGTGCCACTGCGCCCACAGCAGCTTCCCGACGGCGACCTCCGGCCCGGCCGGGCGGCCGAGCGTGCGCAGCGCGTGCGCGCGCAGGACCCGCAGGCCGATCCGGGCGCGGGTGAGGTCGGTGCGCAGCAGCGGGTCGTCGTAGGTGCCGAGCCGCTTGGCTTCGGCGACGATGTCGTCGAGTTCGCGGCGGAACCCGATCTGCTGGCCGAGCGTCGAGACGCCGCGTTCGAAGCCGAGGGTGGCCATCGCGATCCGCCAGCCCTCGCCGGGCTCGCCTACGACCAGCTCGGCCGACGTGCGGGCGTCGTCGAAGAAGACTTCGTTGAACTCCGACGTGCCGGTCAGCTGCTGGATCGGCCGCACGGTGACGCCGTCCTGGCGCAGCGGCACCAGGAGGTAGGAGAGGCCGTGGTGGCGCTGCGATCCCGGTTCGGTGCGCGCGACGACAAAGCACCAGTCGGCCACGTGGGCCAGGGACGTCCAGATCTTCTGGCCGTTGATCACCCAGTCGCCGTCGCGCCGGACCGCCGACGTCGAGACGGCGGCGAGGTCGGAGCCGGCGCCGGGCTCGGAGTAGCCCTGGCACCACAGCTCCTCGAGGGCGACGATCTTCGGCAGGAACCGTTTCCGCTGCTCGGGCGAGCCGAAGGCGATGAGGGTCGGGCCGAGCAGCTGCTCGCCGATGTGGTTGACGCGCGCGGGCGCGCCGGACGCCGCGTACTCCTCGTGGAAGGCGACCTGCTCGTCGAGGGACAAGCCGCGGCCGCCGTGCTCGACCGGCCAGCCGACGCACGTCCAGCCCGCGGCGGCCAGGTGGCGTTCCCAGGCCAGGCGCAGGTCGAACGCCTCGTGCTCGCGTCCCGGCCCGCCGAGACCGCGCACCGCGGCGAACTCGCCGGTCAGGTTGTCCGCGAGCCAGCCCGCGATCTCGCGGCGGAATCGCGTCGGTTCCACGCACGCCTCCTTGCTGCCGGGCCGGTCCGGCACCTAGGCTAATGAGAACACGTTCTAGTTTGCCGGTCCAGAGGAGGGTGTGGTGGGTCAGACCACGATCCCGGCCGTCGTCCGCGATGCCGCTACGAAGTTCGGGTCGTCCGAGGCACTGGTCGACGGGGCACTCCGGCTCGGTTTCGACGACCTTCTGGAACGTGTTCAGTCGGTCGCGCGGGCCTTCCTCGCCCGCGGTCTCCGGCCCGGCGACCGCGTCGCGATCACCCTCCCGAACACCCACCACTGGGTGCTCACGGCGCTGGGCGCGCTCTACGCGGGCGCGACCCTGGTGCCGGTCAACACCCGGTTCACCGCCGCCGAGACCGTGGACCTGCTGGTCCGCAGCCGGGCGAAAGCCCTGGTCGTCGCGGCCGACTTCCTCGGCACCGACCGCCACGCGGCGATCGTCGCGACCGGCGCGGACCTGCCCGATCTCGGCACGGTCGTCCGGGTCGCCCTGGAACAGCCGCACCGGCCGGTCGGGGACGCGCTCGGCTGGGACGAGTTCCTGGATCTCGCCGAGCGCGTGCCCCTCGCGGAAGCCGAGGCGCGCGCGGACGCGGTCGAGCCGGACGACGTGAGCGACATCCTGTTCACCTCCGGCACGACCGGCCGCTCGAAGGGCGTCCTGTCGGCCCACCGGCAGGTCGTCGGCGTCGCCGCGGCCTGGGCGGAGTGCGGCCGGGTCACCGCCGACGACCGGTACCTGGTGATCAACCCGTTCTTCCACAGCTTCGGTTACAAGGCCGGGATCGTCGTCGGCCTGCTGACCGGCGCGACCCTCGTGCCGCAGGCCGTGTTCGACGTGCGCGCCGCGCTGGACCTGATCGAGAAGGAGCGGATCTCGGTGCTGCCGGGCGCGCCGACGATCTTCCAGTCCCTGCTGCACGAGTCCGGACGCGGCGACCTGTCTCCCCTGCGGCTCGCGGTCACCGGCGCCGCCGACGTGCCGGCGTCGCTGGTCCGGCGCATGCGCTCCGAGCTGGGCTTCGACGTCGTCCTCACCGCGTACGGTCTCACCGAAGCCGTCGTCGTGACGATGTGCCGCCCGGGCGACGACGCCGAGCTGGTCGCGAAGACGTCCGGCCGCGCGACCGCCGGGTTCGAGGTCGGGATCCACGGCTCGCCGGGCGAAGTGGTCCTGCGGGGACCGAACGTGATGCTCGGCTACCTCGACGACCCCGAAGCGACCGCGAAAGCCATCGATGACGACGGCTGGCTGCACACCGGTGACGTCGGCGAGCTGGACGACGCGGGGAACCTCACCCTCACCGGCCGGCTCAAGGACATGTACATCTGCGGCGGCTTCAACGTCTACCCGGCCGAGGTCGAGCAGGCGCTCACCGAACTGGACGGCGTCCGCGACGTCGCCGTGACCGGCGTCCCGGACGAGCGGCTCGGCGAGGTCGGCCGGGCCTTCGTCGTCGGCGCCGGCCTCACCGAAGCCGACGTGCTCGCCTTCTGCCGCGAACGGCTCGCCAACTACAAGACCCCGCGGTCCGTCGTGTTCCTCGACGCGCTGCCCCGCAACGCTTCCGGCAAGGTGCTGAAGCGGCTGCTCAGTGAGGAGACGAAATGAGCGAGGACGTCGTCCGCTACGAGCGCCGCGGGCCGGTCGCCGTGGTCACGATGAACCGGCCCGAGTACCGCAACGCCCAGAACTCGGCGATGACCTACGCCCTCGACGACGCCTTCGCGCGCGCCGTGAATGACGCCGAAGTCAAGGTGATCGTGCTGGCGGGGGAGGGCAAGCACTTCTCCGCCGGGCACGACATCGGCACGCCGGGCCGCGATGTGGACCAGACGTTCGACCGGCGTTCGGTGCTGTGGTGGGACCACACCGATCGGGCCGGCGGTGACCAGCGGTTCGCCCGCGAGTCCGAGGTCTACCTGGGCATGTGCCGGCGGTGGCGGGAGATCCCCAAGCCGATGATCGCGAGCGTCCAGGGTGCCTGCATCGCGGGCGGGCTGATGCTCGCCCGACGCCCGCGCGCACGTCGAGCACCGCACGGTCGCGGTGGACCTCACGGCGCCGGACTGGGAGGCCGGCC
>NZ_JBEXVF010000106.1:0-26243 GCF_040629235.1 Amycolatopsis sp. NPDC005961 | reverse complement strand
TTGTGATCTGTGTGGGGATCTACCGTGTGCCCCCCATTGGCGGGATCATTCACCCCCAGCCCCCCCCGGGGGGGGGGCCCGGGGGGGGGCGGGCCGACGGCTTCTCCCGCCGTCGCCGCGGACGTCACCCGGAACCCGGCGAACCGGAGCGCGGCCGACAGCAGCTCGCGGACGGTGGCTTCGTCGTCGACCACCAGCAGCCGTTCGGCGCTCATCGCTTCCATGCCCGCGAGGATACGGAGATCGCGCCGGCGAGCAGGCTGCCCGCGAACCCGGCGAGCGCGCCGGCCGCGAGCGCGAGCAGCGGGTTCGCGGTGAGCCGCACGTCCAGGACCGGCACCGAGAAGCCGAACGCGGCCACCGAGACGTCGGCCGAAACGCGCGAGAGCAGCGTCATGACGACCGCCACGCCACCCGCCACCGCGCCGACGGCCGCCGCCCGGCGCAGCGGGCGACCGCGGCGGACGACGAGGACGAGCACGGAGACCAGCAGGAGCGCGCCGGACACCCAGAGCCCGGGCGCGAAGTGCCCGAAATCCGGCACGCAGGGGAGCGCGGGGGCCACCGTCCACGGCACCCCGAGTCCCAGCAGCACGGCCCCGGTCACCAGCTGGGGGAGGACGAGCAGGACCCCGCCGGCGGCCGCGGCGCCACCGAACGCCCCGGCGGCGGCTGTACCTCCGACGACGAGTACGGACAGCGGCCACCGCAGCACCCGAAAACCCGTTGCCACGGAAGGAAATCGCGTCGTCAGCCAGCACGCGCCGACGACGGCGAGCGCCAGGATCGCCGCACCCAGGGCCGCGGGGCCGACCGCGACCGAGAACCCGGCGTCCACCCGGCCGGGCACCGGGATTCCCGGCCCGGCGGAGACGCAGCCTCGCAGGCCGCCGGTGGTGGCTTCGGGCAGCTTTCCGTTCGCCAGCGCGGCGATCCCGGCCATCCCGGCCGCGAAAGCCGGCACGGCCACCGTGCCGCGGACGAGCAGCTCGCCGTCACGCCGGCGCAGCAGCCACCCCAGAACCACCGCGCCCGCAAGGGAAACCCCGAGCGGGATCGCGTGCAGACCGCCCCGGACGGCGACCGGAAACCCGCCGGACGGAACCGCTTCGACGTCCACCGGCCCGCCCACGGCGAGCGCCACGACCGCCGGGGTTAACCGGACGGCACCGAGCAGCGCCAGGCCGGCCGCAGCGACCCCCGCCATCGCGAGCAGCGCGGCGACGGCGGCGGCCAGGCCCCGGACCACCTCCCGCATCAGACGTCCCGGCGCCGGAACACCGCGAACGCGACGGCCAGCACGACCGCGACGCCCGCGCACATCCCGGCCAGGTTCAGCCAGGGGTGCGGGAAGTCCGGGTCGGGGACCGTCTTGAGGATCGCCGACGCGCCGAGCGTCGGCCAGTAGAAGAACAGCTCGCGCAGCCACGACGGGAAGAGGCCCGCGAGGGCGGGCACCAGGAAGACGATCCCGACGAGCGTGGCGAGTGCGCCCGCGGTGGCCCGCATGAGCGTGCCGAGCCCGGCCGCGAGCAGCGCGATCGCCGCGAGGTAGAGCCCGCCGCCCGTCACGGCGGAAAGCACACCCGGGTCGCCGAACCGGGCGTGCGGCAGGTCCTGCGCGGCCAGCACGGTCTGGCCGAGGAAGAAGGCGCCGAACATCAGGGCCTGACCCGCCACCACGGCGACTCCGACGGCCACCACGACCTTCGCCGCCAGCAGCCGGTGCCGCCGGGGCGTGGCGATCAGGGACGTCTGCATGAGCCCGGTGGCGTGCTCGGACGTGACGACCAGGATGCCCAGCACGCCGATGATCAGCTGCGCCACGATGTACGCCGTCAGGCTGCGGTTGGTGGGGTCCCAGGCTTGCGGGTCCTCGGCGTACGTCTTCGCGGCGGAGTTCATGGCCAGGGCGGTGATGCCGAGCCCGACCCCGAAGAGGCACACCAGGGTGTACCAGGTCGAGCGCAGGCTGCGGAGCTTGATCCACTCCGCGTGGACCGAGTGGGCGAAAGTCACGCGGAGGCTCCCTCGTACTCGACGCTGTCCTTGGTCAGCTCCATGAAGGCGTCTTCGAGCGAGACGCGCTGCGGGGTGAGCTCGGCGAGCGCGACGCCGTGGTAGGCGGCGAGCTTGCCGATCTCGCCGCTCGTCAGGCCGGAGACGACGAGCGAGGCCTCGACGCCTTCGCGCACGGTGGCGCCGGCGGTGACGAGCAGCCGGGCGAAGCCGGCGTCCGGCGTGCGGACGAGCACGGTGCCTTCGCCGCGCACGAGCTCGCTCACGGCGGTGTCGGCGACGAGCCGCCCGCGCCCGATGACGACCAGGTGGTCGGCGGTCTGCGCCATCTCGCTCATCAGGTGGCTGGACACCAGCACGGCCCGGCCTTCGCGGGCGAGGGAGCGCATGAAGTCACGGATCCACCGGATGCCTTCGGGGTCGAGCCCGTTCACCGGCTCGTCGAAGATCAGCACGCGCGGGTCGCCGAGCAACGCCGCCGCGATGCCGAGGCGCTGCCGCATGCCGAGGGAGAACCCGCCCGCCCGCTTGCCGGCCACGCCCTCCAGCCCGGTCCGGGCGAGCACCTCGCCGACCCGGCGCCGCGGGAGCCCGTTGCTCACCGCGAGCGCCAGCAGGTGATCGCAGGCCTTCCGGCCACCGTGGACGGCCCCGGCGTCGAGCAGGGCGCCGACCTCGGTGAGCGGCACGGGAAGGTCGCGGTAGCGGCGGCCGCCGACCGTGACGGACCCGCGGGTCGGGGCGGCGAGGCCGAGGATCATCTTCATGGTCGTGGACTTGCCGGCCCCGTTCGGCCCGAGGAACCCGGTCACCTGCCCGGGTGTGACGGTGAACGACAGGTCGTCCACGACGGTGTCGGGGCCGTACCGCTTGGTCAGGCCGCGGATTTCGATGGTGGTCATGGCGGCGAGCCTGGCCCGCCCGCCTGGCCGGTTCCTGGGAGGTTCTGGGAGAACCCTGGGAAATCCGCGGCCGGACGTGGTTCCGGCCGGGTCGTTCTCCGGAAATCGATCCCGTGGCTCAGGCGACCGCGGGGTGGACGACGATGTCGCCGAGGCGCGTGCGGGCGTGGACCGTGACCCGGTCCGTGGACTCGCCCGCGTTGTCCGGCAGGGAGTTGCGCACCGCGCCCTTCGTGCTGTCCGCGTCCACCGACGCGGCGGTGCCTTCGGCGATGCCGACCTCGATGCCGCCGGCGGCGTTGGCCAGGTCCGCCCGGCCGCGGGTCATGCGCCCGATCCGGATCGGGCAGTTCGCGGCCTTGGCGAAGACACCGCCGTCGGCGCGGTCGACGGTGAAGCTGCCGCCGGAGCCGGTGAGGTCGACGTCGGAACGGGCGTGGCCGATCCACACCTGCCCGGTCGAACCCAGGTACCGCAGCGGACCGCCGGCCTCGCCGATCCGGACGCCGGCCGCGCCGCCGTCGAGCTCGGCGGCCCCGGCGACGCGGTCGATCGCGACCTCGCTGCCGGCCGACAGGCGGCCCCGCAGCGCGGCGACGTGGCCGAGGTTCACCCGTCCCGACGCCACGTCCAGCTCGCAGGCGCCGAGCGGGCCGTCGGCGTGCACGTCCGTCCAGGCCGTCTCCAGCACCAGCGCCGATCCGGCGGGCAGCTCGATCGTGATGGCCACCGAACCGCTCTTGGCGCCGGGCTTGTTCGTCTTGATCGACAGTTCTCCGGCGGCGAAGGCGACTTCGGTCTGCTCGGCCACCTTGACGTCCGACTTGTTCGCGCTGTCGACGGGTTCGACCCACACGACGGTGTCCGGGCGGTCGCCGGCGGCGATGCGCACGCGGGCGCCGGCGGTGGTCAGCGTGGCGGTGATCGGTTCCGGCGTGGTGAAGGTGGTCATCGTGGTTCCCCTCGAGTGTGTCCTGCGGTGTGTGGTGATCACCTTCGCCGGGTGACCTGACACCGGCCTGACACCGTGATGACACCCGTTCAGTCACGAGTGGCGCGGGCGCGCAGGTGCGCGCGTTCGCCGTGCTGCCCGAAGAGGATCAGCAGCTCGACGGCCTGCCCGTCGGCGCTCCCGAGCCAGTGCGGCAGCGTCGTGTCGAACTCCGCGGCCTCGCCGGCGGGCAGCACCAGGTCGTGCTCGCCGAGGACCAGCCGCAGGCGCCCGTGGAGCACGTAGAGCCACTCGTGACCGTCGTGGGTCTGGTGGTCCGGCTCGAGCGGCCGGTCGCTGCCCGGGATGATCATCTTGTACGCCTGCATGCCGCCCGGCCGGCGCGAGAGCGGCACGAACGTCATGCCGTGGCGGTGGAGCGGGGTGAGGTGGACGCGCGGGTCGCCGGTGCGGGGCGCGCCGACGAGGTCGTCGAGCGGGACCCGGTAGGCGCGCGCCAACGGCAGCAGCAGCTCCAGGCCGGCCCGCCGCTGCCCGCTTTCCAGCCGGGACAGCGTGCTCTCCGAGATCCCGGTGGTGCCGGCCACCTCGGCCAGCGTGAGCCCGCGGTGGCGGCGCAGGGTCCGCAGCCGGGGGCCGACGGCCTGCAGGACGTCCTCGATGTCGTCGGTCACCCGGCCATCTTGCCGAAACCGCAAGAAACCGTGCCACCTCGGCACGCCCGGGGCACGGTGGGCCCATGACCACCACCGAGTTCTGGGACGCCCACCACGCGACACCGACGGCCGACCCCCGCGCGAACGTCAGGCTCACCGAGGTCGTGACCGATCTCGACCCCGGCACGGCGCTCGACCTGGGGAGCGGCGCCGGCGGCGACGCGCTGTGGCTCGCCCGCCGCGGCTGGCACGTGACCGCGGCCGACATCTCCGGCGTCGCGATCGCCCGCCTGGCCGCCCGCGCCCGGGAGCTGGGGCTCGGCGACCGGGTCACCGCCGAGCGGCACGACCTGGGCGCGACGTTCCCCGCGGGCCGCTTCGACCTCGTCTCGGCGCACTACCTGCACACGCCCTTCGCCCTGCCGCGCGCCCGCGTGCTGCGCCAAGCCGCGGAAGCGCTGTCCCCGGGCGGCCGGCTGCTGGTCGTCGACCACGGGTCCGCCGCACCGTGGTCGTGGGACCAGGACGCGCGGTTCCCGTCCGCGCGGGAAGTGGCTCTGTCGCTGGAACTCGACGCCGGCGAATGGACCGTCGAGCGCGCGGATGCTCTGTCCCGTCGTGCCACCGGACCCGGCGGGCAGGTCGCCGACGTCGTCGACCACCTGCTGCTGATCCGCCGCCGATGACCGTCCGAGGAGGACTTGCCATGCCCCGTAAACGCGACACCCCGCCCCCGCGTACCGGCCCGGGAGAGAAGGACGTGCTGCGCGCGTTCCTCGACCAGTTGCGCGCCGCGGTGGCCGCCAAGGCCGAGGGCGTGCCGGAGCCGCAGATCCGGACGGCGGGCGTGCCGTCGGGCACGTCACTGCTGGGGCTGGTGCGGCACCTGACCCACGTCGAGCGCTTCACGTTCCTCGGCGAGCGCACGGCCGACTGGCCCGGCACGTTCCGCCCGCGTCCCGAGGAGACGGTCGCCGAGCTGCTGGCCGGCTACCGCGCGGCGGTCGAGGAGGCCAACGCGGTCATCGACGCGTGCACCGACCTGACCGAGCCGGTGTCCCGCCCCGGCGGCTCACCGCCGTCGATGCGCTGGGCGCTGGTGCACATGATCGAGGAGACCGGCCGCCACGCCGGCCACGCCGACATCCTGCGCGAGCTGATCGACGGCACCACGGGCCGGTAGGGAACGCCGGGTGCGGCGCTCGCCCAGCGGGTCGCGGCCCCGACGTCCCGGCTCGGGCGGTCCGGGCGTGCGACAGTGGCGAGATGAACGGCCGGAACGAGGAGGGGGCCAGGACGGTCGCGGAGCTGGCCCGGATGTCGGCGTGGACGGTGACCGGCTCGCGCGGGCGGTGGAACACCGCGGAGCGCGTCCTCGCCCTCGGCGGCCGGCGCTGGGTGGTCGGGCTGACCCCGACCGCCGGCGGCGCGACGGCGTTGATGCTCTGGTGCGACGACGACGTGGTCGCCCACCGGCGCGGCCCCGAGGGTGCTCTCTGCGAGACCGCGCTGCGGTGGGTGACCAACCTCCTGGCCGGCCGCCCGTGGGACGGCCGCTGACCCGGTTCCTAGCGGATCGCCTTGGTGGACGCGAAGTACGCGTTCGACGGCGCCATGAACGAAAGCACCACCCCGACGGCGGCGGCGAGCACGCCGAAGTAGGCGACGATCGTGCTCTGCCCGACCAGCAGGGAGATCAGCTGCAGGGCGGTCAGCACGGTCAGCACGATGCGCGCCCAGTTCCGGCCGGCGCGCAGCTTGAACGCGAACAGCAGATAGAGCGCGGCGATGACCACGGCGATCACGACGGCGGTGATCATCGCGATGTTCACGGCCTGGTCGATCTGCGTCTCGGTGAGGCCGCCGCCGTTTTGTCTGTTCGAATTGCGCAGCGCATCGGTGATCGCGTCACGATTTCCGAAGATCAGCAGTCCGCCGATGAGCCCGATGACGGTCGAGGCGATGAACGCCCAGAAAGCGCCTTCGACGGTGCTGGGCCGAGCGGTCACGGCGGCCGGCTGGCCGGCACCGGCGGATTCGGGATAGTTCGGGTAGTTCGGTGATTCGGTCATAGTGATCGAATAGCACGCTTTCGGGTCGTCTGCAGATCGAACGGCTGTTTCCGGCGTTCAACCGTGATGTCACTTCCCGCGGCCGAGGGACTCCCGCTTGACGAAGCCGATCACGGCGGTCGCGACGAACAGCACCGCGCCGACGATGATCAGCCAGAAGAGCCCCTTGATGACGATGCCGAGGACGGCGAGGACGGCCCAGATCACCAGCAGTCCGACGAGAATACCCATGTCAGCTCCCTCCGAGGGTGTGCGCGGAGAGGTACCCGGTCACCCCGGCGGCTACACCTGCCCGCCACGGCGGGGAGTCTGTCCACGGGGGAGCGCCGGAACCTCCCGTCGGGGTATCAGCCGTCCCCGCCGCCGGGGGACGTGCGCGCGCGGAGGGTCACCTCCAGCTTCGCGAGTTCTTCCGCGGGAAGCTCACCGGCCAGACGCCGCACGTCGACGGCGGAGCCCCCACGACCCGCTGACCGTCCACCGTGGAATGTCCACGGGATCCGGGCGGTGGGCGCCAGAGCAATGTCGCGCCGTCCCTTGCCCGCCGTTTCCGTGCGCTCCTACTGTCGATCCCACCCGCACCACCCACCGACCGGGAGCATCCATGACCTTCGCGTCCCCCGCGCTCATCGGCCCCCTCGGCACGGCGGTGGTGGCCCGATGAAGATCACCGCCATCACCCTCGACCGGCTGCGGCTCGCGCTGGACCCGCCGCTGCGCGCGGCCTGGGACCCGGACCCGCGCCGCCACTTCGATGCCACCATCGTGCGCGTCCACACCGACGACGGCGTCACCGGCGTCGGCTCCGGCGACACCATGGCCGGCTTCGAAGCGGTCGAGCACCTGTTCCTCGGCGAGGACCCCCTCGCCATCGTCCGGCACGTCAAGGCCATCGAGACGGCCAACTTCCACGGCGGCCGCTTCTGGCCCCTCGAAGTCGCCCTCTGGGACATCATCGGCCAGGTCGCCGGCCTGCCGGTGGCGACGCTGTTCGGCAACGCCGCCCGCGAGCTGCCCGCCTACGCCTCCTCGGCCGAGCTGAAGCCGCCCGAAGAGCGCGTCGAGACCGCCTTGCGGGCCCGCGAAGCCGGCTTCCGCGCCATGAAGATCCGTATCGACCGCGACCGCGTGGAGAACGGCGTCGCCGCGGTCGCCGCCGTCCGCGACGCGCTCGGCCCCGGCTTCGAGATCATGGTGGACCTCAACCAGTCCTGGCGGATGGCGGGCGACACGAGCCCCGCGTCCGACCTCGCCAAGACCCGGAAGCTGGTGCGCCGGCTGGCCGAGCTGGACGTCTTCTGGGTCGAGGAGCCCTTGCCCTACCACGATCTCGCCGGTTTCCGGACGCTCCGGGCGGAGAACCCCGGCACGCGGATCGCGGCGGGGGAGATGCACCACTCGGTGCCGGAACTGCTGCGGTACCTCGAACACGACGTCCTCGACGTCTACCAGATGGACGTCGTGCTCGCGGTCGGCATGCACCGCGCCCGGACGCTGGCCGAGCTCGCGCAGCTCAAGCACCGCGCCTTCACCCCGCACAGCTGGACCAACGGCATCGGCGTGCTGGCCAACCTGCACGTCGCGGCCGGCGTCGGCGGCGGCCCGTACTTCGAGTTCCCGTGGGACCCGCCGGGCTGGACGCCCGAACGCCGCGACTTCATGCTCGCCGAACCCGTGATGATCACCCCGGCCGGCGAGCTGGCGGTCCCGCGGCGGCCCGGCCTGGGCATCGAACTGGACGAGGAGGCGGTGGACCGGTGGCGGATCTGACCCACCGGGGCGGAGGCCGCGTACGGTCGTCTCGCCGCCGTCCCGGCCGTCCGAAGGAGACCGCATGCGCCTGACCGTGGAACCGACCGGCCGCACCGAATACGGTCCCGGCGTCCTGGCCGAGCTGCCGGGATTCGTCGCATCCCTGGGGCACACCAGGGTCTTCGTGGTCACCGACCGCGGCCTGCGGGCCACCGGGATCGTCGGGCGCGTCGAGAAGATCCTGGCCGCGGCCGGGATCGAGCACGCCGTCCACGAGGACGTCGGCCCGAACCCGTCGACGGCGGAGCTCGACCGCGGGGCCGCCCGCCTGCGCGAGTTCGGCGTCGCGGCCGTGGTCGCGCTCGGCGGCGGGTCGGCGCTGGACGCGGCGAAGGGCATCTCCCTGCTCGCCGGCAACCCGGGCGCGGCCGCCGCGGACGCGTACCGGCTGTGGGACGCGGGTGACGGCCTGCCCCTGATCGCGGTGCCCACCACCGCCGGCACCGGCGCCGAGACCAACGGGTTCGGCGTCACCGAGGACCGGTGCGCCCGCCGGAAGGTCTACATCGGACACTCGTCGGTGAAGCCGCGGATCGCCGTCCTGGACCCGGAGCTCACGCTCGGCCTGCCCGCGCGCGTCACCGCCGCGACCGGTCTGGACGCATTGGTCCACGGCATCGAGTCGCTGGCCTCGCGCGGGTCGACGCCGTTTTCCGAGGCGTACGCGACGCAAGCGGTGAGCCTGGTCGGGCGCTGGCTCCCGGTGGCCTACCGCGACGGCGGGGACCTGGAGGCGCGGTCCGGGCTGATGCTCGGCGCGCACCTGGCCGGGCACGCGCTGACGTTGTCCGGGCTCGGGCTGGTCCACGGGATCGGGCACGCGCTGACCGCGCACACGGGCACCCCGCACGGCGTCGCGCTGGCGGCGGTGCTGGAGGAGGTGATGGCGTTCAGCGCCCCGGCCGCGGCTTCGGCGTACGAAGCGACGGCCCGCGCCCTGCACCTGCCGCCTTCGCCGGACTGGCCGGGCGCGGCGATCGAGGCGGTCCGGGAGATTTCGGGGGCGATCGAGATCAAGCGCCCGCTGCGCGACCTCGGCGTGAGCCGTGACGACCTCCCGGCGCTGGCGGCGGACGCGGTCGCGGACGCCGTCACCAAGAACGCGCCGCGGCTGCCGTCGGCGGCCGCGGTGGTGGAGCTGCTGCGGGAGGTCTACTGACCGAAGCCGCGGAAGACGCCGTCCGCGCCGGCCGAGCGGGTGAAGTCCGCCCAGTCCAGGTTCGCCAGGTTGAGGTTGTTCTCCACGCTCCACAGCTCGGCGGGCACCACCCGGAACGGCGCGAAGTCGCGCTGGTCGCCGTCTCGGCGCGGGAGCACCCGGACGGCGAGCACGGGGTGCTCGGGACTGGTGAGGGTCGTCTCGTCGGCGAGGAAGGAGACGATCGGCCCGGTGGTTTGCTTCTCCCGCAACGCTTCCGCGTCCAGGCCGGCGAACGCCGGGTCGTCCAGCAGGGTGACGTCGGCCAGGAAGCCGTCTTCGCTCGGCGTCCGGACCTCCTCGGCCAGGGCGGCCCAGGCGCCGTCGTCGCCGAACCAGGTGCGGACGAGAACCGGACTGGCCGGGAGCGCGGTCATGCGCCCGAGGTTACGCGGCGAGATCGGCCGCCACGGCCAGCACGTGGGGTGCCAGCGCGTCCGCGATCACCCCGTACCCGGCGGACGACGGGTGGAACCGGTCGGCCGAGAACAGCGCGGGATCCGCGGCGAAGCGGGCGGAGAGCTGGGGTCCGGGAGCCGCGACCGCGCCGCCCGCCCGGATGGCCGCCTCGGCCTGCGCCTGTGCGTACTGACCACTCGCCGCCGAAACCAGGCCCCGGTACGCCCCCGGTATCCGCGAGACGATCCCCAGGTCCGGCGCCGGGACCACGATGACGCGCGCGCCGGCGCGGACCAGCCGGGCCACCGCGTCGTGCAGTTGCCCGGCGGCGACCGCCGGGGGGACGAGCCGCGCGAGGTCGTTCGCGCCGATCACGATCAACGCCAGGTCCACGCCGTCGCGGAGGGCGACGCCGACCTGGCGTTCGAGGTCGTCGGACCGGGCGCCGGGCACGCCGTAGCCGTGCAGGTCCACGGCGTGGCCCGCCGCGCGCAGCTGCCGGGTGAGGCGCTGCCCCAGGGTGTCTTCGGCGCGCGTGCTGCCGACGCCGGCCGCCAGGGAGTCGCCGAGGACGCAGAATCGGAGAATGCTCATCGACTGCTACAACGTCCGGGCGGCGCCGTTGTTTCCCCGGGTGGGTGCGCTTGACTAGGACCGTGGTCGTGCGGGTGCTGCTCGGGCTGGTGCTGGTCGTCGTGCTGGTGCTCGCGCTCGTCTGGCTCTTCCAGCGCCGCCTGATCTACCAGCCGGACACCACGCCCGTGCCCGCCGCCGGCACCGTGCTGCCCGGCGCCGAGGACGTCCGACTGCGCACCGCCGACGGCCTGGAGCTGGGCGCGTGGTTCGTCGGACCCGCGGGATCGGCCCCGAAGGCGACCGTGCTCGTGGCCAACGGCAACGGCGGCAACCGGGCCGGTCGCGCGCCACTGGCCGCGAAGCTCGCGCAAGCCGGCCTCGCGGTGCTGATGTTCGACTACCGGGGCTACGGCGGCAACGCGGGCGACCCCGACGAAGACGGGCTGGCCCTCGACGTCCGCGCGGCCTACCGCTACCTCGTCGAAGACCGGCGCGTGCCGCCGGAGCGGCTCCTTTTCCATGGCGAAAGCCTCGGCTGCGCCGTGGTCGCCGAACTGGCCCTCGACCACCCGCCGGCCGCGCTGCTCCTGCGCTCGCCGTTCACGGACCTCGCCGCCGTGGGCGCCGAAATCTACCCGTTCCTGCCGGTGCGGCTGCTGCTGCGCGACCGGTTCCCGGTCCGGGACGAGGTCGCGCGCCTGCGCGTCCCCACGGTGGTGGTCCTGGGCGGCCGCGACTCCATCGTCCCGCCGGCCCAGAGCCGGGAGGTGGCCGCCGCGGCGTCGGCGCGGCTGGTCGAGGTCCCCGGCGCCGACCACAACGACCCGGTGCTGCTCGAAGGGCGCGAACTCGTCGACGCCGTGCTGTCACTGGTGCCGCGCTGACCCGGCGGCCGTCACCCAGGTCGCGACCTGGGCGCGGTTGGTGAAGCCGAGCTTGGTGAGGATGTGCTGCACGTGGCTTTCCGCCGTCCGCTCGGAAATGTGCAGCAGGGCGGCGATCTGCTTGTTCGTCAGGCCGTCGGCGACGTGCGCGGCGACTTCCCGTTCGCGGCGGGTCAGCGGGCCCGGGGTGTCCCCGCGCAGTGCGACGGCGAGGGCGCCGGCCTCGTGGTGCAGCGGGGCCATCCCGAGCCGGTCGGCCGTGGCCGAAACCGAGGCGAGGAGGGCGAGAGCTTCGTCGACATCCCCTGGACGAGCGCGCCGCGCCAGCACCTTGGCCAGCCCGAAACGAGCCAGCGCGGCGTAGGGCGGCGTGCCGGCGTCGTCGTTGGCCGCGACGGCGAGCTTGAACTCCCGGACCGCTTCGTCGAGCCGGCCGGCGGCCGCGGCCGCGAGCCCGAGGTAGCGGCGGACCGAACCGGTGACGAGGATCGAGCCCGCGCCGCCGGTCACGAACAGCCCGGCGTGCGGCCGCAGGATCGCCGCCGCCCGCTCGACGGCGTCGGGCGGCCCGAACTCCGCGCCCAGCTCCACGGCGGCGGCGGCCACGGGCAGCGTCGCGGGCACCGGCACCGGCTCGGACACGCGAGCCCGGCGGTAGAGCTCGCCGGCCTGGTCCCGGTCGCCGGCGTGCAGCAGCCACGCGGCGTGCAGCAGCGCGACGAACGGCGGGGCGTTCTCGGCGAAGATGCGCTCCATCTCCGGCGTCACCAGGCCGCTCCGCCCGGTGAGCCCGGCGATCGACGCCAGCACGGTGATCGGCACGCCCTGCAGCGACATGTGCGCGCGGTCGGCGACGAGCGCGAAGGTCTGCTGGACCGCATCGACGGCGTCGTCGAACTGCCCGCGTGCGACGGCGAGCGTGGCGGAGCTGCGCAGGTGGTGCCACCGCGCGAGCGGGCGGCGGAGACGTTCGGCGAGTACGCGCAGGGCGCCGAGCTCCTGCTCGGCCTCCCCGAGCCCGCCGAGCATGAGCAGCGCGTCGACCCGCCACAACCGGCCCCACAGCTGGACATCCGCGTCGTCGCTCTCCTCACCGAGGGCGATCATGCGGTGGGCGAGGGAGAGCCGTTCGTGCACGCCCTCGGGCGAGGAACGCACCATCTGCCGGGCGCGCAACGCCGAGCGGAGGACGTCGGGGTCGCCGAGCCGTTCGGCGATCGCCAGTGCTTCGGCGGACGCCGTTTCGGCCTCGTCGCCGCCGAGGAACCCGGCTTCGCCCGCCTGCAGGGCGAGCAGCCGGGCGCGCAGCGGATCGTCCCCGGGCGGGAGCCCGGCCAGGGCCTCCCGCGCGACCTTGACGCCGTTGAAGCTGCCCCACGGGTCCGACAGCCCTTCCATGGCCAGCGCCGTCCCGCCGAGCACGGCGGGGTCCCCGGCTTCGCGAGCCGCGTCGGCGGCGGCTTCCAGCACGCGGGAGCCGCGCTCGATCTCGCCGCCGCGCAGGTGGGCGATCCCCTCCCGCAGGCGCAGCCGCGCCCGGTCGGCGGCGGAGGCGGGCGCCGCGTCGAGCGCGCGCCGGTAGAGCTCGGCCGCCCGTTCCCAGGCGAGCTGCGCCAAGGCCTGGTCGGCGGCCCGCTCGGCCCACAGCGCGGCGCGCGCGGCGTCCCCGACCGGCAGGGACTCCAGCCAGTGGTGGGCGATCTTCGACGTCCGGGACGGGTCCCGCCGCTCGAGCCACGCCGCCATCCGGGCGTGCGCGGTGAGCCGCGCCGCCGTCGGCAGCCCGGCCGCCGCGGACTCCCGGATCAGGTCGTGCCGGAAGCCCCGCGCGGTCACGATGCCGGCTTCCGCGGCCTCGTCGAGGTCGGTCAGGACGTCGGCCGCCGTCCGGTCCAGGACGTCGGCGAGCGCGGCGGGGTCGACGTCGCGGCCGAGCACGGCCGCGGTCGCGACGAGCGCGCGGCACGGCTCGCCCAGCTTGGCCAGCCGCGCCCGGACCGTGTCCACGACCCCGTCCGGCAGCGCGTCCCCGGCGGTGCCGGCCAGCCGGGCCAGCTCGCTCACGAAGAACGGGTTGCCCCCGGAGCGGCGGCTGACGAGCGTCGCGACCTCGGGGGAGACGCCGCCGCGGCCGAGCTGCTCGACGACCTCGGCCTCGCTCAGCCCGGCCAGCCGGATCCGGGTCAGGACCGGCTCGCGGGCCAGCGCCGCCAGCGCTGCGGTGAGGGCCGCCCGGCCGGTCGCTTCGGTGTCGCGGTAGGTCACCACGAACAGCACCGGCGCGCGGTCGAGGTCACGGGCCAGGTGGACGAGCAGGGCGAGCGACGCCGCGTCGGCCCACTGCAGGTCGTCGAGCACCGCGAGCAGGCCGTGCGGTGCGGCCGCTTCGCGCAGCGCGTCGGCGAAGGCTTCGAAGGCGGCGAACCGCGCCTCGGCCGAGCCGTCCGCGCCCCCGGTCGGGAACGGCCGGTCCAGCGAGCGGACGAGCTGCCGGAAGACCCAGTAGGGCGGGCTGCCCTCGTCGTCGCTCGCGCGTCCCCAGCCGACCGGGACGCCCGCCCGCTCGGCGTCGCGGGCCAGCTCGCGGGCCAGGCTGGTCTTGCCGATGCCCGGCTCGCCGACGACGAGCACCAGCCCGCCGCGCCCGGCCCGCGCTTCCTCGAGACCGGCGCGCAGCAGGTCCAGCTCGCCGGTCCGGCCGACGAAGCCCCGCTCCATGAGCGGTAACGATACGGCGCTCGCGCTCATCGAGCCCGGTTCACCGCGGCTCGCCGGGCCACCGGGACTTCGGCCCGGCCGGCCACAGCGGCGCCGGGAACCACGCGGCCCGCGCCAGGCCCGCGACCAGGGCTTTCAGAAACTTCTTCATGCGATCCACCGCCCTCGCGCGCACACCGCACGGACCCGCAGCAGCGCCCCCGGGTCGGCCAGCGGATCGCCGTCGACGGCCAGCAGGTCGGCGTCGAAGCCCGGCGCCACGCGGCCCTTGCGGTGCGCCAGCCCGCACACGCCCGCCGCGACCGAGGTGATCGCCCGCAGCGTGTCGGCCGGCGACAGGCCGACCTGACGCAGCATCGGCGGCGCCCACGCCAGCACGCCGTGCGGCTTCACGGGCGCGATCCCGGCGTCGGTGCCGGCGACGACCCGCGCGCCCAGCTCGTGCAGGCGCCGGTAGTTCGCGACGACGCCCGGCATGCGCCGGACGATCTCCTCGGGCGGCACCAGCCCTTCGACCGGCACCATGCCGAGTGTGGCGCCGACGGCGACGCCCTGGTCCACGACGGCGCGCAGCAGCTCCTCGGAGTGGTCGACGCCGGTGGCGGACCAGAACGTCACGTGTTCCATGCCGTCCACGCCGGCGGCGAGGGCGTCGGCGATGGCCGAGGTGCCGTGGGCGTGCGCGGTGACCGGCAGCCCGTGCCGGTGTGCTTCGTCGACGGCGGCGCGCAGGACGTCCCGGCCGAACTGCGCGCATTCCTGCCGCGTGCCCGGCGTCATCGTCCCGCCGCTGGCCATGATCTTGACGACGTCGGCCCCGCGCTCGACGTGCTCGCGCACCGCCGCCCGCACCCCGGCCTCGCTCGCGTCCGCGACTCCGCCGAGGAAGTGGCAGTGCCCGCCGGGACTGGTGATCGGCGGCCCGGCGGCGACGAGTGTCGGCTGGTCCGCGCGGTCCTTGAGGGCGAGGGAGAGGTAGCCGCGGTCCCCGAGGTCGCGCACGGTGGTGACCCCGGCCCGCAGCGACGCCCGCCCGGCTTCGGCCATCGCGGCGACCGCCTGCTCGTCGTCCCGCGCGCCGAGCCGGGCGACCGGATCGGTACTGGCGTCGAAGGCCAGGTGGACGTGCGTGTCGACCAGGCCGGGCAGCAACGTCGTCCCGGCGAGGTCCACGACCTCGGCCCCGACGGGTGCGGTTCCCCCGGACTCGACGCCCAGGATCGTGGCGCCGTCGAGCACCACCAGCGGGTCGGCGACGAACGCCGAGCCCACGCCGTCGAACAACCGAGCCGCCCGGATGGCGGTGAGCCTGCGCCGCTCGGTCACCACAAGGTGTTTCGTCATGCGGACCACGATCACCCGGTTCCGCGGTCCGCACGTCGGGGCAAGTACGGAGGCGCGGTACGGAGATCGGTGCCGAGCCGGCCGGGCGTGACGTCAGCGGTTCATCGCGCTGACCTCGTCGCGGATCCGGCCGCGCGACGCCGCCGCGTCGTCGGACAGTCGCGTCCGGACGGACGGGGACACGCTCCGCACCGGCCCGGCGACCGGGTACACCTCGTCCTCGCCGATCAGCGGGACGCCCGGGCAGGTCGTGCTGCCGGGCCGGGAGTTCTTGGTGAGGAACACGTTCACGAGACCGTCGACGCACGGGTTGCCCGCCAGCGCGTACTGACCGTGGAACGGCGAGTCGTCCACCGACACCAGCGGGACCCCGGCCGACCGCACGGCCGCGGACGCCTGCTCGTACCCCGTCTGCGGGTCGAATTCTCCTTGCACCACCAGGATGTCCGCCGCCACGGACGCCGGGAGGTCCGGCAGCTCGTGCCGCGGCTCGTCCGACCAGAAGCCGCAGGTCTCACCGAGTCCGTACGCCCAGCCGAAGAGCGGGTACCGCGGCCCCTGCCGGTCGCTGAGCCCCCGGTACCAGGCCGCCGACCGCGTCGGCTGGTCTCCGCACGCGACGGCGAACCGGGTGCCGGGACGCGGCGTGTAGTCGGGCGTCGCGGCGGCCACCCGCTCCGGCGTCAGCGCCGCCGCCGGGACGCCGAACGCTTTGCGCGACACCGCGTCCATCGCGTCCGCCAGCTTGGCCGGGGGAGCGGCGGACGTCCCGTCGAGCGCCGCCGCGCCCTGGAGGAAGACCAGCGCGCCGAGCAGCCACTGGATCTCGCTGCCGTTGCCGACGAAGATGCCGTCGAACGTGTCGGGGGAGAGGCCGTGGCCGCCGTAGTAGGCGCGGACGCGCTCCCACTTCGCCTTGACCTCCGCGGCCGTCCCACCCAGCTGGTCCGCGAAGTTCCGGGCCAGCCACGGCACGTAGACGTCGTCGAACTGCCGCTGGTCGATCACCGGGAACGCCTCGAAGTCGGCCTGCAGCCGCCCTTGGAAGTTCACGCTGGAGTCGAGCACGGTCTTGCCGGTGTGCTCCGGGAACAGCGACGCGTACTTCGCGCCGAGCCACGTGCCGTAGGAGTAGCCGAGGTAGTTCAGCTTTTCGTCGCCCAGCAGCGTGCGGATCAGGTCCATGTCGTGCGCGGTCTGCCAGGTGGTGACGAAGGGCGCGACCGCGTCGCTCTGGCACGCCTCGGCGGTGGCCCGCGGGAGCTGCTGGTGCGCGGCGACGCTCGCCGCCGAGCGGTCGCGGGCGTCGAGGGTGCCCTGCGGCAGGCGCCCGGTCGGGACCTGGCACTGGAAGCCGTGGTCGTCGGTGCCCGCGTGGCCGGTGCCGCGCGGGTCCATGCCCACGAAGTCGTAGAGCTGGTGCACCGACGGCTCGAGCGTGGCGAACGCCCCGGCCAGCGGCGAGCCCTGACCGCCCGGCCCGCCCGGGTTGAGCAGGATCGCGCCGCGCCGTTCGCCGGTCGCGGCGGCGCGGCTGATCGACACCCGCAGGTCGGTGCCCGAGGCCGGATCGGCCCAGTCGCGCGGGACGGTGACGAGCGCGCACTGCGTGGGCGCGTCGTCGGCGGCCGGCTTGAACGGGCAGTCGCCCCACTGGAGCTGTTGCGTCGTGTACGGCGTGAGCGGGTCCGCGGCCGCGGCGGGCACCGAGGCCGCGAAGAGGGCCGCCGTCGCGGCCGCCAGTCCTGTCCGGGAGATGCGCACCGGGTGTCCTTCCGTCGCGAGGTGGGGTGCGCCCGAGCCTGGCCCGGCCGCGGTCGCCGGTGATCAGCCCGGAGGACGAAGTCGCGGCCCCCGGCTCGGCCCCGGGTATGAGACGGCTCAGCGCGCGCCCGGCCGCCGGGATCGGGATCATGGGCTCATGACCCGTCCGGGACTCGGTGTCGTCGGGCGCCGCGTGGCGCAGTTCCTGCTGGACGAACTGCTCGTCTTCGTGCCCATGCTGCTGCTGGCGATCGCGGTGGTCTGGCTGTTCCACCCGCACGGCCCGGGGCTGCTGACGTTCCTGGAGGTCGTCCTCTACACGATGCTGGCGCTGGACTTTCTCGGCCTGCTGTTCGTGACCGTGTGGTGGCCCTACCGGCACGGCGGGCAGACGCCGGCGATGCGCTGGCTGCGCCTGCGGGTCGTCACGCTCGACGGCGCGCACCCGCCGCTGTCGGTGTTCGTGGTCCGGCAGCTGCTGATGCTGGTCGACGGGTTCGCGTGGGGACTGATCGGCATCGTCGTGATGCTGGTGACGCGGCGCCGCCAGCGGTTCGGCGACGTCGTGGCGCGCACGGTCGTCGTGCGCGTACCGCGATCAGCGGATCAGGCCGCTTTCCCAGGCCCAGATGGCGATCTCGGTGCGGTTGCGGGCGTTCAGCTTGCGCTTGACCGCGCCGATGTGGGTCTTGACCGTCGGCAGCGAAACCACCAGTGAGCGGCAGATCTCGTCGTTCGTCTCGCCCCGGGCGACGGCCTTCACGACGTCCGTTTCCCGGGGGGTGAGCGGGCTCGCGGGCTCGGGCGCGGTCCGGGAATCACGGCGCGCGTAGTGCTCCAAGAGCCGCGTGGTGATCGCGGGGGAGACGAGGGCCTCGCCGTGGGCGGCCGCGTGCACGGCTTCGATCAGCAGGTTCGGCCCGGCGTCCTTGAGCAGGAACCCGCAGGCGCCGGCGCGCAGGGCGGCGTGCACGTTCTCGTCCAGCCCGAACGTTGTGACCATCACGACGTGCAGGGGGTCCGCGACTCCCGTGCCGGCCAGCAGTTCGGTGGCGCGCAGCCCGTCCACGCCGGGCATCCGGATGTCCATCAGCGTGACGTCCGGGCGCAGTTCGCGGGCCAGTCGCACCGCCTGGTCGCCGTCGGCGGCTTCGCCGACGACCTCGATGTCCGGCTCGCCTTCGAGGATCAGCCGGAACCCCGCGCGGACCATCGCCTGGTCGTCGGCGATCAGCACTCGCGTCGGCACCCCGGTCTCCCCTCGCCTCAGCCGGGTTCGAGCGGCAGCCGCGCGACGACGCGCCAGCGCCGGCCCTCCGCCGGTCCCGCGTGCACCGTACCGCCCACCGCCGCGACCCGTTCCGCCATCCCGAGCAGGCCGTAGCCACCCCGCCGGGCGGGCCGGGCGGCACCGTCGTTGACCACCTCGACCCGCAGCTCGCCGCGGGGTTCGTGGTGGACGAGCACCCGGACCTCGACGGCGTCCGGCGCGTGCCGGCGGACGTTCGTGAGCGACTCGGTGAGCAGCCGGTGCGCGGTGGTCACGACCTCCGGCGCGACGGCCAGCGTCGCGAGGTCCGGGCTGACGTCGAGCTGGATTCGGTCGTCGTCGGGGACCGCCCGGTCCACGGCCGTCGCCAGATCCGCGGGAGGCACGAAGAGGTCTTCGTCGCCGGTCCGCAGCGCGCCGACGAGCCGGCGCATCGCGGAAAGCGCTGTCGCACCGGCGGTTTCGAGCTCGGCGAAGGTCGCGGTGTCGCCTCCGGAACGCTCGGCGACGCGGTGCGCGGCCTGGACGCGCACGACGATGCCGGTGATCTGGTGGGCGACGAGGTCGTGCAGCTCGCGAGCCAGCCGGAGCCGTTCGGCGGACCGGAGTTCGAGGACGTCCACGCGGTGGCGGACCTCGGCGTCGCGCAGGACCAGCCCGCCGGCCAGCGCGCCACCCCAGACCACCGCGGCCCCGGCGGCGTAGAGCGCGGCGGGGGAGCCGGTGCCGTAGCGCAGGATCGGGGCGAGGGTGGCCGCGCAGCCGCCGAGCACCGCCTGGATCGTGGCGGCGCGGGGCGGGAGCCGGTGGCAGCAGGCCCCGACCACCAGCGCGATCGCGAGGGCTTCGGCCGCGCCGGGCTGCGGTGGGAGCCGCGTTCCGGCCGTCGCGAGCACGGCCGCGACCGCCGAGCCCAGCAGCGAAAGCCCCGAGACGGCGGTGGCCAGGCCCGCGATGTGGTCGGGGAACCGGCGGCGCAGCACGGCCAGCAGGGCCACGACCGGGCCGAGGCCGGGCGCGAACTCGACCACGACGGTGGTGAGCTCGCTCTGACCGGGCAGGGCCCGGGACGCGAAGACCATGTCGAGCACCGTCAGCAGGCCGAGGACGACCGCTTCGGCCACCAGCGGGCCGCGGCGGCCGGTCCACGGAATGCCCGGGTGGCTGGCGAAGGTCATCTGCCGATGGTGCCCCACCCGGCGGCGCCACGCTCCACTCGCGGCGAGAGTTCGTACCTGGGTACGAGACGGCGGCGGAATCTCGTACCGCCGGTTGATCGCCGTCGCCGCGGTTCCCGGAAGGCTCGGAGCATGAACCGATTCCTGATGCGAGAGGCCGAAGTGGAGAACGGAACCCGGACCGGGAAGATCGAAGGCCTGCCGGGCTGGTACTTCGTGCTCATCGGGTTGCTGGTGGCCAGCAACGACTTCAGCCTGCAGTTCGGCGACCGGTACTCGTGGGTCGTGTACCTGCCGCTCGTCCTCGTGGCCGTGCACCTGACGCTGTGGTTCACGCTGCTGTCCCGGCGGCGCAAGTACCTGCGCGCGGTGTGGCGCAGCAAGCAGGCCCTGGTCCTCGTCGCGGTGCTCTTCGCGCTGCGGCTGGGACTGCAGATCGGGCTGACGAAGCTGACCGACAGCGCGGCGCCGCTGCACAGCTACACGCACCTGATCCTCGGCCTCGTCATGCTGGTCGTGACGACGGCCGGCGCGTGGTTCGACCAGTGGCTCATCCTGCGCGTGGTGAACCGCGACGCCTCAGCTGGTTCCCCGGACCACCAGCCGGTGCGGGGCGACGATCGAGCGTGACGGCCCGGGTTCGGTGGCCAGGCAGTCCAGGGCGAGTTCGGCGATGCGGTTCTTGTCCGGGGACACCGTCGTCAGAGCCGGGACGCTGAACCGGCCGTCTTCGATGTCGTCGAACCCGACCAGCGCCAGGTCGTCCGGCACGGTCAGGCCGCGGTCGGCGGCCGCGCGCAGGGCGCCCAGCGCGAGTTCGTCGGTGAAGCAGAAGACGGCGTCGGGTGGCTCGGCCCGGTCGAGCAGCCCGAGCATCGCCCGGTGGCCGTCGGCCCGGTGCAGGCGCTGGACGGGAACCTCCAGCCGGGGCAGGTCGCCCAGCGCTTCGCGGTACCCGGCGAGGCGCTGGCGGGCGGTCGCGTTCAGGGACTCCGGCTGGATGCCCAGCGCGGCGACGCGGCGGCGGCCGGTGGCCAGCAGGTGCGCGGTGGCCTCGCGCGCGGCGGCGACGTTGTCGATCGCGACGTGGTCGACCCCGGTCGTGCCGTCGTGCTCGCCGAGCAGCACCAGCGGGACGGTGTCGGTGCGGGCGGCCAGCTCCGCCGGGGCCACGGCCCACGGGCTGAACAGGACGCCGTCGACGAGCTGGCTCCGCCGGCCGTGCAGCAGCTCTTTTTCCCGCTCGGCGTCGCCGTCGGTCTGGTCGATGAGCACGGTCAGGCCGCGGCGTCCGGCGATCCGGACCGTCCGCGCGGCGAGCTCGGCGAAGTACGGCGAGTCGATCTCCGGGACGACCAGGGCCACCAGCCCGGTCCGGCCGCGCCGCAGCGTCCGGGCGGCCATGTTCGGCCGGTAGCCCAGCGCGTCGATGCTCGCCTGCACCCGTTCCCGGGTCGCCGGGGCCACGTAGCGGAAGCCGTTGACCACGTTGGACACCGTTCGCACCGACACCCCGGCGTGGTCGGCCACGTCCCGCAACTTCGGGTTCACGTCGGCAGCCTATCTCTTGCAACGTGGCATGCCACGTTGCAAACTGAAGTCGCCACGCCGTCGTGACCCCCCGGAGGTGCTCAATGACCACTGACCTGACCACACCGCTGCCCGCTGCCGAAGTCGAGTCCCTGACCGGCCGGCTGCACGAGGACGGCATCATCGGCCTGCCGGGCGCGTTCCCGCGCGACTGGGTGCACCGGCTCGGCGAAGACATCGACGCGGCGTTCGCCGAGGCCCGCGCCCGGCCCGGCGGCGCCGTCGGCCGCGGCCCGAACCGCTACTACGTGGAGATCCACCCGGAGCAGCTGCGCGGGTTCGCCGACCTGGCCGGGCACCCGTGGATCACCGCGGTGGCCGAGGCCGTGCTGGGGCCGGAGTACCGGATCGTCGAGGTCGGGTTCGACGTCCCGCTCGCCGGCGCGGTCGACCAGCCGTGGCACCGCGACTTCCCGATGCCCGAGGAGACGGCCCGCCACCGCAGGCTGAACTCGCTCGCCGTCAACGTCACCGCCGTCGACACCGAGCCGGACATGGGCCCGTTCGAGATCGCGCCCGGCACCCACTGGGACGACGGCAGTGCGTTCGAGCACGGCATGTTCCCGCCGCGTTCGGCCTACCCGCGCTACCGCTCGCTGGCGGCGCGCAAGTTCCCGCGGATGGGGGACATCTCGATCCGCTCGGCGCTGACCGTCCACCGCGGTACCGCGAACCACTCGGCGAAGTCCCGGCCGGTGCTGGTGCTGGGCCTCGACGCGCCGGGGGCCGGCAACGACGAACGCCACGACACCGCGGTGACGCACGACTTCTGGGCGTCACTGCCGGAGTCCGTGCGCGCCCACCTGCACTGCCCGGTCGTCGACGCGCTGGAGCCGATCACCCAGAAGCACACCATCGAGGGACTGGTGATGGGTGAATCCTGAACCGGAGGTTTGCCGAGGCCGGTGCGCGGCAACACTTCGGCATGACTGACGCAGGGATCACCGAAATGTCGGGCCGGGCCGGGGTCGTCGCGGGTCTGCGCCGCGTGCTGCTGGCGTTCGGGGTCGGCGGCGCGCTCGCGTGCCTCGCCTGGATGGCGTTGTGGCTCGCGATGCACGTTTAGGAGCTAGAACTCGTCCGACTGGGTCAGCTGGTGCTCGAGCGAGTCGGCCCGCGCGACGACCGCCTTGAGCGGACGCTCGAACTCGTGCTCGATGCTGAGGTCCTCCAGCGGCACGGTGTGCTTCAGCAGCGCCACGCCGTCCACCACGGCCGCGCCGCCGACAGCCGACGAGCCGGCCAGCTCGAGCAGGCTCCGCAGGTCGATCTTGTCGGCCCAGCCGACCGGTGACGAGATCTCGATCCACGCACCGTCGTGCAGTTCCTCCACGTGGTGCACGGTCACCTGCTGCGTCCGGCCGTCCGGACCCTCCAGGCGGAACCGGAGCCAGCCGTCGGTGTCCTCCAGGACCTCGTACCGCGTCCGGACAAAGTTGATCACATCGGTCCAGGTGGTCACCCGCTCCGCCTCTCCCTCGGGCCTGCTGCGCGTCGCAGCATCTCACGAGCCCCCGCGTCAGATGATTCCGGCTTCGATCAGCTGCGGCCAGATTTCACTCTGGTCGGCGACGGTCACGCCGTGCTTCTCCGCCTTGGTGAGCTTGGCGGCGCCGACGTCGGCGCCGGTGATGAGCAGGTCCGTGCTCGCCGAGACCGACGACGCGATGGTCGCGCCGGCCTTTTCGCAGAGCCGCTGGAACGTCGGCCGGGGGACCTTCTCGCCCGAGCGCGGGTCGCTGATCGAGCCGGTGACCACGACCGTCTTGCCCGCCAGCGGAGCCCCGGCCGCGACGACCGGCGGGAGGTCCTCCTCGCGGACGTCCAAGGACACGCCCCGCTCCCGCAGCCGTTCCAGCTCGGGCCGCAGCCGCGTGAGGTGCTCGATCAGCGACGCGGCCACCTTCGGCCCGATGTCCTCGACGGCGACGAGCCCGTCGACGCCCGCCGCGACGACGTCTTCCAGGGAACCGAACCCCGCCCGGCAGAGGCGGGCGGCGGTGCCTTCGGACGCCATCGGGATGGCGAGCCCGATCAGCGCCCGGCGCAGCCCGACCGACCGGCTCCCGTCGATCGACTCGATCATCCGCGTGGCCGAGACCTCGCCGATGCGGTCGAACTCCAGCAGCCGTTCCTTGGTCAGCCGGTAGAAGTCCGACGGGTGCTCGAGGTCGCCGGACTCGGCCAGCCGTTCGATCCAGACGCCGCCGATGGCGTCGATGTCCGCTGCGGCCCGCGACGCCCAGTGGATCAGCCGCCGCACGGTCTGGGCGGGGCAGGCGACGTTGGTGCAGAACAGTTCCCGGCTGTTGCCCTGCTCGGTCAGCGGCTGCCCGCACGACGGGCACTCGCTCGGCGGGACGATCTCCCGCTCGTCGCCGGTGCGCTTCGACGCGTCGAGCACGCCGGCCACGAACGGGATGACGTCCCCGGCCCGGCGGACCAGGACGGTGTCGCCGATCTTGATGCCGCGGGCCTTGATCACCTCCTGGTTGGCCAGCGTCGCGCGGGTGACGGTGGTGCCGCCGACGAACACGGGTTCCAGCCAGGCGACGGGGGCGATCTTGCCGGTCTTGCCGACGTCCCAGACGACATCGGCCAGGACGGTGGTCTTCTCCTCGGCGGCGAACTTGAAGGCGAGCGCCCCGCGCGGCGAGCTCGACCGGGTCCCGGCGGCGGCGTAGGCGGTGCGGTCGGCGAGCCGCAGGACGGCGCCGTCGAGGTCGTAGTCCAGGTCGTTGCGCTGCCGTTCGATCTCGCCGATCACTTCTTGCGCCTTCGCCGCGTCGCCGCACCGCCGCATGTCGGCGGCGGTGAAACCGAGCGTGTTCAGGGCGCTGCCGAGGTCGGTTTCGGCGTTGTCGGGATCGGTGTCGAGGTCGAAGGCGAAGAACCGCAGCCGCCGTTCGGCGACGGTGGCCGGATCCTTGGCCCGCAGCGTGCCGGCGGCGGCGTTGCGCGGATTGATCAGCGGCTTGTCGGGATGCGCGGCGTTGTAGGCGGCGAAGGTGGAGCGCAGCATGACGGCCTCACCCCGCACCTCGACCCGGCCGGGGGCGTTCACCCGGTCCGGGATGCCGTCGGTGAGGGCTTTCACCAGCCTGGTGACATCGTCACCGGTGGTTCCATCGCCCCGGGTGACGGCTCTCCGCAACCGGCCGTCTTCGTAGACGACGGCGAGCGACAGACCGTCCAGTTTGGGCATGACGACGACCGGCTGGCCGGGGAAGCGCGCGAAGAAGGCCTCGACCTGCTCGGGTTTCGTGGCTTTCTCGAGGGAGAGCATGGGCCGCGAGTGCCGGATCGGGGCGTGCAGCACCGCCGGAGCGCCCACCTGGTCGAGGGGGTTCGGGTCCGGCGTCAGGTCCGGGTGGGCCTCGATGAGCGCCCGTAGTTCGTCTTCGACAGCGTCGTACTCGGCGTCCGCCACCAACGGCGAACCCCGGTAGTACGCGTCGCGGAGGACCACGATGCGGTCGGCCAGTTCCTGTATGCGCTCCCGAGCTTCCACGGGGAGGAGATTACCGGGCGGGTCCGACAGTTTCGGTGCGTCGGGGTCGCCCGTCGGGGCGGTTTTCCCGAGATGGCTTGGCCGGGGTGGTTGCCTGCCGTTCGGGGTCCTGCCGGTCGTGGGGTCCACCTGATCGAGTGATGAACATGTGTGCGATCGTCGGTAATCTTGGTTTGTGGACAGCGAAGCGGTGTGGCGTGCGGATGCGGTGGCTTTGGCCGACCGCATCTCCGCTCTGCTCACTGTTGTGCGGTCTGCGGAGGCGGAGATCGGTGCGCTGCTCGCGGAGATCGAGTCGCGCGGGGTTGTGGAGCTGTTCGGATATCGTTCTGTGGCGCGGCTTTTCGAGCATCTGGCTGATGTGCCCAAGGCTGCCGCTGAGGCTGTGGTGAAGCGTGCTCGGGCTCTCACCTCCGGTCGCACTCTCGACGGCGTTCCCGCTGTCGCTCCCGCCACCGGGGTTGCTGCCTTGGATGGCCGGTTGAGCACCCCGATGATCGACACGATCGTCGGCGTGATGGCCCAGGTTCCACTCGAGGACCGCGACGACGCTGAGCAGCATTTGTTGTCCTTCGCCTCCGATGCTGGCCACAAGCAGGTGGCGGCGTTGGGTGCGCGGATTCTGGCGCACCTTGACCCTGACGGTGCCGAGCCTGACACGACCGAACCGGTGATCCCTCGCCGCGAACTCTCGTTGCGGCGCAAAAGAACCGGGACCTGGGAGCTTCAAGGCCGGTTTGACGACGAGACCGGCACCCGGGCCAGTGCCTTGCTGGGTTCTCTGGCGCAACGCCGTAGTAGTGAGGAAGGCGCGGACGTGCGTTCGCCGCAGGAACGTTACGGCGACGCCTTCTCGGACGCGATCGACTTGGCGTTGAGCTGTCCGGAGTTGCCGATGCAGGCCGGGGAGCGAGCGCACGTAATGGTCGCGGTGTCGTTGGAGGACTTGAAGTCCAGCCTCGGCCAAGCGATCCTCGCCGACACCGGAACCCGACCCCGGGCTCGCACCGGTCGAGCCACCCTCGGCGACCTTGGCACGATCTCCGCGGCCGAGGCCCGGATCCACGCCTGCGACTGCATGCTCATCCCAGCCGTCCTGGGCGCCAAGAGCGAACCTCTCGACCTCGGCCGCCAGCGCCGCCTGGTCCCGCCGGGAATCCGCCGCGCGCTCTACCTGCGCGACCGCGGCTGCGCCTTCCCTGGCTGCCACCGCCCACCCCGGCACTGCCAGGGCCACCACATCCGGCATTGGGCTGATGGCGGTCCGACCGAGCTGGGCAACCTGGTCCTGATGTGCGCCCACCACCACCGACTCCTCCACCGCTCCGGTTGGCAGGTCCGCATCGCCGCCGACGGGTTGCCCGAGTTCCTGCCACCGGCGTTTCTGGACAAACGCCG
>NZ_JBEXVF010000105.1:0-26926 GCF_040629235.1 Amycolatopsis sp. NPDC005961 | reverse complement strand
GCATCGCGGTCGGCTTCTCCGCGCAGGAGACCGCCGAAGCCCTCGGGATCTCCGCGGGCAACGTCCGCGTGACGCAGCACCGCGCCCTGACCCGGTTGCGCGGCATGATCCGCGACGAAGAATTCTGAGCCTCCCCAGCCGCGAGCGGGGAAACCTCTTCTACCCCCTGGAGGAGGTCTCCCCGCTCGCATCCAAGCCGTAGACGCGGCGGGCGTTGTACTCGAACACGCCCAGCCGCTCGGCGTCGGAAAGCCCGCCGGTCAGCGCGATCGCCGCGTCCAGGACGACCTCGTAGGACGCCGCCAGCTCGCAGACCGGCCAGTCCGAGCCGAACATCAGCCGCTCCGGCCCGAACACGTCCAGCACGTGCTCGACGTACCGGCGCAGGTGCCCGACCTCCCAGCCCGTCCAGTGCGCCTCCGTGACCAGCCCGGAGAGCTTGCACACGACGTTCTCCCGCGCGGCCAGGGCCGCCACGCCGGACGCCCAGGGCTCCCACTCCCGCGCCGCGATCGGGGGCTTCGCCGCGTGGTCCAGCACCAGCCGCAGCTCCGGCAGCCGCAACGCCAGCTCGGTGGCCGCGGGCAGCTGCGCCGGGCGGACCAGCAGGTCGAACGCCAATTCGGCCGACGCCACCGCGCTCAGCCCGGCCACGATCTCCGGGCGCAGCAGCCAGTCTTCGTCCGGCTCGGTCTCCACCTGGTGCCGGATCCCGGCCAGCGGACCCTGCTCCCGCAACGCGGCCAGCCGGTCCACGACGTCCGGGGCCGCCAGGTCCACCCAGCCGACGACGCCCGCGATCACCGGTTCCGCGGCCGCCGTCGCGAGGAACTCCGCCGTCTCTTCGGCGGACGACACCGCCTGGACCAGCACCGTCGCGCGCACGCCGGCCGCCTTGGTGACCGCGCGCAGGTCGTCCACCGTGTACGGACGGCGGATCGGGTCGAGCGCCGCCCCCGCCATCCACGGGTACTCGCGCCGCGACGGGTCCCAGAGGTGGTGGTGGGCGTCGATCATGAGACTCCTTCGGCGATGACGACATCGGCGCGCAGCAGGCCCGCGTCGACCAGGTCGGTCCACAGCTCGGGTGGCACGACGGCCCGCGCGCGCCGCGCGTTCACGCTGACCTGCGAAGGATCATGCGCGCCGACGACCACCGACGCCACCGCTGGGTGCGCCATCGGCAGCGCCAGCGCGGCTTCCGGTAGCTCGACGCCGTGCCGCGCGCACACCTCGGCGATCCGCCGGGCCCGCTCGACCAGCTCCGGCGGGGCTTCCGCGTAGTCGTAGACGCCGCCCGGCTCGGCGGTCGCCAGGATGCCGCCGTTGAACGCGCCGCCGGCCACGACGGAGACTCCGCGGTCGACGCAGAGCGGCAGCAGCTCGTCGAGCGCCGGCTGGTCGAGCAGCGTGTAGCGCCCGGCCACCAGCAGCACGTCGAGGTCGGTGCGGCGGACGAACTCCGTGAGCATCGGCGCCTGGTTCATCCCGGCGCCGAACGCGCCGATCACCCCCTGCTCGCGCAGTTCGCGCAACGCGGGGAAGGCGCCGCGCAGGGCTTCTTCGAAGTGGTCGTCGGGGTCGTGCACGTAGACGATGTCGACGCGGTCGAGTCCCAGCCGCGTCAGGCTGTCCTCGAGGGACCGCAGGACGCCGTCGCGGCTGAAGTCCCAGCGGCGCCGGTACGCGGCCGGGACGGCGAAGCCCTCGTCGTCCCGCGCGCCGGCGCCGTCCGGGTTCGGTTCGAGCACGCGGCCGACCTTCGTCGAGAGCACGTACTCGTCGCGGGGGTGCGCGCGCAGGGCCGCGCCGAGGCGGGTCTCCGAGAGGCCGAGGCCGTAGTGCGGGGCGGTGTCGAAGTACCGGATGCCCTCGTCCCACGCGCGTCCGACGGTCGCGGCCGCCGTTTCGTCGCTGATCGCGTGGTAGAGGTTGCCCAGCTGCGCGCAGCCGAGACCCAGCGGGGACAGGGAGAGTTCCAACGCCGTCACTCCTTCGCCGGCAGTTCCCAGACCAGCCCGATGCCGGTGTCACCGCCGGAGTAGTCGTCTTCGACGGCCAGCAGCTCGGCCATCCGGGCCTGCCACGGGACGTTCGCGGGGTGGTCCCGCAACGCCGCGCGCATCGCCGCGTAGTCGTCGACTTCGACGACGTGGAAGAGGTCGAGACCGTTACGCCAGATCCGCCAAGTGCGAACACCGGCTTCGCGCAGGGCGGTGTCCAGCTCGGGCGGGATGACCGCGTGGACGGACTCGTACTCGGCCTCCTTCCCCGGCTTCAGGCGGGTATGCAGAGCCACTCTTTTGGAGACACTGTGTGGTGCGGGCTGGTGGGTCATCACCACTCCTTCGCCGGGACATGGCACGCTGGGGAGCAACACCGAAACATCCGAGGTCTGTTGCAGGGAGGGCGGACGCGATGCCCGTCACCGATGTCGCGATCGACAAGATCAAGGACATGATCATCTCCGGCGAGCTGGCGCCGGGAGACCGGCTGCCGAAGGAGGCCGAGCTGGCCCAGCGGCTCGGGCTCTCGCGCAGCTCCCTGCGGGAGGCCGTCAAGGCGTTGTGCCTGATCAGGGTGCTCGATGTCCGGCAGGGCGACGGCACGTACGTCACCAGCCTCGAGCCGAACCTGCTGCTCGACGCGATGACGTTCGTGGTCGACTTCCACCGCGACGACACCGTGCTCGACTTCCTCGCCGTGCGTCGGATCCTCGAGCCGGCCGCCACCGCGCTGGCCGCGTTGCACATGAGCGACGACGACATCACCGAGCTGGGCCAGCTGCTCGGCGAGCTGGAGGACTCGCCGACCGTCGAGGCGCTGGTCGCCAACGACCTGCAGTTCCACCGCAAGATCGCCGACGGCTCCGGCAACCCGGTGCTCTGCTCGCTGCTCGACAGCCTCTCCGGGCCGACCGCGCGCGCCCGGATCTGGCGCGGCCTCACCCAGGAGGGCGCGGTCGCGAAGACCCGGGAACAGCACTCGGCGATCTACGAGGCCATCGCGGCGCGCGAGCCGGAGCTCGCGCGCTCGTGGGCGACCGTGCACGTCGCGGGCGTGGAGCAGTGGCTGCGCAACGCCCTGGGCACCGCGGACGACCCGACGGTGCCCGACGCGGACGCCGAGCCGGCCGCGGAAGCCTCCTGACACGCTCTTTCTCCTCGCAGTGGTCGGATGATCACAGCGTGTGCGTCAGGTCTGGGGCTTCCCGCCCGCGTACCGGGCGATGATCAGCGCGACCAGGATGATGGCGCCGTAGATCGCGCCCTGCCACTCCGCCGTCACGTGCGCGTAGTTGAGCAGGCTCGACACCGACGACAGCAGCAGGACGCCGGTGAGGGCGCCGACCAGGGTGCCCTTGCCGCCGTCGAGCGAGACGCCGCCGATCACCGCCGCCGCGAACACCTGCAGGATCAGCCCGGACCCCTGGTTCGCGCCCAGCGCCCCGACGTAACCCGTGTACGCGAGGCCGCCGATCGCCGCGAGGATCCCGGCGACGACGAACACCGCCCACGCGATCCGGTCGACGCGCACACCGGCCGCCCGCGCGGCTTCGCGGTTGCCGCCGATCGCGTACAGCGCGCGGCCGACGCGGTGGTAGCGCAGCACCCAGCCGGCGATCGCGAACAGCACCGCCGCCAGCCAGACCGACATCGGCAGCCCGGCGAACGTCGTGGTCGCCAGGTTCGTGAACGAGTCCGGCAGGTTGAACAGCGTCTTGCCCTTGGTCGACCCGACCTGCACGCCGCGCAGCACGGTGAGCATCGCCAGCGTCACGATGAAGGCGTTCAGCTTGAGCTTCACGATCAGGAAGCCGTTGACGAACCCGACGAGCGCGCCGCACAGCGGGATCACCAGCAGGCCGATCGCGGCGGGCAGCTCGACGCCGAAGCCCGCCGACGCCGCCGGGATCACGACCATCGCGCCCAGCGCGGGCGCCAGGCCCATCGTGGACTCCAGCGACAGGTCGAACTTCCCGGTGATCAGCACCAGCGACTCGCCGAGCACGACCAGCGACAGCGCCGCCGACGCGGTCAGGATGCTGACGATGTTGCTCCAGCCGACGAACGTGTCGTCGACCAGGCCGCCGATGACGAACACGACGATCAGGGCGGGCAGCAGCGCGAGTTCGCGCAGCCAGCCGGCTTTGCGCCGCCGGGGTGGGGCGGGCAGCTCCGTCTGCGGGGAGGTCATCACGTCGGTCACGAAAGCTCGACTCCTTCGATGTCGGCCACGAGGTCGCCGTCGGACCACCCGGCCTGGTGTTCGGCGACCACGGCCCCGGCGCGCAGCACCAGGACCCGGTCGCTCAGGCGCAGGTCGTCCAGCTCGTCGCTGACGATCAGCACCGCCTTGCCCTCGGCGCGCACCCGGTCGACGACCGCGAGCAGCGCCTCCTTCGACTTCACGTCCACCCCGGCCGTCGGGTTGATCAGCACCACGACCCGCGGGTCACCGATCAGGGCCCGGGCCAGCACGACTTTCTGCTGGTTGCCGCCGGACAGGTCCGACACGGGCTGCTCGGCGCTCGCGGCCACGATGTCGTAGTCCTTCAACGCCTGCGACGCCTTCGCGCGCCGGGCGGTGGGCGAAGCGATCCCGCCGCGGCCCATCCGGTCCAAAATGGACAGCGTCGTGTTGTCGGCGATCGAGTGCTCCAGGACGAGCCCTTCGTGGTGCCGGTCGCGCGGCACGCACCCGATCCCCGCCCGCAGCGCCGCCGGGATGTCGCCCGGCCGCAGCGGCGAGTCGTCGACGCGGACCGTGCCCGCCGACGGCGTCCGCAGCCCGTAGACCGTCTCGGCGACCTGGTGCTTGCCGCTGGCGTTGCTGCCCGCGAGCCCGACGACTTCGCCGCGACGCAGCCGGAAGGACACGTCCCGGAAGCCGTCGCCGGACAGCCCGTCCACCGAAAGGATCTCCGCGGCATCGTCTTCGAGCGACTCGCGAGAAGCGGCGTCACGGACCGACAGGCCGCCGGGCTCGCCGGTCATCGCGTCGACCAGCTCGGCCTTGCCGACGTCGGCGACCGGCGCGGTGAGCACGTGCTTGGCGTCGCGCAGGACCGTGACGGCCTGGCAGACCTCGTACACCTCGTGCAGGTGGTGCGAGATGAACAGGAACGTCACCCCGCCCGCCTGCATCTGGCGCATCCGCTCGAAGAGCCGCTCGATCGCCTGGCTGTCGAGCTGGGCGGTCGGCTCGTCGAGGACGATGAACCGGGCGCCGTAGGACAGCGCGCGGGCGATCTCGACGAACTGCCGGTCCTCGACCGACAGCTCACCGGCCGGGGTGTCGACGTCGACGTGCACGTCCCAGGAGTCGAGCAGCTCGCGGGCCTTGCGCCGCAACGACTTCCAGCCGATCGAGAACCCGCCGCCCGCCTGCCGGTTGAGGAACAGGTTCTCGGCGACCGTGAGCTGCGGGACGACCATCGCGTGCTGGTACACGCAGGCGACGCGCGCCTTCCAGTCGTCCTGTTTGGACAGTGGTGGGGCCGGCTCGCCGCCGAACTCGACGTGCCCGGTGTCCGTGGCGGACAGTCCGGTGAGGATGGTGACGAGCGTCGACTTGCCGGCCCCGTTGCGCCCGACGAGCGCGTGCGATTCGCCGGGGTGCACGGTGAGGCTGACGTCGTGGAGCGCCACGGTGGGGCCGTAGCGCTTCCCGACTCCTACGGCGCTGACCACCGGGACGGCGGATTCGCCGGCGGGCAGCGCGGTCACAGGTTGTTCCCCCACAGGGCCTTGTCGTCCACGTTGGCCTTGGTGATGACGGGCGCGGGCAGCTGGTCCTCGAGGATGCCGGGGCTGATTTCGACGATGGTGCTGTCGTGGTCGGTCGGGCCCGGCTTGAACGTCTCGCCGGCCATGGCCTTCTTCAGCCAGTACAAGCCGTACTTCGCGTACGCGTCGGCCGGCTGGGACACCGTGGCGTCCAGCTCGCCCGCGCGGATCGCGGCCAGTTCCTGCGGGATGCCGTCGTTGGACACGAGCACGATGTGCTTCGGGTCGCCGACCGGGAAGAACAGGTTCTTGCGCTTGAGCGCCTGCTCGGTCGGGGCGAGGTAGACGCCGCCGGCCTGCATGTAGACGCCCTTGATGTCCGGGTTCGCGGTCAGCATGCTGTCCAGCCCGGAGGACGCCTTGTCGGCCTTCCACTCGGCCGGGATCTCCAGCACCTGGACGCCGGGGTACTTGGACTTCATGCAGTCGCGGAAGGCTTCCGAGCGGTCGCGGCCGTTGACCGAGGCGAGGTCGCCCATGATCTGCACGACCTTGCCGGACTTGACCTTCTCGCCGATCGCGTCGCAGGCCTTGGTGCCGTAGGCCTTGTTGTCGGCCCGCACGACCATGGCGACCTTGCCGCTCTCGGGCGCGACGTCGACCGCGACGACCGGCACGCCCTTGTTCTCGGCCTGCTTGAGCCCGGCGACGATGGCCGCGGAGTCCAGCGGCGTCACGACCAGGCCCTTGACGCCCTGGTTGAGGAAGGTGCCGATGTCGGTGATCAGCTTCGCCGGGTCGCTGTCGGCGTTGACCGTCGGGAGGACGTCGACGCCCTCGGACTTCGCCATCTGCGGCACGTAGTTGTTGTAGGCCTGCCAGAACGGCGAGGTCAGCAGGGGCAGCGTCGCGCCGACCTTGCCGCCGGGGTCCCCACCGCCTGCCGCGGGTGCCGCGGCGTTGTCCTTGGTGGACCCACAGGCGGCCAGTACCAGGCCGCAGACGGCGGCCGTGGCGGCCACCTGGATCACCCTGTTCGGGAATAGCACAGCGCGCACCGCATCCTCCTTGATGACAGCGGAAATCAAGTCTTTTCAGTCGTGGTGCACGGGACCGCGCGGGCGCAGGCCGTACATACCGCCGTCGACCGCGAGCGCGGTGCCGGTGGTCGAAGCGGAAAGCGGGCTGGCGAGGTAGACGACGGCGTTCGCGACCTCGTCGGCGGTGACCAGCCTGCCCATCGGCTGGCGCGCCGCGAGGGCCGCGCGTTCGGCCGCCGGGTCGTCGGCGGCGTCGAGCAGCCGGCCCACCCAGGGGGTGTCCGCCGTCCCGGGGCACACGCAGTTGACGCGGATCCGGTCGGGCAGGTGGTCGGTCGCCATGGCCAGGGTCAGCGAGAGCACCGCGCCCTTGGTGGCCGAGTAGAGCGCGCGGTTGGGCAGGCCGGCCCAGGCCGCGATGGAGCAGGTGTTGACGATCGCCGCGGACGGCGAGTTCTTGAGGTGCGGCAGGGCGGCCCTGGCGAGCCGGACCATGCCGACGACGTTGACGTCGAACACGCGGTGCCACTCGTCGTCGTCATTGCCCGTGACGTCGCCCTGCGCGCCGATGCCCGCGTTGTTGACGAGGATGTCGAGGCGCCCGAAGCGGTCCACGACGGCGTCGATCGCCGAGCGGACTTCGTCATCGGAGCCGACGTCGCAGCGGAAGCCGTCGTCGCCGGGTTTCAGGTCGAGGACCGCCACCTGCGCGCCACGCTCGGCCAGCAGGGTGGCCGTCGCGTGGCCGATCCCCGAGGCGCCTCCGGTGACGGCGGCCACCAGGCCCTCGAATTCACTCACTTGCGGTCTCCGTCCACTCGGGACCGTCCGGGAACCGGAAGCGCCGCAGCGTGGCGTCGTGCATGCGCGCGGAGAACCCGGGGGCGGTCGGGGCGAGGTACCGGCCGCGCTCGACGACGGCCGGGTCGGTGAAGTGCTCGTGCAGGTGGTCGACCCATTCGATGGAGCGGTCCGCGTCGGTGCCGGACACCGCCACGAAGTCGAACATCGAGAGGTGCCGGACGAGCTCGCAGAGCCCGACGCCGCCGGCGTGCGGGCACACCGGGACGCCGAACTTGGCGGCCAGCAGCAGGATCGCCAGGTTTTCGTTGAACCCGCCGACGCGCGCGGCGTCCAGCTGCAGCACCGAGATCGCGCCGGCCTGCAGCAGCTGCTTGAAGACGACCCGGTTCTGGACGTGCTCGCCGGTGGCGACCCGGATCGGCGCAAGCGCTTTCGCGATGGCCGCGTGGCCGAGGACGTCGTCCGGGGAGGTCGGTTCTTCGATCCAGTACGGGTCGTACGGCGCGAGCTCGGTCATCCAGTCGACCGCGGCCTGGACGTCCCAGCGCTGGTTGGCGTCGACGGCGATCCGGACGTCCGGGCCGACGGTCTCGCGGGCGAGCTTCATGCGCCGGACGTCGTCTTCGAGGTTGCCGCCGACCTTGAGCTTGATCATCTCGAAGCCGTCGGCGACGGCCTGTTCGGCCAGCCGGACGAGCTTCGCGTCGGCGTAGCCGAGCCAGCCGGGGGACGTGCTGTAGGCGCGGTAACCGTTCGCCTCCAGCTGCTTCGTCCGTTCGGCCCGGCCGGGTTCCGCGCGGCGCAGGATGTCGAGGGCTTCGGCTTCGGTGAGCGCGTCGGACAGGTACCGGAAGTCGACGAGCGACACGAGTTCTTCGGGCGTCATGCGCGCCGCGAACTGCCAGACCGGGAGGGCGGCGCGGCGCGCGGCGAGGTCCCACGCGGCGTTCACCACCGCCCCGACGGCCATGTGCGCAACGCCTTTTTCCGGGCCCAGCCAGCGGAACTGCGAATCGCCGACCAGGGTGCGCGACAGGTCGCCGAGTGCGGCCGCGTCCTCCGGGACGTCCCGGCCGACGACGTGCGGGGCGAGCGCGCGGATCGCGGCGGCCTGGACGTCGTTGCCGCGGCCGATGGTGAACGCGAGGCCGTAGCCGTCCGGGCCGCCGTCGGTGTGCAGCACGACGTAGGCGGCCGAGTAGTCCGGGTCGGGGTTCATCGCGTCCGAGCCGTCCAGCTCCCGCGAGGTCGGGAACCGGACGTCGAGGACCTCCATGCCGATGATCTTCGCCATGGTCAGGCCTGCCTGGCGGTCTGGCGCTGCCGGCCGAGACCGTCGATCCCCAGCTCGATGACGTCGCCGTCGCGCAGGTAGGGCTTGGGATCGGGCTGCCCGAGCGCGACGCCCTCCGGCGTGCCGGTGTTGATGAGGTCGCCCGGTCGCAGCACCATGACCTGGCTGAGGTGGTGGATGATCTCGGCCACGGAGAAGATCATGTCCTTGGTGCTCGAGTCCTGCTTCTTCTCGCCGTTGATCCACAGGCGGAGGCCGAGGTCCTGCGGGTCGGGCACCTCGCTCGCCGGGACCAGCGCCGGGCCGAGCGGGTTGAAGTTCTCGCACGACTTGCCCTTGTCCCACTGGGCGGTGCGGAACTGCAGCGCGCGCTCGGAAACGTCGTTCGAAACGACGTAGCCGGCGACGTACTCGAGGGCTTCGTCGACGCTGTCGAGGTAGCGCGCGGTCTTGCCGATGACGACGCCGAGCTCGACCTCCCAGTCGGTGCTGACCGACCCGCGCGGGATGAGGACATCGTCGGCCGGGCCGACCACGACGTCCGGCGCCTTCATGAAGACGACGGGCTCGGTCGGCGGCGTCGCGCCGGTTTCCTCGGCGTGGCGGCGGTAGTTCATGCCGATGCAGACGACCTTGCCGGGCTGGGCGATGGGCGGGCCGGCGCGCAGGCCTTCGACGTCCGCTCTCGGCAGCTCACCGGCGGCGAGCGCGGCGGCGGTGCGCGCGATGCCGTCCGCGGCGAGGAAGCCGCCGTCGACGTCGGCGGTCAGGCCGCCCAGCTCGTAGGTCGTGCCGTCGTCGGCACGCACGAACGGACGCTCACTTCCCGGCTCCCCGAGACGCACAAGCTGCACGGATTTTCCCTTCACCCGCTCGACCAGACATCCGATGTATATCGCAGTCCGGACCCTGGATCCAGAGCCGTCGCTCAATCGGCCGGAAATTGATCGGATCAGTACCGGTTCAGTGCTCGTTTGAGCACGGGGTGTCACGGCTCACAGCCGGAATAGCGCAGGTCATCGCGTCGCTGGTCGTGATCGGGACCCGAGGAGGCGCATGGCCGGCACGGCGGAACGTACCGCGACGAGCGGACGCGCGCAGCTGAAGTTCGTCCTGGTACTCGGCGGCCTCTCGGCGTTCGGGCCGCTGTCGATCGACATGTACCTGCCCGCGCTGCCGCGGATGGCGGACGACCTCCGCGCGGCCGACACGACCGTCCAGCTGACGCTCAGCGCGTTCATCGCCGGCCTGGCCCTGGGCCAGCTGGTGCTCGGCCCGCTGTCCGACGCGCTGGGCCGGCGTCGCCCGCTGCTGGTGGGCTTGGCGCTGTACGTCGTGGGCTCGGTGCTGTGCGCGGTGAGCCCGGACGCGTGGCTGCTGGTCGCGGCGCGCGGCGTGCAGTCCCTCGGCGCGGCGGCCGGCGTCGTGATCGCGCGGGCCACGGTGCGGGACCTGTTCTCCGGCACCGCGATGACGAAGTTCTTCTCGACGCTGATGCTGGTGAGCGGGCTGGCCCCGATCCTGGCGCCGCTGATCGGCGGGCAGCTGCTGAACTGGACGTCGTGGCGCGGGGTGTTCGTCGTGCTGACGGCGTTCGGCGCGCTGCTGCTGGCCGTGGTGCTGTTCTCCTTCCCGGAGCCGTCGGCTTCGCGGTCTCCCGCCCGGCTCGGCCAGGTGATGCGGACCTACGGGCGGCTGGCGCTGGATCGGTCCTTCGCGGGGTACGCGCTGGCGTCCGGGCTGCTGTTCGCGTCGATGTTCGCCTACATCTCGGGCTCGTCGTTCGCCTTGCAGGGCGTGTACGGGCTGAGTCCGCAGGCGTACAGCGTGGTGTTCGGCGTGAACGGCGTCGGCATCGTGCTGGCGGGGCAGCTCAACGGGCGGCTCGTGGGGCGGGTGCCCGAGCGAGCGCTGCTGCTCTCCGGCTTGCTGCTCGGGGTGTTCGGCGGGGCCTCGGTGCTGGCTTCGGCGCTCTTCCGGGCCCCCTTGGGTTTTCTGCTGGTGTCGTTGTTCCTGCTGGTGTCGAGCATCGGGCTGGTGATGCCGAACGCGAGCTCGCTGGCGCTGGCTTCGCACGCCCGGTCCGCCGGGGCGGCGTCGGCGTTGCTCGGGGTGCTGCAGTTCGTGGTGGGCGCGGTGGCGACGCCGCTGGTCGGGCTGGGCGGGCCGGGGACGGCGGTGCCGATGGCCGCGACCATGGCGGGGTTCGCGCTGCTGGCTTTGGTGGCTTATCTGGCGCTGACGCGTCCCGTCACGGCCTGAGCAGGCGTTCCAGCTCTTCGCCGGCGGGTTCGTGACCGGCGTCGGCGATCCGCTGCAGCGCGAGGAGGTCTTTTTCGGCGACCGCGCGGCGGGTCAGCAGCTCGCCGGCGTGGTCGCAGCCCTCGTCCAGCAGCTCGCTCAGCTCGTCGACGTCCCCGCGGGCGTCAGCAAGGTCGGCGAGCCGGTCGAGGGCCGTCTCGTTGCCCTCGTCGGCCAGCGCGCGCAGGGTCTCGTAGTCCGCCATGCCGCTCATCATGCAACCTTGCCCCCGGGGCAAGGTCAAGTGCGACGATGGCGAGGTGCTCACCATCGGGCAGCTCGCCGCGTACATCGGGGTGACGGCCAAGACGATCCGCGTCTACCACGCGAAGGGGCTCCTGCCCGAGCCCCCGCGCGACGCGTCCGGCTACCGCCGCTACAGCGCGGCCGACGCGATCGAGCTGATCAAGATCCGGACCCTGGCCGAGGCCGGGGTGCCGCTGGCGCGCATCCGCGAGCTGCGATCCGGCGGCGAGCTGCGTTCCGCGCTCCAGCGGATCGACGACGACCTGTCCGCCCGGATCGACGGCCTGCGCGCCACTCAGGAACGGTTGCGGCAGCTCGCCGACGGTCAGCTGTCCGCGCTACCGGAGCCGGTGGTGGCGTTCCTGTCCCGCTTGCGCGACCTCGGGTTCAGCGAGCGCTGGGTGACGCTGCAGAACGACTTGTGGCTGCTGGTGTTCGCGACCCACCCGTCGACGGCTCGGGTCAGTTTCGAGGACCAGTCTTCGATGCTGGACGATCCGACGTTGCTTTCCCTTGTCCTCGAGTACGACGGGCTGCACGACGTGCTTCCGGACGACCCCCGCGTCGACGCGCTCGCCGAGAAGCTCGTCTCGGCGACGCGGGCGCGTTATGGGCCGGATTTGCCTGCGTACGAAGGAGGTTCGGCGATCCCGGCGTTGGTGCAGGGAGCGGTCAACGCGTCATCACCCGCCTGGCGACGGCTCGACACGCTGATCCGCGAACGCCTCAGGTGAGCGAAGCCAGGTCCGCCGTCTTGAGCTGCTCCGCCGTCACCTTCGTGCGGCCGTCCACCAACGCGCTCAACGCGTCCCCGTCGTCCCACATGTTCACGTTCATCGCCGCCGACACTTCGCCGTCGCGCAGCCAGAACGCCGTGAACTCGCGGGTCGTCAGGTCCCCGCGGACCACCAGCTCGTCCGTGACCGGGTCCGCGAGACCGCGGTACTCGCAGCCGAGGTCGTACTGGTCCGTGAAGAAGTACGGCGAGGCCAGGTACGGCTCGTTCTCCCCCAGCAGGTTCTGCGCCACGTGCTTTCCCTGCTCCTTCGCGTTCGCCCAGTGCTCCACGCGGATCCGGTGGCCGTAGCGCGGGTGGAAGTGGGCCGCGATGTCCCCCACCGCGTACACGTCCGGGGCCGCCGTGCGGAGGCCCGCGTCCACGCACACCCCGCCGTCGTCGGACAGCTCCAGGCCCGCCGCGTGGGCCAGCTCCACCCGGGGTGCCGCGCCGACCGCCACCAGGACCACGTCGGCCGTCAGCTCTTCGCCGCCGCCCAGGCGGACGCCGCGGACGCCGTCCGGGCCGCCGGTGATCTCCGCGACCTGCTCGCCCAGGCGGTACTTCACGCCGTTCGAGACGTGCAGGTCCCGGAACACCCCGCCGACCGTCTCGCCGACGACGTTCGCCAGGGGCACCGGAACCGGGTCCACCACCGTCACGTCGGCGTTGTGCGTGCGGGCCGCCGCGGCGGCTTCGGAGCCGATCCAGCCCGCGCCGATGATCACCACGCGCTCCGCCTCGGCGAAGGCCGACCGCAGCTTGAGCGCGTCGTCGAGGCTGCGCAGCGTGTACAGCCCGGGCAGGTCGCCGCCGGGAACCGGGAGCGTGCGCGGCCGCGAACCCGTCGCCAGCACCAGCCGGTCGTAGCGGTGCTCGCCGCCCGCGTCGTCCAGGACCAGCCGCGCGCCCAGCTCGAGCCGGGTCGCCGTGACGCCGGGGCTGAACCGGATGTCGTGCTCCGCGTAGTACTTCTCTTCGTGCACCCAGTCGGGTTCGTCGGTGGTGCCGAGCAGCACGCCCTTCGACAGCGGCGGCAGCTCGTACGGCCGGTGCGGATCCGCGCCCATCAGCAGGACTTCGCCGCCGTAACCGCGTTCGCGCAACGCGGCCGCGGCCGACGCACCACCCAGGCCCGCACCCACGATGACGATCTTCCGCGGCTCCGGCATCAGTGACCTCCCACGTCGACGAGTCGGTGCGGACGGTACTCCCGAACACGCCCGTTCACGACCGGGGGATACGCCGGAAATCCGCGAAGCGCAAGACAAAACTCGCGAGTAGGCAGATCGGGTGAACCGGCGTCATAGCGCCCCCGCGCCTCTCTCCCACCCTCGCACGGAGCACGACCACGAGGAGAAAACGGAGGGTGGCGACCATGAGTCGGGGCGAATGGTCGGTGGGCTGCCGGGATCTGGCCGGGCGGCGCCGGGACGTGACGGTGTTCGTCAGCCAGGACAAGGTGGTGCTGGTCGCGCCGCCGGGCGAGGCCGCGGTACTCGGCCCGCTCGACGTCGGACGGCTGCGCGCCGCCCTGCGAGACGCCGTCGTCGCGACGGCGGACGACACGGCCGAGCCGTGAACCGAAGACACTGACAACTACCGTTCCTACTTTCCAGTAGGTTAGAGTCGGCCCGACTACCGAAGGGACCGGCCATGACGACCTACTTCGTGACGGGCGCGACGGGCTTCATCGGGAAACGCCTGGTCGCCCGCCTGCTGCGGCGGCCGGAGACGTCCGCGGTGTACGCACTGGTCCGCGAGACCTCCCGCGAGCGCCTGGCCACCTGGGCCCAGGGCCTGCCGGGTGCGGACAAGCTCCACCCGGTGGTCGGCGACCTCGCCGAACCCCGGCTCGGCGTCGACCCCGCCGGCCTGGAGCACCTCGACCACGTCGTCCACCTCGGCGCGATCTACGACCTGACCGCGGGCGAGGACGCCAACCGGCGCGCCAACGTCGACGGCACCCGGCACCTGCTCGCCTTCGCCTTGGCCGCGGAGGCGGGACTGGTGCACCACGTGTCGTCGATCGCCGTCGCGGGCGACCACGCCGGGCGGTTCACCGAGGCCGACTTCGACCTCGGCCAGCACTTCGGTTCGCCGTACCACGCGACGAAGTTCCAGGCCGAGAAGCTCGTCCGCGAACAGTCGCTGCCCTTCCGCGTCTATCGGCCCTCGGCCGTCGTCGGCGACTCGCGCACCGGCGAGATGGACAAGGTCGACGGCCCGTACTACTTCCTCCCCGCCATCTCGCGGCTGGCGGCGCTGCCCGCGCGGCTCCCGCTCGCCGCCCCCGGCCTCGGCGCGACGAACCTGGTGCCCGTCGACTACGTCGTCGAGGCGATGGAGCACCTGATGCACCGGGACGCGCCATCCGGGGCGACCTACCACCTCGCCGCCGCGCGGCCGCAGTCGCTCGGCTCCGTCTACAACGCCTTCGCGCGCGCCGCGGGCGGGCCGACGATCCGGGCTGTGCTGCCGGCGCGGCCGTCCGGCGTCGTGCGGCGCGCCGGCACCCGGCTGGCGCACGCCGCCGCGGCCGGGATCGACCGCGTGCCCGGCGGCCGGGCCGCCCGCGCCGCCGTCCTGGAGGAGCTGGGCATCCCGCTGGAAGTACTGCCGCACCTCAGCGTCGACGTCGACTTCGACACCGCGCGCACCACGACCGCGTTGTTCGGCAGCGGCATCGAGCTGCCGGAGCTGCGCGACTACGCGGCGCCGCTCTACCGGTACTGGCGGGACCACCTCGACCCCGACCGCGCGCGTCGGCGGCACGGCCTGGCGGGGCGCACGGTGCTGATCACCGGCGCGTCGTCCGGGATCGGCCGGGCGTCGGCGCTCGCCGCGGCCCGCAAGGGCGCGAAGGTGATCCTCGTGGCCCGCCGCGCTTCGGAGCTCGACGACGTCCGGGACGAAATCACCGCGGCCGGCGGCGCCGCGGCCGCGTACCCCTGCGACCTCACCGACGGCGACGCCGTCGACGCGCTGGTCAAGGACGTGCTCGGCGAGCACGGCGCGGTCGACATGCTGGTGAACAACGCCGGCCGCTCGATCCGGCGCTCGGTCGCGCTCTCCACGGAACGCTTCCACGACTACGAGCGCACGATGGCCATCAACTACTTCGGGCCGGTGCGGCTCATCCTCGGCTTCCTGCCGTCGATGGCCGAGCGGCGGTTCGGCCACGTCGTCAACGTCACCACCATGGGCCTGCAGACCGACACCCCACGCTTTTCGGCCTACCTGGCGTCGAAAGCCGCGCTGGAGGAGTTCGGGCTGACGGCCGGGCGCGAGACGCTGTCGGACGGCGTCACGTTCACGTCGGTGCGGATGCCCCTGGTGCGGACGCCGATGATCGCGCCGACCGGCTACCGCGGCATCCCGTCGAGCAGCCCGGAACGCGCAGCCGCGCTCGTGGTGAAGGCCCTCGAAGAGCGTCCGGAGATCCTCAGCCTGCCCGAAGGCCGGGCGGCCGAGCTGGCGACGCTCGTCGCGCCACGGCTCGCGCGGTTCGCCGCGCACCTCGCGTACCGGGCGGCGCGGGAGTCCGCGCCCGAGGCCCGCGGCCTCCCGAGTCCGCCCGCGCCGGCGGCCGTCGCGGCGGCGGTGACCCGCTCGATCTGGCGCCGTCGTGCTTGATCTCCGCGAATTCCGCCGAAACACTGGAACTGGAGACGACGGTACTTCTACCCTCGCGCGAGTCCCGTACATCGGTACGGGCGTGAACTGGGGAGTTCGGAATGCCGGAAATCAGCAGTACTGGGGAACGATCCGCCGTGGCCGACCAGGCGGCCGCCATCGGCACCGCAAGGCGCACGATCAGGTGACATGAAGGCCGGGGCCGGGCGCGAACCCGGCTCCGGCCGCGGCGCCGCTCACCGGTCGTGAGTGAGAAACAGGGTCAGAACACGGTTTCTCACTCACGACTGGGACAGCACCACCGGCGGCCCCCGGTGGTGCTGTTCGAGCCGGTCACCGGCCAGGCCGCTACCATCGCTTCCCGGGTGTGATCGGGGAGCGGAAGGCGGGCAGGCGTGGACGTGGCGAGTCCGGCGCGCGCCGCCGCCCCGGAGCCCGCACCCGCGAAACCCGCCCGGCCCCTGCTGCGCTGGGGCGTCCACGCCGGCTGGGTGGTGCTGCTGGCCCTGGCCACCGAACTGCGCGTCGGCCGGTTCGGGTTCCACCCTTCCGACCAGGGCTTCATCCTCGCCCAGGCGTGGCGCGTGCTCCACGGCGAAGTCCCCCACGCCGACATCATCTCCGCCCGCCCGCTCGGGTCCGCGGTGCTGCACGTCGCCGACTACGCCCTGCCGATGCCGTTGTTCTTCGGGTCGAGCTTCCTGTCGATGATCGAGATCATCGTCGCCACGATCGCGTTCGCCACGCTCGTCACCCGCCGCCGGGTGCTCGACTGGGGCCCGGGCATGACCGCGATGGTCGCGGCGGCGTCGCTGATCAACCTCAACGCCTTCCCGCTGATGGCCTGGCACACCGTCGACGGCATCGCGCTCACCGCGTGCGGCGCGTGGGCGCTCGACGCCGGTCTGAGCGGCGGCCGTGCGCTCGCCCGGCGCGGCGGCCTGGTGCTGCTCGGCTGCGCCGTGTTCGTCAAGCAGAGCTTCGCGCTGGCCGCGGTGATCGGCGTGGTGTGGCTGCTGCTGCACCCGGCCACCCGCGCGGGGACGCGGCGCGTGGTCCGGGTACTCCTCGACCTCCTCGCGCTCGGCGCGCCCGGGCTCGTGTACGTCGCCTGGGTGAGCCTCGGCGGCGGGTTCACCGAGATGGTCGAGCAGCTGACCGGCGGCGTGCCCGCGTACGGCCAGCGGCTGCTCGGGCTCTGGCTCGAAGACCCCGAGGTGCTGACCCGGGCGCCGGTGCGTGAGCTGGGGTTCTTCGCCGCGATCGCCGTCGTGCTGCTGGCCGTCCGGCTGCCGGGCGACCGGCTCGGCGGCGCCGGGCGGATCGCGTCCTGGGTGCTCGTGCTCGCCGGGGCGGCGGCGATCGTCTGGACGGTCGTCGACGGCCGGTTCACCGGCTCCTCGCGCTGGGCGGACGTCCTGTGGTGGATCGTCGCGATCAGCGTGCCGGTCAACGCGGCCGTGACGCGGAAGGTGCCGTGGGCCGGGCTGCTCGTGCTCGCGACCGGCTTCATGACCAGCCTGTCGTGGGGCAACGACACGCCGACGCTGCTCACCGGCACCCTCGCGCTGACGGCGTTGCTGCTGCTGAGCCACGTCGTCCCGCCGCGGCCGCGGCTGGCGCGGCGCTGGGTGACCGCGACCGCGGGCCTGACGGCGGTGGCGGTGTGCGGCTGGGTCGTCGTCGCACGCCACGACCAGGCCGCCTACCTCGACCTCGGGCACGACCGGCTGACCGCCGACCTCGGCGACGTCAGCCCGGCGATGGCCGGCATCCGCACCAACCCTTCGACGCACACGTTCGTCCGGCAGATCCGCGACTGCCTCGACCGCTTCCCGGCCGCGAAGACGGCGATCCTCCCGGACAGCCCGTTCGCCTACCCCGCCTTCGGCCTGCGCAACCCGTTCCCGCTGGAGTGGCCACTGCCTCTGGAGATCGTCGGCGACGCGCCCGAGCGCATGCTCGCGACCGCGGACGAGCTGAACCGCGAAGGCGGCTACCTGGTGCTGTTCGAGACGGATTCGATCCGGATGCTCGCGACGGGCGGCCCGGTGCCGGAGTCGGTCCCGGTGGACACACCGGTGTTCGACTACCTGGGCCTGGAGAAGGCGATCCAGTCCCGGCTCACGGGCCGCGCCGTCACCTGCGGCAGCTTCGTCGGGAAGTACGCCCCCTGAGCCGGTCCCGGCCCGGCCTGCGCCTTCGGCCCGGTTGCCTACCGCGCCTGAGGCGTGCAGGGCAAAGATTCCGGCTGGCGACTGACCACGCGATCGGCCGCTGCCGCGGCGGCTGAACACGAAATCCACCACCTCGTCGACGGCACCGACCGGCCGTCGATGACGGCGGTCGGTCCCGGCAAGGCCCGGGGGACGGGCCGCGGTCCCCGAACCGGCTGCCCGCCGCGCCTCCGACCCGATCGACTGCCGCGGCAGCTTCGTCGGGAAGTACGCCCCCTAGCCCCGCTCGCCCCGCACCAGCTCGAGCAGGCTCTCCGGGACGTCGTCGCCGAACAGGCTCTCCAAGAGCACCGCGTCGTCGACGGGCGTCGCGCTGCGGACGAACATCGCCTCCTCGTACGAAGCGATCGCTCCCTCGACGTCACCCCGGTGCGCCGCGAGGGCCTGGCCCAGCTCTGCGCCGTCCAGCATGGCCAGGTTGGCGCCTTCGCCGTTGGGCGCCGCGAGGTGCGCGGCGTCGCCGACGAGGGTCACGCCTGGCACTCGGGCCCAGCGGAGTCCGACCGGCAGCGCGTAGTGCGGACGCAGGACCGGGTCCGTGTCGCCGTCGGTGATCAGTGCCGTCAGCTCCGGGGCCCAGCCGTCGAACTCCGCCGCGATCCGGGCGGCGGCCGCGGCCGGGTCGGTGAAGTCGATGGCGGCGAACCAGTCCAGCGGCCGGGCGAGCGCCACGTAGGTGTGCAGGGTGGCGCCGCTTTCGCGGTGGGCGTTGATGCTGTCTTCCGTCGAGCCGCCGTGCGCGACCATCGACCCGCCGCCGACCGCCGCCGCGGTGGCCGGGTGCTTCGCGTCCGCGTCGAACAGGTAGGTCTCGACGAACGCCGTGCCCTCGTACTCCGGCGTGGAGTCGGTGAGCAGCGGCCGGACCTTCGACCAGGCGCCGTCGGCGCCGACGAGCAGGCTCGTGACGACCGTGGTGCCGTCGGTGAAGGTCACCTCGTGGCAGCCGTCGTCGAGCGTGCGGGCGCCGCTGACCTTGTGTCCCCACTGGACGGTCCCTTCCGGGAGCGCGTCCAGCAGCAGCTGCCTCAGCTCGCCGCGCTGGACCTCGGGCCGCCCGCCGGTGCCGTCGTCGACCTTTTCGTACAGCAGGTTCGCGTCCCGGTCGAGGATCCGCATCGCCTGGCGGCCGTCCAGGACGAGACCGCGGAACTCGTCCACCAAGCCGGCGGCTTCGACGGCGAGCTGCCCGTTGTAGTCGTGGATGTCCAGCATCCCGCCCTGCATGCGCGCCATCGGGGACGGCTCGGCCTCGTGAACCGTGACCGGGATGCCGTGGACGTGCAGCACCCGGGCCAAGGTGAGGCCGCCGAGGCCGGCGCCGATGATCGTGACGTTCATGGATGCTCCTTCGGTTTCTTGCGCGACAACCGAAGACTGGCCGGAGCCCCTGGTGCGGACCGCACACCGCACTGTCACGCCGCTGGCACGCGCTGTCAGTCGGCGAGCAGGTCGTCCGGGCTGCCGCTCGCCAGCGCCGCGAGGACGTCGAGAGCCGCGGCCAGCGTCTCCACCGGCGGGGCCGAGACCGCGATGCGCACGGCGTTCGGCGCGTGCCCCGGCAGCACCGCGAACGCCGCCGCCGGGGACAACGCGATCCCCCGGCGGGCCGCCGCCGCGACGAACGTCTCCGCCCGCCACTGCTCCGGCAGCTCCCACCAACGGTGGTAGGACGCCGCGTCGCCCCGAAGACCCGGCAGCTTCGCTTCGACCACCGACGCCCGCACAGCGGCGTCACGGCGTTTCGCGGCTTCGACGCCGGCGAGGGTGCGCGTCACGATCCACTGCGTCGCCGCTTCGACGGCGAAGCGCGACGCGGCCCAGGCACCCGACCGCACCGACGACGCCAGCCGCGCGGTCCAGGCCGGTGGCGCGACCAGGAATCCCGCCGTCAGACCGGGGGCGACGCGCTTGGACAGGCTGTCGACGAACACCGTCCGCTCCGGCGCGTACGCGGCGAACGGCCGGACGTCGTCACGCAGGAAGGTGTAGATGCCGTCCTCGATGACGGGCAGGTCCAGCCGGGCGACGACGGCGGCCAGCTCTTCGCGGCGCTTCGGGGGCATGGTCGTGCCGAGCGGGTTGTGCAGGGTCGGCTGGACGTACAGCGCGCGCACCGGCCCGGCCGCGGCCAGGGCTTCGGGTACGAGCCCGTGCTCGTCGGTGTCGACCGGCACCAGCTCGACGCCGAGCCTCGACGCGACGGCCTTCACGACGGGATAGGTCAGCGACTCGACCGCGAGCCGCTCCCCCACCGGCACGAACGCGGCGATCGCGGCCGCGATGGCCTGGCGGCCGTTGCCGGTGAAGAGGATCGTCGCGGGGTCCGGGCGCCAGTCGCCGCGGGTGAGCAGCGTGGCCGCGGCTTCCCGGGCGGCCGGGGTGCCCGCGGCACCGATCGGGTGGAGGGCCGCGGTGAGGACGTCGTCGCGCAGCAGGGGTTGCAGCGCTTTCGCCAGCAGCGCGGACTGGTCGGGCAGGACGGCGAAGTTGAGTTCGAGGTCGACGCGGGCGTCCCCGGGTTCGGCGAGCGCGGGTTCGGGCGGCGGCTTCGTGGCCCGCACGAAGGTCCCGCGCCCGACTTCACCGACGGCCAGGCCGCGCCGGACAAGCTCGCCGTAAACGCGGGCGGCGGTCGAGTTCGCGAGACCGCGTTGCCGCGCGAAGCGGCGTTGCGGCGGCAGGCGGTCACCCGGGCGGAGACGGCCGGCCTCGATGTCGGCGGCGAGGGCGTCCGCGACGACGCGGTAGTCGTCCATGTCCACCTTCCCGCTTTCGGTCGTCCCCGAGCATGATCCCAGCCCGCTAGGTTGGCTTTGGAGGTGCCATGACCGACAAGACCTGGGCCGAAGTCGACGACTACTTCAGCGGGGCGCTGCTCGCCCCCGATCCCGTGCTGGACGCCGCGCTCGCCGACTCGGCCGCCGCCGGGTTGCCGCACATCGCCGTCGCCCCCAACCAGGGCAAGCTGCTGAACCTGCTGGCCCGCCAGGCCGGCGCCCGCTCCATCCTGGAGATCGGCACGCTCGGCGGATACAGCACGATCTGGCTGGCCCGCGCGCTCCCGGCCGGCGGCAAGCTGGTGACCTGCGAATACGAACCCAAGCATGCCGAAGTCGCCCGGGCGAACCTGGCGCGGGCCGGCTTCGGCGAGGACGTCGTCGAGATCAAGGTCGGCGCCGCGCTCGACACGCTGCCGACGCTGACCGGGCCGTTCGACTTCGTCTTCGTCGACGCCGACAAGAACAACTCCGCGAACTACGTGCGCGCGGCGCTGGAGCTTTCCCGGCCGGGCACGACGATCGTCGTCGACAACGTCGTCCGGCAGGGCCGGGTGACCGACGCGGCGAGCACCGACCCGGACGTCGTGGGCGTGCGGGAGATGGTCGATCTCCTCGCCGCCGAGCCGCGGCTGGACGCGACCGCCGTCCAGACCGTGGGCAGTAAGGGCCACGACGGGTTCGTGCTGGCCCTGGTGCGCTGACTCAGCGCGGCGGCCGCACCACCGGAGGCGGGGCCACGGTGATCTTCCGGGCCGGCACGCGCTGGTGCGCCGCCGTCATGAACCCGCGCCAGATGTCTTCCGGGACGACGTCTCCGGTGAGCTTCGCGCCGTTCGCGTCCTTCAGCAGGCGATCGTCGTCGGAGCCGACCCAGACCGCGGCGGCCAGCCGCGGCGTGTAGCCGATGGCCCAGGCGTCCTGGTTGTCCGGGCTGGTGCCGTGCTCGGCCTCGCCGGTGCGCAGCGCGGCCCCGCCGCCGTCGGTCAGGGTGCCGGTGACGTCCTGGGCGACCCGGCGGCTTTCGTCTTCGTCGTCGTCGAACGCCGGGCGCGCGGTGTCGGTGTGCTCCCAGACGACGGCGCCGCTTTCGTCGCGCACCTTCGCCACCAGGTGCGGGGTCGTGCGGACGCCGTCGTTCGCGAAGGTCGCGTACGCGCCGGCCATGTCCAACGGCCGCAACGGGTACCGGCCGATCGCGATGCCCGGGCCGATGAGGAAGCCGTCCCGCTCCCGCATCGTCGGCGTGCCGTCGACGGTCTCGGGGATGCCGGCCTGCCGCGCGGCGTCGCTCAGCGCTTCCGGGCCGAGCTTCCTCGCCAAGGCGATGAACGGGCCGTCGGCGTGCGCCCGCATCGCCGTGCGCGGCGTGCACTTGACGCCGCAGACGTCCGGGTACTTGAACTTCTCGCCGAGGAACTCCTGTTCCTCGGGCGCCGGGACCGGCACGTCCGGGCCGTAGCCGCGGTGCAGGGCGGCGACGACGGTGAACGGGTAGAACGCCGAGCCCGCCGCGTGCGGGGTGCTCGCGTAGTCGCGGACGCCCTGGTCACCGCCCTGGTAGACGCGGACGGCGCCGGTCGTCGGGTCGACGGCGACGACCGCGCCGCGGAACTCCTTCGGCTCGCCCTTCAGCCTGTCCCGCAACGCCTTCTTCGCCGCGTCCTGCATGCCGCGGTCCAGCGTCGTCTCGACGGTCATGTTTCCCTGCTGCAGCCGGCCGAGCGGGAAGCCGTCCTGTTCCAGCTCGGCCAGGACCTGCTGCTTGATGTGGAACTCGTCGTAGGTGACGCGGCCCGCGCGGGTCTCCGACGGCGCCTGGATCTCGCCGCCGGGGTAAGCCATCGGCTCGCCGGCCGGCACGTAGCGGCGGGCGACGAGCTTGTCGTGCACGTACTGCCAGCGCCGGGCGGCGTGGGCGTCGCCGGACGCGGCCGGGTCGTGCACCGACGGCGACTGGATCATCCCGGCGAGGAAGGCGGCTTCGCTCCACGTCATCGAGTCGTCGAGCTTCCTGCCGAAGTAGGCGTTCATCGCCGCGGCGGGCCCGAACGTGCCGCGGCCGAAGGAGATGATGTTGACGTAGCTCTCGAAGATCTGTTCCTTGGTCTGCTCCTGGGTGATCTTCGTGGACAGGACGAGCTCGGCGAACTTGCGGCCGAGGGAGGCGTCGTCGTCGCCGGTGGACTTCTTGATGTACTGCTGGGTGATCCCGGACCCGCCGCCGACGCCCGTGAGGAACGCGCGGCCGATGCCGGTCGGGTCGAAGCCCTGGTTGTCCCAGAAGGTCGGGTCCTCGGTGGCGATGATGGCGTCGCGCAGCTTCGCGGGCACCTGCGTGTAGGGCACGAACGTCCGGTCGCCGTCGGCCGGGATGACCTTGAGCAGCGACGACCCGTCCGAGTACTGCAGGACGACGGTCTTGTCGAGCCCGGCGAGGACCTCTTGGGGGCTGCGGACGTCGAGCACGAGGTAGGCGACCCAGAAGGCGATCAGCGGGACGCCGACGAGCAGCCCGAAGCCCCAGTACCCGATCCGCCGGATCCGCCGCCACCGACGGCGCCGCGGGGTGTCCGGCTGCTCGTCTTCTTCCGCTATTTCCTCGCTCGCCAAGGTCACGAATGGATGACGGCCGACCGGGTGAGGAGGTTCTGTGGAGAACTAACGAGGTTGTTCGAATCCTGTCAAGGCGGCGGCCACCCCGGACGACCACTCCCCCGCGGCACCACGCAACGCCTCGCCGGCACAGATCCACTCTGCACACATCTAGTAAGTTACTGTAAGTTCTAACTCTACTAGTTGTTATAGGAAGGACGAGCCATGGTTCGAGTGATTGTCGGAGGGCGGCCTCTAGATCTTGATCGAGAAGCTGTGCTGACTGCGATGCGCGATGTCGAGCCCGAAACGATCCGCGAGCATTTGGTCGAGATCGGTTCCACGGTTTTCCCGCCGAAGCAGGTACTTGCCGTTGTAACCGGTTGGGAGCGCACGAGCTTCACGACCATGGAGGCACAGCGCGTCCTCACCAAGGTCGGCTTTGTCTGCCGCCGCGCAGGCCAGGCAACGGACGGGCGGGCGAGTTGGCTACTTGACGCGGACACGGAATCACCCCTCGATGAAAGGGTCACGGCTCTGGAGGCAGCGCTCACCGTGGCTCACCAAGCAATCGCCGGGTTGTCCGCCCGAGTGGCTGAGCTCGAACGAAAGCGCTGAGCTACCTCATGTTGGCCAGGCACCTTCCCGACAAGACAGGCTCGATGCGCTCAGGCCAGGAACGCGCGCAGCAGCGACGCCGTGCCTTCGATGTGCTCCGCCATGGCCTGGCGGGCCGCGGGGGCGTCGCCGGCCAGGATCGCGTCGACGATCGCCTCGTGCTGGGCGTTCGAGTGCTCGAGGTTGGGCGGGAGCAGCGGGATCCGGTCGAGCAGCTGGTTGACGCGGGTGCGGGCGTCGGCCATCGCCGTGGTCAGGGAGCCGGACGCCGTCACCTCCGCGATCGCGAGGTGCAGGCGGGAGTCCTTGCGGCGGTAGTCGTCGAGGCTCGCGCTCGCGGCTTCGGCGAGTGTCCCGGTGAGGTGCCGGCGGTCGGCCGGGCTCAGCGACCGCGCGGCGGCCATCTCCGCGGCGCCGGTCTCGAGGACGTACCGGAGGCACAGCGCGTCCTCCAGTGCGACGGGTTCGACCTTGCCTCCGGGTGACCGTTCCGGCGGCCCGGGCAGGGTGTCGTGCACGAAAGTGCCGCCGTAGCGGCCTCGCCGTGACTCGACGTAACCGGCGTCGGAGAGGGCCCGGATGGCTTCGCGGAGCGTGACGCGGCTGACCCCGAGCCGCTCCGCCAGCTCGCGCTCCGACGGGAGCCGCTCCCCCGCGCCGACGACGCCGAGCCGGATGGCCTGCAGCAGCCGTTCGACCGTCTCCTCGAAGGCGTTGCCCGCGCGGACCGGCCGGAACAGCGCTTCACCCGCATTCACCACCGAGGTCGGTTCCATCCCGCGAGTTTAGGCCGCGGCGCGCGGTACTTCCCCGGCGCGGCGCACCTTCGGAGTGGCCACGGACGGTCGCTGTCGGTGACAATGACGTTCGCGGTCCGAAAAACCGGTGGAACCGGACGGCCACGGTCGGCGACGATGGCACCACCGACACCGAACATCGACGCAGGGGGCGATCCGGTGCACTTCCTGATGGCCGAAGATCTGGTTCACGAGCGGGAGAACGAGTTGCGCCACGGCGTGCGCGACCGTCCGCCCGGCCGGGCGAGGCCCAGCCGCAGCCCGGGAACCCGGAAGCAGCAGCTCGGCTGGCGCCTGGTGGAGGTGGGGTTGAAGCTGGCGGTGGAGGACGAGGACCGGCGGAACTGACGTCGCTTGCGCGGAAAGCGACGTCAGCACTCGATGACGTTCACCGCCAAGCCGCCGCGGGCGGTTTCCTTGTACTTCACGCTCATGTCCGCGCCGGTCTCGCGCATCGTCTTGATCGCCTTGTCCAGCGTCACCACGTGGCTGCCGTCGCCGCGCATCGCCATCCTCGCCGCGTGGATCGCCTTCGACGCTCCCACCGCGTTGCGCTCGATGCACGGGATCTGCACCAGCCCGCCCACCGGGTCGCACGTCAGGCCGAGGTGGTGCTCCACCCCGATCTCCGCCGCGTTCTCCACCTGGGCCGGCGAGCCGCCGAGGACCTCCGTCAGGCCCGCCGCCGCCATCGCCGACGCCGACCCCACTTCGCCCTGGCAGCCCACCTCGGCACCCGAGATCGAGCCCGTCTGCTTGAGGATCGAGCCGATCGCGCCCGCGGTGAGCATGAACTTCACGATGCCGTCGTCGGACGAATGCCGGATGAAGCGCTGGTAGTAGTGCAGGACCGCGGGGATGATCCCGGCGGCGCCGTTGGTCGGCGCGGTGACGACCCGGCCGCCCGCGGCGTTCTCCTCGTTCACCGCCAGCGCGTACAGGCTGACCCAGTCCATCGCGTACAGCGGGTCGTCCAGGCCGTCCTCGGCGAGGAGCTTCTCGTGCAGCGCGCGGGCGCGCCGCGGCACCTTCAGGCCGCCCGGGAGGACGCCTTCGTGCGTGCAGCCGTTGCGGACGCACTCCGCCATGACCGCCCAGATCGCCAGGAGCCCGTCGCGGACTTCCGCGGCGCTGCGCCAGGACAGCTCGTTGGCCAGCATGATCTCGCTGATCGGCAAGCCGGTCGCGGCACAGTGCCCGAGCAGGTCCGCGCCGGTGCGGAACGGGTACGGCACCGGCGTCGAGTCCTCGACGAACACCGCGTCCGTCTCGTACGACTCGTCGCGGACGAAACCGCCGCCGACCGAGTAGTACGTGCGTTCGCGCAGCAGGGAACCGTCGGCGGCGAACGCGCGGAAGATCATCCCGTTCGGGTGCGCCGGCAGGGACTTGCGCCGGTGCATCGTGAGGTCGGTGTCCTCGTCGAACGCGATCTCGTGCGTGCCGCGCACCTTCAGCCGCCCGGACTCCCGGATTTCCGCGACGCGCGCGGGCACGACGTCGGTGTCGATCTCCTCGGGACGTTCACCGGACAGCCCGAGCAGGACGGCTTTGTCGCTGCCGTGGCCGAAGCCGGTCGCGCCGAGCGAGCCGAACAGCTCGGCCTGGACGCGCGCGGTCTTCTCGAGATCGGTGCCGAGTCCGTCCACAAAGGTCAGTGCCGCCCGCATCGGCCCGACGGTGTGGGAGCTCGACGGGCCGATGCCGATGGAAAACAGGTCGAAGACGCTGATCGCCATTGATCCGCCCCTTCCTATCGCGCCAGCAGGGAGCTGGCTTCTTGCGCGGCCGGGCCCTGGTCGGCGAGGTGCCGCAGGTTTTCCGGCAGCTCCTCTCCACGGTAGCCCTTGGTCTGCGCGTAGAGCCGTCCCGCGCGGTACGACGACCGCACCAGCGGCCCGGCCATCACGCCCGCGAAGCCCATCGCCTCGGCCGCCTTCGAGTGCTCGACGAACTCCTCCGGCTTGACCCACCGGTCCACCGGGTGGTGCCGCGGAGAGGGACGCAGGTACTGCGTGATCGTCAGGATCTCGCACCCCGCGTCGACCAGGTCCCGCATCGCCGGAGCCAC
>NZ_JBEXVF010000104.1:0-27897 GCF_040629235.1 Amycolatopsis sp. NPDC005961 | reverse complement strand
ATCGGCAGCACCCGCGACGAGGTGCGCGGCTGGGCGTTGCCCTTCCGCACCGCGACCCCCGCCCAGTATTCGCCGGCTCCCCGGGCCGGCAAGGGGGCTTTTCGCTTGTCAGAGGGTTTTGACGGCGTCCCCGATGGCCTCGTCCAGGATCGACAGGCCCAGGGAGATCTCCTCTTCGGACGCGGTCAGCGGCGGCGCGATCCGGAACACCCCGCCCATCCCGGGCAGCTGCACGATGTTCATGTGCAGCCCGAGCTCGAGGCAGCGGGCGGTGACGCGCGCGCCCAGCTCGTCCGAGCTGCGCTTCGTCTCGCGGTCGACGACCAGCTCCAGCCCGGCCAGCAGGCCGCGGCCGCGGATGTCGCCGACGACCTCGTGCCGGTGGGCGATGCGCTCGAGTCCGTGTCGGAGCAGGCTGCCGAGCTGGAGCGCGCGTTCGTCGAGGTGGTCGCGCTGCAGTACGTCCAGGACGGTGTTGCCGACGGCCGCCGGCAGCGGGTCCGCGACGTGCGTGGTGAAGAACAGGAACCCGCGCTCGTGGGCCGCCTGCTCGATTTCGGCGCTGGTCAGCAGGGCCGCGAGGGGCAGTCCGGCGCCGAGCGTCTTCGACAGCGTCAGGATGTCCGGGACGATGCCGTCGCGCTCGAACGCGTACCAGTTCCCGGTGCGGCAGAGCCCGGTCTGGGCTTCGTCGAGGATCAGGAGCATGCCGCGTTCCCGGCACTTTTCCTGAAGCGCGGCGAAGTAGCCGACGGGCGGTTCGATGATCCCGCCGGAGCTGAGGATCGGCTCGACGATGCACGCGGCGAGGCTCCCGACCGACTGCGCGTCGATCATCTCGAACGCGAAGTCGAGCTGGCGCCGCCAGTCCAGCTTGCCGTCGGCGTCGGTGAAGTCGGGCCGGTACGCGTTCGGCGCCGGGATGGCGAAGTTGCCCGGCGCGGCAGGGCCGTAGCCCTTGCGGCCGGCGCTGTAGGTGGCGTTCGCCGCGGCCTGCGTCATGCCGTGCCACGACCGCGCGAACGAGACGATCTCGTGCTTGCCGGTGACGAGCTTGGCCATCCGGATGGCCGCCTCGTTGGACTCGGCGCCGGTGGTCAGCAGCAGCGCCTTCTCCAGCGGTTCGGGCAGCGACTCGGCGAGGCGCCGCGCGAGGTCGACGACCGGGCGGCTCAGCATGCCGCTGAACAGGTGGTCGAGCTTCGCGGCCTGCCGCCGGACGGTGTCGACGATCTCCGGGTGCGAGTGGCCCAGGATCGCGCTCATCTGGCCGGAGGTGAAGTCGAGGATGCGGCGGCCGTCTTCGGTGAAGACGAAGCTGCCTTCGGCGCGGTCGATGATCTCGTGGGTGAACGCGCCGCCGTAGCGCACCAGGTGCTTGTCGGCGTCGGCCCAGAAGGCGTCGGACGTGGACAGTTCGGAGGTCGGAGCAGCCATGCATCGACGGTAAGTCCGGTGTGAGCGTCACGTCCATCTCACGATTCCGGCTTTCTTGTTCGGTTCTGCCGCACAAGAATGGGGTGATGCTGAACCCGTGGCGCCTGCGGCTGCTGAGCCGGCTCGACACGCTGGGGACGGTCCGCGCGGTGGCGCAGGACGCGAACCTGAGCGCGTCCAGCGTGTCGCAGCAGCTGGCCGTGCTCGAAGCGGAAACCCGCACCCAGCTGCTGGAACGCACCGGTCGCAGAGTCCGGTTGACGCCGGCCGGGCTGATGCTGGCGCGGCGCGCGCGGGCGATCCTCGACCACATGGACACGGTCGAGGCGGAGCTGCGCAGCCTCGGCGAGGAGCCGGTCGGCCAGGTCCGGCTGGGGGCGTTCCAGAGCGCGATCCACACGATGGCGGTCCCGGCGGTGACCCGGCTCGCGAGCGCGTACCCGCACCTGGAGGTCGAGCTGCTGGAGCTGGAGCCGCACGAGAGCATCCCGGCCCTGCGCGGCGGCGACGCGGACGTGATCATCACGACGACCGACTTCGTGCAGCAGCCGCTGGGCCCGGACCTCGACATCGTCCCGCTGGCGACGGACCCGATCGTGCTGGTGACGTCCGCGGAAGGCCCCCGCGGCCCGGTTTCGCTGTCCGCCTTCGCGGACTCGCCGTGGGCGCTGGACGTGCCGCGGTCGTACATGGCGAACTTGACGCTGCGCCTGTGCCGCGAGTCGGGTTTCGAGCCGCGGGTGGTGTGCCGGTTCAGCAATTACCTGATGACGTTGCAGCACGTCGAGGCCGGGTTGTCGATCGCGCTGCTGCCGGAGCTGGCGGTGGACCGCCGGTACCGGGTGTCGACGCGCGAGCTGGCCTCCCCGGTGACGCGCACGATCGCGGCGGTGGTGCGCCGGGGGACCCCGCTGCGCGCGGGGGTGAACGTGGTGCTGGACGCCCTGCGGCAGCCGCCGGACCTCCCGGCTCTGACGGAGTGGAGCCAGTAGCCGGGGGCTACTTCTTCTCGTCTTCCTCCTCGGGTGTCTTCGGGGTTTCGCCCTTGCCGTCGTTGCCGGAGATCCGGTTCCACGCGTCGCGGACGAGAGTTTCGACGTAGAGCTTCTTCTGGTCGGGGTGGTTGAACGCCTCGCCCACCAGCGGGGCCACGACGTCGAAGCCCGTGCCGACTCCGCTGACGATCTCCCCGGCCGGCCCTTTCACCACCGGTTCGAGGAGGGTGGCGACGTCTCCACCCTTTTCGAGCAGCTGGTCACGGGCCTCGGCCAGCCGGCTCTTCTCCTCGACGGGCTCGCCCGGTTCCTGGCTGTCGGGTGGTGCGTCGCTGCCGTCCGCGTCGGGTGGTGGTTGCTCCGCATCGCCGGACTCGTTCGGTTCGGCTGCCGACATCCGCGGAGACGGCTGGTCGGGGTGATTCGTGTCCGGTGGCTCGGATCCGTCCGGCGTTCCTCGCGGGTCTTCCGGGTGCTCCTGGCCGGCCGGCGATTCCGGGTTTTCCGGCGGGTCGGGAACTTCGGACTCCGGTGACGGGCCGAGTTCCGGCGCGGCCGTCTCCGATTCGCGGCCGCGTTCGGAGAGCTTCTGCTTGATGGCCGCGGCGAGCGCGACGCCGGTTGCGAGCAGGGATCCGATCGGGTCGGCGGTGGCGTTCTGGGACTCCGGGGTGACCGGGTCGACGCGGTCGTGCTGCTGGCTGGTGACGGTGTGCGTCTCGTCGTGCTTTTCGGTGACCGCCTCCGCCCCTTCGATGAGGCCCGTCACGGTCTCGGCGAGGTCGCCGGCGTCTTCGGCGGACTTCTTGGCCGCGGTCTCCTCGGGCTCGATGTCGTCGGCTCGTTCCGTCTTGCGCTCTTCGCCGGTCTCCTCGTGGGTTTCGTCGCCTTCGGACGCGTCGTCGTCTTCGTTCTTCGCCGCGCTGTCGCCGTCCGGCGAGAAGTGCTCTTGCCACGCGCCGCCGGTGGTGTCGCCGGGCACGTGCTCGCGCGGCTGAGCGGGAGTCGCGTCCGGGTGCCCGAGTTGCAGTTCTCCGGTCCGGGGGTCCCAGGAACCCTCGTAGGGGTCGGCCTTTTCGGCCGTCGCCGACATCTCCGGGGAGTTCGTTTCGAGCGGCCGAGCGCCCAGTTCCGTCTCCGCGGGCGAGACGATCGTCTGCTCCTGGGGACGGATCATCGGCGTTTCGACGGACGACCGCTCGGGGCCGGGAACCTCCGGCCGTGCCTGATCCGGGGCGATCTCCGGGCCCGTGTCCGCCGACGGGATTTCCTGGCCTTGCGCCGGTTGCTCGACGCGGGTGCCGGCCGACGCGGACGGGCTGTCGCCGGCCGGGGTGCGCGGGGTGAGTTCCCGTTCTCGCTCGAAGTCGCCTTCGGACTCGGCCTCCGCGTCGCGCTCGGCAGCGGATTCCGTCTCGGCCGCCGTCGCCGGTTGTTCGGTTCCCGCCTCGGACGAGTTCCACTGGCCGTCCCAGCGTGGGTCGTCCGGCTTCAGTTCGCGTTCGCGCTCGGTGTTGTCCGGGTCGTCGGCGCCGGTGTCTTCCGGGTCCGGTTGTTCGGGCTCGTCGGCGTCGTTTTCCGGGCGCTCGGGTTCGGGCTGCTCCGCGGGGTCCGGTTCGTCGTCCGGTGGGTCGTCGGCGGCCTGGTCGTCCTCGGGTTGCTCCGGCGGGGGTTGGTCGGCGTCTTCCGGTTGTTCGGCGGGCGGCTCTGGGTCGTCGGAGGCTTGGTCGGGCTGCTCGGCGGGGTCGGGCCGGTCGTCTGGTGGGTCGTCGGACGCTTGGTCGGGCTGCTCGGCGGGGTCGGTTTCGTCGGGTTGCTGGTCGGCTGGTTCTGGGTCGTCGGGTTGGTCGGCGGGGTCGGGCTGGTCATCCGGCGGGTCGTCCGCCGCCTGGTCGTTCTCGGGCTGCTCGGCAGGGTCCGGCGGGTCGTCCGCCGCCTGGTCGTTCTCGGGCTGGTCGGGCGGGGGCTGATCGGCGTCGTCCGGCTGCTCGGCAGGGTCTGGCTCGTCGTCCGGCGGGTCTTCGGGCGCCGCGTCCGGGGTGGGCTGATCGCCGGACTCGGCCGACTCCGGGGAAGGGTCCTCGTCCTCCGGGGGGCCGTCCGGGCGGTCCTCGCCCGTGTCCGCCGGCTCCGGGGGTGGTTCCGGTGCCTCCGACGACCCGTCGCTCGTCTCGCTCATCGTGCGGTCCCCTCGTCGGCCTTCAGTCGGAGCACTCGGTCGGCGCGGAAGGCGAGGTTCAAGAACCCCGTCGCCGCCGCGAAGCGGGCTGCTTCGGTTCTTGCGTTGCTGAGCTGGGAGGCCGCCTTCATGATCGCCGTCGGGTGGGTGGTGCCCAGGATCGTCGGGTCGTCGTCGTGCCAGTGCTCCGGGCGCAGGCGGAGTGCCGCCAGCTGCTCCGCGCTCGTCTCACCCTCGAGGACCAGGCCGCGCGCCGCCCAATCCGGGGTCGACGGGTGCGGGCCTGCCTCCGGGGCCGCCGCCTTCAACGCTCGCAGCACGTCGAACCAGCGGCTGCGGCCCGCCTGCCAGCGGACCTCCGTCCCGTCGCAGCTCGACGGAGCACCGGCCAACGTCCGGCGGGCGCTCGATGCCAGGTGCTCGATGAACTCCGCCGCCGCGTTGTACCTCGTAATGCCCGCGTACCGCGCGTCCACCGCCGTCTGGACGCGGTGCGCCACCGCGCATTCCAGCGTCCGCTCGTCGTACGCCGCCCGCAGTGAGGCGATCCAGGCAGCGGACGGCGCCGGCGCGGGACGGCCCGCCAGGTGGGCGACCGTCAGCAGTTCCAGCCACAGCACCAGCTGCGGGTCCTCGTCCGCGCGGTGCACGGCGTCGCCCAGCTCCCGAAGCGAACACGGGCGGGCCGCACATGACTGTCCACAAGCGACACTGCGAACCGAAGCCAACGCCGGTGACGTGGACACCAGCGAAGCGTCCTCGAGAGACTCCCTCAGCGGCATGGAAAGCCGCAGTGGGCGGTCCATTCCGTCGGTGAACACCGCCGCGCGACCCGGGGGCAGCGTCACGACGTGCCGGGACTGGGCCTCGCTCAGGTTCATGGTCGCCCCGACCGCGGAACGGTCGTCCGCGGCCGGCAACCGGTGCAGGATCTTGCACGCCGTGTTCTTGATGACGTCCGGGACGATCTTGCCCGGGATCTGCTCGGCGACAACGATCCCTTCGCCGTACGCCCGGATCTCCGCCAGCAGCGACGTGAACAGCTCCACCGCGTGCTCGGTCGGGCTCCCCGGCTCCGCCCGCTTCAGCAGCCGGTGCGCCTCCTCCAGCACCAGCACGTGCCGGAGCCCCGAAGAACCGGCCACGTGGTGGACGCGCAGGTGCTCGAACAGCCGGATCAGCACCGCGCCGATGAAGAACGCCTTGTCCATGTCGGACCCGATGTCCTCGATCTCCAGGACGACGTTGCCGCGCAGCAGCTCCGCGACGTCCAGCGGGTGGCCGCCCTCGAAGAACCGGCCCGGCGTGCCCAGCCGGAGGGAACCGATGCGGACGTCGACGAAGCCGCGGACGTTGTCGGCGACCTCCTTGCCGTAGCCGATGCCCTTGACCACCTCGATCGCCGTCTTCTGCAGGTCGCCGAGGCTCGGGTACTTCACCGGCCCGACGCGCCCGCGGACCTCGCCGGTCACCGGGTCCCAGCCCTGGTCGACGTAACACCGGGTCAGCGCCTGCGCGAGCACCTGCGGGAACGGCTCGTCCGCGTCGAACGCCGCCATGAACAGCGCGCGCGTGAGGTCGAGGTGCGTCTGCAGCGGGAAGCCCGCCGCCGGCTCGAGCGGGTTGAGCCCGGCCGGGTACGCGTCGGGGGCGCCCGGCCGGATCACCGTGACGCGCCCGTCCGGCCCGAGCCGGCCCGCCATCGCCGCGTACTCGGCCTTCGCCGGTTCGATGACCAGCCACGGGACGCCCGCGGCGTGCAGGCCCTCCAGCAGGTGCCGGACGGTCTGCGACTTGCCCGAACCCGTCGCGCCCGCGACGAACGTGTGCCGGTTGAGCGTGTCGAGCGCGACGCGGAACTCGCCGGCCGGCTGGTCGGCGTCGTCGAGGACCGTGCCGAGCGGGATCTCGCCGGTGAACTCCGGGGTGACGTCGAACAGCGGCGGCTCGGTCATCCGGATGCCCGGCAGCTCGCGCCGCGGCGGGCGGGCGATCGCGGCGACGAACTCGCCGGTCGCCGAAAACGGGGAGGCCAGTACACCGGACGTCCGCGTCTCCCAGACCGAGGTGAACGAGGCGCACTCGGTGCCCGGCGTCAGCACGTACGGCAGCGCGTCGAGGTCGCTGGCGCTGCACAGCAACGCCGCCGCCGCGCGGGTGCTCGCCTCGTCCGGGCCGCCGACCAGGACGTGCACGGTCCACAGGCCCGCGGGCCGCGCCCGGGACAGCTCCCGGTACCGGCCTTCCGCCCGCAGCAGCGCGATCCGGTCCGGCTCCGAGTTCTCCCGCTGCCGCAGCCGCGGGATCGTCGTCTCGAGCCCGAGCAGCTCCCGTTCGACGGCCTCGGCGCCCAGCGGCTCGGCGACGACGAGCCAGGCGAACTCGCCGGGCAGGTGGGCGACGTAGTCGTCGAAGCCGCCGCGGCCCGGCGCGTCGGACCCGGCCTCCGGTGTCCACAGTGGATCGGGACCGCCCGCGCAGCGCGTCCACGCGGGCAGCGCCGCCCAGTCCGGCGTGGGCACCGGCGTGCCGAGGCTGCCCGGCGGGTAGAGGATCGGCACCGGCCCGTCAGCCGGCCGCGCGACCGGCGAGTGCGGGCGCCCGCCGACCAGCACGCGCAGGGGCCGCGCTCCGCCGGTGCGCTCCCAGGCGACGGCGAACGCCGCGTCCGGGCCGCGGAAGCGCAGGTCGGCGTGAGCCGCGGTCAGCGCGGCGAAGAGCTGGGCCGGGGCGCGGCCGCCGGTCTCGTCCGGCCGGTCGACGCCCGTCGCCAGGTCGTCGCCGCGGGGGACGGACAGCAGCCGGTGGAAGCCGAAGCCGTCGAGCGGGGACATCAGCGCGGCAGCGCGTCGCGGGCGACCCGGTCGAGCAGGACGATGCCGGGGTTGCAGTCGCCCATGACCACCCGCCGTCCGGTCGGACCGGCCTCGACCAGCACGAACGCCGTCGGCGCGAGTGACTGCAGCGCGGTCGGCTCGACCTGGAACTCGTACACGCGGGCCCGGGTCTCGCCTTCGCTGCGCGAGATCGCCTCGGACTGGTTGACGGTGTCCTGCCAGTTGCTCTCGCGCGAGCTCGACGAGCTGGTGTTCCGGCTCCAGTTCGAGCCGGACGACCACGACCCGCCGCTGCCTCCGCTGCCGCTGGTGAAGCTGCTGCTGCCACCGACGCTGTAGCCGCGGCTGTTCGACGAGCCCACGGACCCGCCGGTGCTGGACGAGTTGCCCTCGGTGAAGGTCTTGCCCATTTCGGCGGTCAGCTGCGAGAGGACGAACTTGTAGCCGCGGCCGATGAACTCCGCCGCGTTCGCCGCCTCGTTCGCGTTGCCCAGCTGCATCAGCAGGCTGACGCTGCCCGAGCTGCCCAGCAGCTTCTGCAGGTCGTCGCGCAGGTGGCGGAGCAGGAAGACGAGCCGGACGCCCGCGCGCCGGGCCTGCTGGGCCATCGCTTCGAGCGCTTCGAGGCCGATCTGGTCGGCGCCCGCGACGACCAGCACCTCACGGCCGGTCGTGTCGCGGGAATGCAGCTCCTGCAGCGCGCGGTGGAAGACCACGTGGTCGAGGAACCGCTTGTGCCGGCCGATCTTCGTCCGGGTCGCGACGACGGAGAGGCCGCGCGAGGGCCAGCTCGCGCGGAACCCGGCGGGCGCGCCCTCGACGGCGCCCTCGGTCCGCGCCAGCCCGCGGATCTCGCCTTCGAGCGCGATCAGCTCGTTGCGGACCTGCTCGGTGTTGCCGACGGTGTCCACGTAGGAGTTGAGCTTCCGCAGCTCCTCGGCCGACAGCGTCTCGTCGGAGCCCGCGTCGTACACCCGGCGCAGCACCTGCAGCCCGGCGACGAGCTTGGTGAACGTGACCGGCCCGCTCAGCCGCTCGGCGACGGTGGTGAGCAGGTCGGCGTGCAGGCCGCGCAGGTCCTGCCCCAGCGCCGTGCGGTTCAGGTTGTACATCGCCTCGGCGAGGACCTCGGCCAGCTCGTGCGGGTCGAGGTCGGCGAGCAGGCCGAACGCGCCGAGGTCGCGCGGCAGCTCGTGCACCGCGACCTCGTAGCCCCTGGCGGCCGCGGCGATCGCCAGGTCGTCGCCCACGGCCATGTCGGTCAGGTCCAGCAGCAGCATCGACGCGCCGCCGGCCAGCTGGGCCGCGCCGCTGGTGGCGAGCAGGCTCGCCCAGCCGTCCTCGGTCCCGCCGAAGACGTCGATCCGGCTCGGCCGCGAGCCGAGCTTCACCGGCTGCCACAGCATCGCGGAGCCGAAGCGCTCGCGCTCGCGGCGGTCGTGCTCGGCGACCCGCTGCTCCCACGCGAAGTGGGCCTGCTTGTACGACTCGAGCGCGCGGTTGTAGTTGGACTCGTAGCCGCGCTTCATCACGGTGAACCGCCGCCGCGTCCGGAAGAAGTGCACGACGGCGAGCAGGATGCCGACGCCGAGCACGACGGTCGTGGTGATCTCGGCGGCCAGCGGGATCGTCTTCGAGACGGCGTCCATCATCCCGCCGACCAGCACGACGAGGACGAACGTGAGCGCGAGCCAGCCCAGCAGCCCCAGCCACGCGCGCTTGCTGCGCTTCTGCCGGAACTGGTAGTCGTGCGGTGCGTACACCTGCTCGGCGACCGGCGGTGCCGCCGCCTCCGGGCTCACGGTGACCGCCGCCGGCGGGGTGAACTCCCAGCCCCAGTTTTCGCGTGCCCCGAAGAGCCGTTCCCACATTTCGGTCGTGCCGCCGACCGCAACGTCCCGCCCCTGCACTGGCCCCTCCGGAGTCCGCCATTCGCCCGGTTGCCGCACGATTGTGCCCCGAGGGGCCGACAAAAGTGACAGTGGTCCCCCGATCGTCCACATCCGGCCACTGTCCGCTGGACGGCACGTGGCCGGGGGCGGACACTCGGTGCGTGGACCGGCGCGTGCGCTTGGCGGTCAGGGTCGGCGGGGTCGTGCAGGGCGTCGGCTTCCGGCCCTTCGTTCACGGCCTGGCGCTGCGGATCGGCGTCTCCGGGCTGGTCGGGAACGACGTCCACGGCGTCTTCGCCGAGGCCGAAGGCACGCCGGATCGGGTCGGAGCTTTCGTCGCCGCGTTGACGGCCGAAGCGCCGCCGCTGGCCGGCGTCGAGCGCGTGGAGACTCGCGAAATTCCCCCGATCGGGGACGTCGGCTTCGTCATCGTCGCCAGCGGGAGTCCCGGTGGTGCCGCCGACACGCTGATCTCCGCTGATTCCGCCACCTGCGCGGACTGCCTGCGGGAGCTGCGCGACCCCGGTGACCGGCGGTTCCGGTACCCCTTCGTCAACTGCACGAACTGCGGGCCGCGGTTCACCATCGTCCAGGGCGTTCCCTACGACCGGCCGCTCACGACGATGGCCGCCTTCGCGATGTGCGCCGCGTGCAAGCAGGAGTACGAGGACCCGGCGGACCGGCGGTTCCACGCCCAGCCCGTCTGCTGCCCGGCCTGCGGGCCCGCGTTGCGGTTCGAACCCGGGGGCGGGGAGCCGATCGCGAGCGCCGCCGAAGCGCTGCACCAAGGCGCGATCGTCGCGGTGAAGGGCCTCGGCGGCTACCACCTCGCCGTCGGTGCGCGGCACGAAGAGGCCGCGGCGAAACTGCGGGCGAGGAAGCATCGCGAAGACAAGCCCTTCGCCGTCATGGTCGCCGACCTGGCGCAGGCCCGGGAACTGGCCGAAGTGAGCGAAGCGGCCGAAGAAGCGCTCAGCAGCCGGCGACGGCCCATCGTGCTGCTGCCCGCCCGAGGAGGCCTCGCCGGAGCCGTCGCGCCGGGGAACCGGCGGATCGGGCTGATGCTGCCCTACACCCCGCTCCACCACCTCCTGCTGGAGCGCACCGGTCCGATCGTGCTGACCAGCGCAAACGTCTCCGACGAGCCCATCGTCTACCGCGACGAAGACCTGAGCCGCCTGAAGGACATCGCCGACGCGTTCCTCACCCACGACCGGCCCATCCACGTCCGGACCGACGACTCCGTGGTGCGCATCGTCCGAAAGCGAGAGCAGCTCCAACGGCGTTCGCGGGGTTACGCGCCCGAGCCCGTCGGCATCAGGAAAACGAAGCAGCACCTCCTCGGCTGCGGCGCCGAGCTGAAGAACACCTTCTGCCTCGCCAAGGGCCGCCACGCGTTCGTCTCGCACCACATCGGCGACCTCGAGAACTACGAGACGCTCAAGTCGTTCACCGAGGGCATCGAGCACTTCAAGCACCTCTTCGCCATCGATCCCGTGGTCGTCGCGCACGACCTGCACCCCGAGTACCTGTCCACGAAGTACGCGCTGGAGCAGGACGTCGACCTGCTCGGCGTCCAGCACCACCACGCCCACATCGCCGCGTGCCTCGCGGACAACGGCGAGGACGGCCCGGTCCTCGGCGTCGCCTTCGACGGCACCGGCTTCGGCCCCGACGGCACCGTCTGGGGCGGCGAGTTCCTCCTCGCCGACCTGACGAGCTACCAGCGGCTCAGCCACCTCCGGCCGGTCGCGATGCCCGGCGGCGTCATGGCGATCCGGCAGCCGTGGCGGATGGCAGCGTCCTATGTGGACGAACTGGGCCGTCCGGCGCGCGAAGACATCGTCAAGCTCAAGCGCAGCGGCCTCAACTCACCCCTGACGTCCAGCGCCGGGCGCCTCTTCGACGCCGCCGCCGCGCTGCTCGGCGTCCGGGATACCATCACCTACGAGGGCCAGGCCGCGATCGAGCTGGAGCAGCTGGCCGACCCGGCGGAGACGTCCGCCTACCGCGCGCGGATCGACGAAGTGGTCCACGGCGAAGACCTCATCGCCGCGCTCCTGGACGACACCAGCAGCCGAGCCAAGAGGGCCGCCCGGTTCCACAACGGGGTCGCCGACACGATCGCGCGGACCTGTGACCGCTTCCGCGACCGCAGCACCACGGTCGCGCTCTCCGGCGGGGTGTTCCAGAACGTCCTGCTGCTCGACCGGACCGTGGAAACCCTGGAACGCGCCGGTTTCCGCGTCCTGACCCACCGGAACGTGCCGGCGAACGACGGCGGGATCAGCTTCGGGCAGGTCGCCGTAGCCAGTCGTACCACTCGGTGAGGCCGTCGCCGCGCGTCGCGCTGACCTGGAGGATCGCCGCCGAGGGGTTGACTCGCCGCGTGTCCCGCTCGAACTCGGCGACGTCGAAGTCGACGTACGGCAGCAGGTCGACCTTGTTCAGCAGCACCAGGTCGGTCGCGGCGAACATGTGCGGGTACTTCAGCGGCTTCCCGGGCCCCTCGGTCACCGACAGGACCACGACGCGCGCCGCCTCGCCGAGGTCGAACAGCGCCGGGCAGACCAGGTTGCCGACGTTCTCGATGAACAACGTCGAACCCTGAGCCGGCGAGAGCGAATGCAGGGCCCGGTGCAGCATCGACGCGTCCAGGTGGCAGCCGGCGCCGGTGTTGATCTGCACGACCGGCGCGCCGGTCGCCTTGATCCGCTCGGCGTCGAGCAGCGTCTCCTGGTCCCCCTCGATCACCGCGCACGGCGTGTCCGACGCGCGGATCGTCCGTTCCAGCAACGTCGTCTTCCCGGCGCCGGGGGAGCTCATCAGGTTGATCGCGAAGACGCCGGAAGACCGCAGGTGCGCGCGGTTGTGCGACGCGAGTTCGTCGTTCTTCGCGAGGATGTCCTGCTCCATGACCACGGTGTGGGCGTGGTCGGTGATCCGGACGTCCGAGTCCGAGCAGCCGCAGGTGTCACACATGGCTGACCTCCACCGAGGTGATGCGCAGTTCGCGCCCCGCCAGCACCGCGACGTCGGCGCTGCCGCAGGGGCACAGCAGGATGAAGTCGTCGAGGGTGAACTCGGCACCGCAGTCGCGGCAGCGCGCCCGCCCGGACGGCTCGGCGATGTCCAGCCGGGCACCTTCCAGCGAGGTTCCCGTGCACAGGACGTCGAAGCAGAACCGGACGCTGTCCGGCACCACCCCGGACAGCCGGCCGATCTCCAGCCGGACGCACGACACCGCCGCCTCGCCGAGGCGGGCGACGATCGCGTCGACGACCGACTGCGTGACCGCCATTTCGTGCATTCAGCAGATCCTCGGCAGCGGGTCCCCGACCAGCAGGTCCACGATCCGGGTACCGCCGAACGCGGTGTTCAGCAGCACGATCCCCGGCGGGTCGTCGGCGATCCGCCCGATCACCGCCGCGTCCGCGCCGAGCGGGTGCGAGCGCAACGCGGCCAATGCCGCGTCGGTCTGGGAGCCGTCGACGACGACCACGATCCGGCCTTCGCACGCGACGTACAGCGGGTCGATGCCCAGCAGCTCCGACGCGCCGCGGACCTCGTCCCGCACCGGGACGGCCTTCTCGTCGACGACCACGGCGACCTCCGCCGCCTTCGCGATCTCGTTGAGGATCGTCGCGACGCCGCCGCGGGTCGCGTCGCGCATCGCGCGCACGCCGGGAACCGCGGCCAGCAGCCCGGCGACCAGGTCGTGCACGGGTGCGGTGTCGGACTCGAGGTCGGCGTCGATGTCCAGCTCGCCGCGGGCCAGCATGATCGTGACGCCGTGGTCACCGATCGGCCCGGAGACGAGGACGGCGTCTCCGGGCTTCACGGTGGCCACGCCGAGGCCCGTGCGGGTGAGCACCCCGACCCCGGCCGTGTTGACGTACACCCCGTCGGCCTTGCCGCGCTGGACGACCTTGGTGTCGCCGGTGACGATCTGGACGTCCGCCGCGAGCGCCGCGGACTTCATCGAGTCGACGATCTTCAGCAGGTCCTCGACCGGAAAACCCTCCTCGAGGATGAACCCGGCGGTCAGGTAGAGCGGCCGCGCGCCGGACACGGCGAGGTCGTTCACCGTGCCGTTGACCGCCAGGTCACCGATGTTCCCGCCGGGGAAGAACAGCGGCGAGACGACGTAGGAGTCCGTCGTCAACGCGAGTCGCGCGTCGCCGATGGTCAGCGACGCCGAGTCTTCGAGGGGTTCTAGCAGCGGGTTGCGGAACGCGTCGAGGAACACGGCCTCGATCAGCGTGTGCGTCGACTTGCCGCCCGCGCCGTGCGACAGCGTGATGCGCTCTTCACGCACCTTCGCGCGCCGGCGCCGGGCGCGCTCGATGCGGTCGAGGACCTGCTGCTCGCGTTCGGTGGTGGTCATGCGCGGCTCGCCTCCCGGACGCGCTGACGGCTGAACCGGCCGAAGTTGTAGTAGGCCGCGCAGGCGCCTTCGGGCGAGACCATGCACGTCCCGATCGGCGTCTCCGGGGTGCACGCGGTGCCGAACACCTTGCACTCCCACGGCTTCAGCACGCCCTTCAGCACCTCGCCGCACTGGCACGCCTTGGGATCGGCGACGCGCAGTCCGGGGATTTCGAAGATCCGCTCGGCGTCGAACGCGGCGTACTTCTCGCGGATCGCCATCGCCGAGTGCGTGATGAACCCGAGGCCGCGCCACTCGAAGTACGGCCGCAGCTGCATCACCTCGTTGATGGCCTTCAACGCGACGAGGTTCCCGTCCCACGGCACCACGCGCGAGTACTGGTTCTCGACCTCGGACCGTCCCGAGGAGAGCTGCAGCATCAGCATGTAGATCGACTGCAGGATGTCCAGGGGCTCGAACCCGGCGACGACCACGGGCTTGCCGTAGTCGCGCGCGATGAACTCGTACGGCCGGCAGCCGATCACTGTCGAGACGTGACCCGGGCCGATGAAGCCGTCGAGCCGCAGGTCGGGGGAGTCGAGGATGGCCTTGATGGCCGGGATGATCGTGACGTGGTTGCCGAACACCGAGAAGTTCTCGATGCCCTCGGCGGCCGCGCGCAGCAGCGTCATCGCGGTGGACGGCGTCGTCGTCTCGAACCCGATCGCCATGAACACGACGCGCAGGTCCGGGTTCTGCCGCGCGATCTTCAGCGAGTCGAGCGGCGAGTAGACCATCCGGATGTTCGTGCCTTCGGCGTTGGAGTCGAAGAAGTTCCCGCCGGAGCCGGGCACGCGCATCATGTCGCCGAACGACGTCATGAGCACGCCGGGCTGCCGGGCGATGTGGATGGCGTCGTCGATGCGGCCCATCGGGATCACGCACACCGGGCAGCCCGGGCCGTGCACCAGCGTGATGCTCTCGGGCAGGTAGTCCTCGAGGCCGTGCTTGTAGATGGTGTGCGTGTGCCCGCCGCAGACCTCCATGAACTTGTAGTGGCGGCCCGGCTCGCACAACGACGTGATCTTGGCGGACAGCGCCCGCGCCTTCTCCGCGTCGCGGAACTCGTCGACGAAACGCATGACGACTCCTCTAGTCGATCCGGGATTCGAGCAGGGCGGCCATTTCGTCCTCGTAGGCCTTGCCGATGCTTTCGAGGAACTCCAGGGCGGCCGCGGCCTCCTGTTCGTCTATTTTGGACAGTGCGAAGCCGACGTGGATGAGGATCCAGTCGCCCGGCTTCGGCGGGTCGTCGTCCAGCAGGCCGATGTTGATGAGCCGCTTGACGCCGCTGACCGAGACTTTCGCGAGGTCCGGGCGCTCCTCGCTGAGTTCGATGATCTCGCCCGGGATCCCTAGGCACATGGCTCAGACCTCCGTGGGTTGCAGCTGCGGGCTGGTGCCCCAGGCCAGTTCGGTGACGGCGCGGACCGCGGCCGGGATGGCCGCCGCCACCTGGGGCGACAGGCCGATCCCTTCGTCGAGGCAGGCCGGTTCGCAGCCGACGAGCAGGACGCGCCCGGCGTCGCCGCCGAGCAACCTGAGCAGCCGGAACACCGCGTCCGGCCGCATGCCGTGCGCGTCGATCGACGCCGTGGCGGCCAGGTCCTCGGTGTCGGCCTCGATCAGCGAGAGCGTCCCGGGCGGGCGGCCGTGCGGGGTCGCGTCGAGCAGGATGGTCGTGTCGTAGCCGCCCATCAGGTCGTAGGCGAGGTGCATGCCGGCGATGCCGTAGTCGGCGATCTGCACCCAGGGCGGCAGGTCGGTCCCTTCCAGCTCCTTGATGACCTCGACGCCGAACCCGTCGTCGCCGAGGAAGATGTTGCCGATGCCGGCGACCAGGACTCGTGGCCTCATTCCGCGACCTCCAGGGGTTCGATCTCGTCGGGGGAGAAGTACCGGTACCGGCCGTGCGCGTGCTGCAGGTCGGCGCCGGGGTCGTCGTCGAGGGTGACGGCGACGTACGTGACACCGTCCACATCGGTCAGCACGGTCCGGACGGTGGCGGTCCTGGCGGTGAGGAACATGTCCTGCGCGTCGGCGCCCCGCAGGTTCGGCCGCAGGCGCACCCGCGACCCTTCGGCGACGCGCACCCCGGCGACGGTCACCGAGGGCTCGACCGGGCGCACGGAGCGGATCGCGCCGTGCAGGCGGTCGAGCAGCTCGGGCGGCATCGTGTCGACGCGGTCGACGATGGCCGCCGCGCGCGGGTCGGTGGCCCGGGCCTCGCGTTTCTCCTCGTCGGTCAGCGTCATCGTGCGCAGGGTGAGGATTTCGTCGATCTCGGTGCCGTCGAAGAGGTCACCCGGGCTTTCCGGCGCGATCGCCGGGTCGTCGTAGAGGATGATCGGCGACGCGAGCACGACCGTGCTGCGCGAGGTGTCGCCGATCAGCACCGGCCACAGCCGCTCCTGCCGGCAGGCTTCGACCGCCGGCTTGGCCCACTCCGGCGGGTCCAGCATCGACAGGAAGTGCCCGGTGCCGACGCTGAGCACGAGGTGGGCGGCGAGCAGCGCGTGCCGCAGGGCGTGCGAGCGGACGCCGTCGGACGGCCACGACGTCGTGTTGTGCAGGTCGAGCCGCAGCCGGGTGCCACCGAAGGGGCCGTCGAGCGGGTCGAGCCGGACGGTGAGGATGCCGGACAGCTCGTGCGTCCGCTGCCCGTCGCCCGGCACGGTGAACGGCGCTTCGGCCGGGAGTTCCGCGAGCGGCAGCTCGAAGTCGATCTCGTGCTCGACGGCTTCGTCCCACGTGGTGTCCTGCGTCCGGGTCTGCAGGAACCGCAGCTTGACGTGCAGGATCGTGTGCGCGAGGGGTTCGAGGACGCACTCGACGCGGGCTGAGGCGTGCTCGCCGATCTCCGCCGACGCGTACGACGGCGGCATCAGCACGCCCCACTGCCAGCGCACCTTGTTCTTCCCGGCCGACGCGCGGTACGGGTAGAGGAGGTAGCCCTCGTAGAGCACGGCGTCGCCGACCGCGCGGGCCTGGTCGAGAACGTTCACGGCCCACCGGCCAGCAGCTGCTCGACGGCGGCTTCCCAGGTCGGGATCGCGTGCTGCGCCTTGTACTTGAGCAGCGCGTCCACGGTCTCGCGCGGCAGCTTGATCCACGCGACGTTCGGGAAGTAGCGGGACATCAGCTCGTCCCAGACGCGCACCGGCATCCGGCACTCGGCCTGCGTGTGCCACGGCACTTGCTCGACCCAGAACCCCGGCCCGCCCTTGCCGAACACGGTCCCGCTGAACAGCAGCACCATCGGCACGACGCCGTCGGACAGCGCGTGGAAGTACTTGCCGGCCGCGACTTCGAGGTCGTAGGTGCACGGCACCTCGGCGTCGACCTCGGTGGCGCCGGAGAACCCCGGCACGGTCACCGAGATCGTCGTGAACTGGAACGGCTTCAGCGTCTCGCCCCACCGGGACCGGTCGCCGAAGAGGTGGGTGAGCAGCTCCGACTCGTCGTCGGCGTACCGGCGCCGCTGCGGCTCGATGCGGATCTGGACGCGCAGCACCATCGCGTGGACGGGCTGCCCGGTCAGCTCGGAGATCCGCAGCTTGAACGCGAGCGTCGGCGACGCGGCGTACTTCAGCGGCCGGACGTCGATGCAGTCGAAGGTCAGCTCAGCCATCGGCCACGACCTCGCTGCGCTCCCGCAGGCGCGCGAAGAACCCGTCGATGGCCTCGTGCGCTTCGGTGCCGCCGTCGAAGCCCCGCCAGGTCGTCCGGACCAGCCCGACCAGCTCGTAGCAGACGTCGATCGGCACCAGGAAGCACTCGAAACCCAGGTCGAGCTGGTTCAGCAGCAGGGCTTCGACGTCGTCGGCGACGTCGGCGAACGCGGGGGTGCCCGCCAGCAGCTCCTCCCACGTGCCGAGCTCCAGCAGCGACTCCGTCGCGCCCGCCGGGCTCGGGTAGAACGCGACCGGGCGGTCCTGCACCGAGTTGCGGAACAGGAACGCCGTCTTCACCGGGATCCCGGCCGACTCCCACAGCGCCGTCCCCGGCCCGAACCGCGGCGCGTGGCGGAAGCGGTCCGGCACCGCCCGGTGCCGCTTCCCGCCCGCCCCGCGGTGGGTGAAGAGCAGGTAGCAGCCCCGGCAGGTGCAGAGGATCGTCCGGGATTCGAGGTCGATGACGTGCCCGTGCTCGGCGGTGATCGGTTCCGCGCACATCTCGCACTTCTCGCCCGGCGCGGCGCGCCGGACGGGAGTGCGGAACCTGCGCAGGCCGCCCGTCACGGGACCTCCACGGGACACGGGACCAGCGGCAGCAGCGGCCGCCCGCCCGGGCCGGTTTCTTCCGGCACGACCCCGTCGACGACGACGTCGGAGATCTCCGGCGCCGCTTCCCGGACCACGCGCTCGATGGCGTACTTCGCGGTGACCGTCGACGACGGGCAGCCGTCGCAGGTGCCCCGCAGCCGCAGCCGCAGGACACCGTCCTCGATCCCGACGAACTCGACGTCGCCGGCGTGCGAGCCCAGGTACGGCCGGACCTTGTCGAGCGCCTCGGTGACTCGCTCGTGCGTCGACCGGGGGTGCAGGTCGTGCAGCACGAGCAGGCCGCGGATGTGGTCGTCTTCGACGAGCCGGTCCAGCAGCGCCCGGTCCGAGCCGATGATCTCGATGATCCGGGCCAGGCCGGCGCCGTAGAACTCGAGCAGCGTGTGGACGAGGTCCTCGGCGAGCTCGGCGTCCGTTCCGCCGAACTCGCCCAGCAGCTGCTCGATGCGCTCGCCGACCCGGTCGACTTCCGTCATCAGCCGAGCTCCCCGCCGAACGCGTGCGGGGTGTGCAGCCGTTCGACGACCTTGCCCTTGCCGGTGTACATGTGGACGCCGCAGGGCAGGCACGGGTCGAAGCTGCGGACCGCGCGCATGATGTCGATGCCCTTGAAGTTCTCCTGCGTGTTCTCCTCGAAGATCGGCGTGTTCTGCACGGCGTCCTCGTACGGCCCCGGCGTGCCGAAGCTGTCGCGCACGCTGCCGTTCCACGGCGTCGGCGGGTACGGGTGGTAGTTCGCGATCTTGCCGCCCTTGATCACCATGTGGTGCGAGAGCACGCCGCGGACCGCCTCGGTGAAGCCGCAGCTCACGCCTTCGTCCGGGACCTTGAACGGCTCCCACGTCTTGGTGTTGCCCTTGCGGACCTCACCGAGGGCCTGGTCGGCGAAGTGCAGGGCCAGCGCGGCCGCGTACGCCTGGAAGTACGTCCGCGCGCGGTTGCGCTCGAGCGCGTTGCTCCACTTCGGGATCTTCCACTCGAACTCGACTTCGGGCTTGGTCGCCGTGCGCGGCAAGGAGATCTTGACGCTGTGGCCGGTCGACTTCAGGTACGGCGTGTCGACGAGCCCGGCCAGCGCCGTCACCCACAGCCGGGCGATCGGGCCGCCGCCGGTGTCCAGGGCCAGGTGGTCCTTGCCGTCGAACCAGCGCGGCGACATCGTCCACGAGTACTTGCCGTCGAAGTCGCGCTTCGCCGGGCGCGGGATGGTGTGCTGGTTCCACGGGTGGCGCTGGTCGACCGGGTTGCCCAGCGGGTCCTGCGTGACGAACATCGGCTGGTCGGCCCAGTCCTCGTAGAACGAGCTGCCGAGCAGGATCCGGATGCCGAGGTTGATGTCGACCAGGCTGGTCGTGACGAGCTTGCCGTCGACGACCACGCCCGGCGTGACGAACATCTTGCGGCCCCAGGACTCCATGTTCTCGTAGGTGAAGTCGCAGTACTCGGGGTCGTTGAGACTGCCCCAGCAGCCGAGCAGGATCCGCCGCCGCCCGACCTCTTCGTAGCCGGGCAGGGCTTCGTAGAAGAAGTCGAAGAGGTCGTCGTGCATCGGCAGGCAGCGCTTCATGAACTCGACGTAGCGCATCAGCCGGGTCAGGTAGTCGGTGAACAGCTGCACGGTCGCCACCGTGCCGACGCCGCCGGGGTACAAAGTGGACGGATGGACGTGCCGGCCTTCCATCAGGCAGAACATCTCGCGCGTGCTGCGGGAGACCTGCAGGGCCTCGCGGTAGAACTCGCCCTCCAGCGGGTTCAGCGAGCGCATGATGTCGCCGATGGTGCGGTAGCCGTGGTCGCCCGCGTGCGGCGCCTCGGTGCGGTTGGCCAGCTCGAGGACGCCGGGGTTGGTCTCGGCGACCATCTTCTCGCAGTAGTCGACCCCGACCAGGTTCTCCTGGAAGATGTTGTGGTCGAACATGTATTCGGCGGCCTCGCCGAGGTTGATGATCCACTCGCCGAGGTGCGGCGGGCGGACGCCGTAGGCCATGTTCTGGGCGTACACCGAGCACGTCGCGTGGTTGTCGCCGCAGATCCCGCAGATCCGGCTGGTGATGAAGTGCGCGTCGCGCGGGTCCTTGCCCTTCATGAAGATGCTGTAGCCGCGGAAGACCGACGACGTGCTGTGGCACTCGACGACGCGCTTGGCCGCCCAGTCGATCTTCGTGTAGATCCCGAGGCTGCCGACGATCCGGGTGATCGGGTCCCACGCCATCTCGACGAGGTCGGTCTTGTCCTTCATCTCGGTCATGACCGCACCTCCGCCTGGTAGCCGGTGTCGAGCTTCTTGCCCGTGTGCCGCCACCTGGGCTCTTTGTCGAGCTTGCGCTCGGTGATCTTCCGCAGCCGCCGGATCACCGACCCGTACGCGCCGCTGGCCAGCGACGACACCTGCGCGCCCGGCGGCTCGTCCATGAACGGCATGAACTTGTCCGGGAAGCCCGGCATGGTGCAGCCGATGCAGATCCCGCCGACGTTCGGGCAGCCGCCGACGCCGTTGATCCAGCCGCGTTTCGGCACGTTGCACTTGACGACCGGGCCCCAGCAGCCCAGCTTCACCAGGCACTTCGGGGAGCCGTACTCGGTGGCGAACTCGCCCTGCTCGTAGTAGCCGCCGCGGTCGCAGCCCTCGTGCACGGTCGCGCCGAAGAGCCACTGGGGCCGCAGGTGGTCGTCGAGCGGGATCATCGGCGCCTGCCCGGCGGCCTGGTAGAGCAGGTAGGTGATGGTCTCGGACAGGTTGTCCGGGTGGGTCGGGCAGCCGGGCACGCAGACGATCGGGATGCCGGCGCCGGACTTCCAGTCCCAGCCCAGGTAGTCCGGCACGCCCATGGCGCCGGTCGGGTTGCCCTCCATCGCGTGGATGCCGCCGTAGGTGGCGCAGGTGCCGACGGCCATCACCGCCAATGCCTTGGGCGTCAAGCGGTCCAGCCACTCGCTGGTCGTCATCGGCTGGCCGGTCTCGGGGTTGTTCCCGAACCCGCACCAGTAGCCCTCTTCCTTGATCGCCTCGTTCGGGATCGAGCCCTCGACGACCAGCACGAACGGCTCCAGCTCACCGCGGTCGGCTTTGTAGAACCACTCGATGAACGTGTCGGCCCCCTTGTCGGGGCCGCATTCGAAGTCGATCAACGGCCAGTGGACCGCGATCTTGGGCAAGCCGGGCAAAGCGCCGAGGACGATTTCCTCGATGCTCGGTTGCGTGGCGGCCGTCAGTGCGACGGAGTCGCCGTCGCACGACAGTCCGGCGTTGATCCAGAGGATGTGGATGGGCTGCTCTTCGGTTTGTTCTGCGGCATGCGTCACGGCTGATCACCCTTGGCGAGGTCGTCGAGCGCGCCGAGGGTCAGCTCCCACAGCGCGTGGTAGAGGGTCGTCTGGGCTTCCTGGATGCGGTGCACGGAAGGGGACGGGACGACGAAGAGGTGGTCGATGCTGTCCAGCTCGGCCATCTTCCCGCCGTCGTAGCCGGCGATGCCGACGGTCACCAGGCCGCGCCGGGCGGCTTCGTCGAAGGCACGCACCAGGTTCGCGGAGTTCCCGCTGGTGGACAGGCCCACCGCGATGTCGCCGGGACGCCCGAAAGCACCGATCTGCCGGGCGAAGACGACGTCGAACCCGATGTCGTTGGACAGGGCCGTCACCACCGCGATGTCGTTCGTCAACCCGAAGGCGGGCAACGGTTTCGCGTCGCCCGCGGGGCTGAGGAACAGGCTGGCGAGGTCCTGGGCGTCGGTCGAGCTGCCGCCGTTGCCGAAGGCGAGCAGCCGGCCGCCGCCGCGGAACGCGCGCGCGAGGTCCTGCGCGCACGCGAACAGGCGGTCGCGATCGGCCGCGAGCACGTCACCGCGCAGGGCGACGATCTCGCGCACCTTGTCCACAGTGGACTGCTCGACCTGGTCGAGGACGGCGTCGAGATCGCTCTCACCCGAGTACAGGAACGGGTACAGCGCTTCGAGACCGTCGGTGACGGGGTGTTCCCGCGTCATTCCGAATCTCCCGCGGCTTAGGACTTCTCCAAGCGTGCGATGGCTTCCCCGGCGTGCACCAGGATGCGGTCGCCGACGCCGGCCTCGACCAGCGCGACACTGACCTCTTCCCGGGTGGACCCGGTGTCCACGACAGCGAGCTCGTGCTCGAGGAGCTCGACCACGGTCACCTCGACCGCGGTGTCGGAGCAGGTGATGCACACCCCGTCGTGACAGACGGGGCCGGCTTGTCTGTCGGCGTCACGGGCGTTCACGACGCCACCTCCGGAGCCAGCAGACCGGGTTGCTCGAAGAAGACGTGCACCAGCTCCCACAGCACGTGGTAGGTGGTCACGTGGACCTCCTTGACGATCCGCGGGTCGGTCGAGCGGGCGATGAAGACGTGGTGCAGCCCGGTGGTCGCGGCGATCGCGCCGCCGTTGCCACCCGTCAGAGCGACGGTGAGCATCCCGAGGTCGCGGGCCGTTTCGAGGGCGCGGCGGACGTTGGCGCAGTCGCCGTCGGTGGAGATGCCCAGCGCGATGTCGGCGGGTTCGCCGATGATCCGCAGCTGGTGGGCGAAGACGTCCTCGAGGCCGACGCGGTTGGCGACGCCGGTGACCGTCGCGACGTCGGCGGTCAGCGAGAGGGCCGGCAGCGCGCGCTTGCCCACGATCACCGGGTGGACGAACTCGACCGCCACGTGCTGGGCGTCGGTGCTGGGGCCGCCGTTGCCGAACACCACGAGCTTGCCGCCGCGGTGGAAGCGGCGGGCCATGTCGTGACACGCCTCGGCGACCTCGCGCGCGTCGTCGGCCAGGGCGAGCACGGGCGCCTCGCGGCGCTCGAAGAGGGCGTCGACGGAGTCCGGGTGATTCGGTGACCACGACATCGCGGCACTTCCTCGGGGGCGACTGCTCGGTGGTGGGAGCGCACCCCAGATTAGAACTGTGAGTTGGATCACACAATAGATCGAAGGGGGTCTCCGCTCCGCCAACCGGGTCTGATCAGCCCCTCAGACGTGGTGCTCGCGGTCGTCCTGCAGGTGCTCCGCCCGGGCGAGCCACTGTTCCGCCTCATGGCCGGACCCGCGGGACCGCAGCATCCGGGCCAGGCTGAGCATGCCCTGGACGTCGCCCGTCTCGGCCGCCCGGCGAAACCACCGCTCGGCCTCCGCCAGGTCGTCCCGGTGTTCGGCGAGGTGCCCGAGGTTGGTGAGCGCCGGGACGCTGCCGTGCTCGGCGGCCTTGCGGTACCAGGCGGCGGCCTCGCCCTCGTCGCCGCGGTTGCGGGCGAGCACGCCGAGGTTGGTCATCGCCGCGGGGTCGCCGCGCTCGGCGGCGTCGAGGTACCAGTTCTCGGCTTCTTCGAGGTCGCCGCGGCGGTGCAGCAGCAGCCCGAGCCGGACGATCGCCTCGCCGTGCCCGCCGGTCGCGCCCTGGCGGTACCAGTTCTCGGCGTCGCCGGGCCGGCCGAGCCGCTCGGCCTGCCGGCCCAGCTGGCAGGTGGCGGCGAGGTCGCCGGCCAGCACGGCCGAGCGCCACCAGCGGGAAGCTTCGGCGGCCTGGCCGCGGTCGCGCAGCAGGACACCCAGGTCGATCATCGCGGCGGTGATCCCGGCGTCGGCGGCCTGGCGCAGCCACGATTCGGCCTCTTCGAGCCTGCCCTGTTCGCGCAGCATGTGCCCGAGCGCGGCGATCGAGGGCAGGTCGCCGGTGCCGGCCGCCTCGGCGTACCAGTGCTGGGCGTCTTCGCGCTTGCCGCGCCGCTCGTACGACTTGGCGAGGTTCAGCATCCCGTGCGGCTCGCCGGCCAGGGCGGCCTCGTGGTACCAGCGCTCGGCTTCGTCGAGCACGCCGCGTTCGGCCAGCAGGTGGGCGAGCGAGGTCATCGAGACGCGGTCGCCGCCCATGGCGGCCTTGCGGAACCACGTTTCGGCCTCGGCGAGGTCCCCGCGCTCCCGCATCGCCGAACCCATGCGGGCCATGGCGACGACGTTGCCGCCCTCGGCGGCTTTGCGCTGGAAGAACTCGTCGAACTTTTTGAGCCGGCCGGGCATCGGCTGCTCCCTCCGGATGGGTCCTGCTCCGGTAGTCGCAGTTGGACGGCTCGGTGTGACACATCCGCCATGGGTGGGCGAGATCACATTCGCGCCAGGTCGTCGTGTCGGCGCGGTTTTCCCAGGCCGGCAGGGGTGAGACTACGCCGCGCTCAGGTGAATTCGGGAGGAGAAAATAGTGGCGGCCCGCGGCTTTCGGCTCAGCGTGACCCAACGATCTCTGCTGGTAGTCGCGATCCTGGCGATCGCCCTCTTCGGGTACTGGGCCACGAGCAGAAGCTCCGGTGCGACCCCGCCGCCGTCGGCGTCCCCGGCACCGGTTCCGGTCAGCGCGGCCGACGCGCAGAAGCAGCTCGGCGAGCTGACCATCGCCGCCCGGACGTCCATGGACGGCTACTCGCGCGAGAAGTTCCCGCACTGGTCCAGCCAGGGGTCGAGCTGCGACACCCGCGAAGTCGTCCTCAAGCGCGCGGGCAAGGACGTGCAGACCGATAAGGACTGCAAGGTGACGTCCGGGACGTGGACCAGCGTCTACGACGACGAGACCTGGACCAAGGCAACCGACCTCGACATCGACCACATGGTCCCGCTCGGGCAGGCCTGGGCCAGCGGCGCCAAGACGTGGACGACCGAGAAGCGCCAGCAGTTCGCCAACGACCTCACCCGGCCGCAGCTGTTCGCCGTCACCGACAACCTCAACCAGCAGAAGAGCGACAAGGCGCCCGACCAGTGGAAACCGCCGCTCGTCGCGTTCTGGTGCACCTACGCGACCGACTGGATCGTGGTGAAGCACTTCTACGGCCTGACCGTCACCGAAGGGGAGAAAACCGCCTTGACGGACATGCTGCGCCGCTGCTGAGCTGGCCGGCATGACGACCTTCGCGCTGATCCACGGGGGCGGCGGCAGCGGGTGGGACTTCCACCGGCTCGGCCCGGAGCTGGTGGCCCGCGGCCACGACTTCGTCGCGCCGGACCTGCCGATCACCGACAGCTCGGCCGGGCTCCCGGACTTCGTCGACACGGTGCTGGCCGCGCTGGGCGACGCTTCGGACGTCGCCGTCGTCGGCCACTCGTACGGCGGGTTCACGGCCCCGCTGGTCGCGTCGAAGGTGCGCGCGCGACTGCTCGTCTACCTGGCCGGGATGATCCCGGCGCCCGCGGAGCCGCCGGGGCAGTGGTGGGGGAACACGGGGTTCTCGGCGCCTTCGGGCTTGAGCGACGTCGAGACGTTCTTCAACGGTGTCGATCCGGCGCTCGCGTCGGAAGGCATGGCGCACGGCCGCGACCAGGTGAGCCGGGAGGGCGAGGACCCGTGGCCGCTGCCGGCCCACCCGGACGTCCCGACCCGCGTGGTGCTGTGCCGCGACGACCGGTTCTTCACGCCGGACTTCCAGCGTCGCGTGGCGCGCGAACGGCTGGGCCTCGAGCCGGACGAGGTCGACGGCCCGCACTGCGCGCCGCTGAGCCACCCCGCGCAGATCGCCGACCTCCTGGTCGGGTACCTCTGAGCCGTCCGGGGGTCGCGGAAAACTTAAAGGTCTAGACCTATTGACTGTGTGGTCCAGGCCACTTAACGTCAGGTGCGCGGCGAACCCGCACCTCCCCACCTGCGTCACCTCCACCCCGGTCCCCACCATGGAGGTTTCTCCGTCATGCGCTTCGCCCGGATCCTCGCGCTGGCCGCCTTCGCCGCCGGAAGTGTGCTCGTCGCCCCCGCCGCGTCGGCCGCCGCGCTCCCCGCGTGCCAGCACTTCTACCCAGGCACCATCCCGGACCGACCGGTCACCGGCGGCCACGGTCCCGGCACGCTCGTCGGCGCCGTGAACGTCGGCAACCGCCTGCCCGCGCCCGGTTCCGTCGCCGGCGGCCTCGGTGCCGACGGCAAGGTCACCTTCACGTTCGCCCGCGTCGCCGGTGCGAAGGCCTACCGCGCGTTCCGCAACGGCCAAGCCCTCCAGTGGATCAGCGACTGGGGCCAGCCGACGCTCACCGTCACCGACGCGAGCCCCTGCCAGGACGCGAACTACCAGCTCTACGCGATGACGGCCGAGGACAACTCGCCCGGCTCGCTCGGGCAGATCTCCACCGCGTACCGCCTCGACGGCGCCAGCCGGCTCACGACGTACCGCATCCCGGCCGGCACCACGCTGAACTACCGCGTCACGTCCTACAACGACGTCGCCCAGACCGCGCTCGGTTACAGCGCCGGCCCGGGCTTCTGCGCGGTCGACGCGCGGATCATCCCGTGGGGCACCCGGTTCTCCGTGCCGGGCTACGGCGAGTGCTACGCGGCGGACATCGGCAGCTGGATCAAGGACGACATCGTCGACGTCTGGCTCCCCGGCTCGCAGGCCGACGCCTGGGGCATCCAGCGGCTCACCCTGACCGTGCGCTGAAGGGGTCCGCCATGAAAGCCAGGCTCGCTCTCGCCGCGACGCTCCTTTCGGCGGCGACGGTGCTGGTCGTCTCGCCGGCGACGGCCGCCACCGCGCCGTCGCCGGCGTTCGCCAAGGACTCCGACTGGGGCTCCGGCTACCAGGCCAAGTACACGATCAGCGCGGGCACGTCCGCGCTGACGGGCTGGAAGCTGGAGTTCGACCTGCCTTCCGGCACGTCGCTCGGGTCCTATTGGGACGCGCTCGACACGCCCTCCGGCACGCACCATTCGTTCGCCAACCGCGAGTACAACAGCTCGGTCGCCGCGGGCGCGTCGACCAGCTTCGGCTTCCTGGTCAGCGGCGGCGGCCTGCCCGCGAACTGCAAGCTGAACGGCCAGCCGTGCACCGGAGGGACGTCTCCGACGACCACGCCCACGACTCCGCCGACCACCACCACCACTACTACGCCGCCCACCGGTGGGAGCGCACGCGTGTCGCCGTACATCGACATCACGATGGCGACGCCGTCGCTGGTCTCGGTGGCGAACGCGACGGGCCAGAAGAACTTCACGCTCGCCTTCGCCTTGGGCAGCAGCCTCGGCTGCGACCCGCAGTGGGGCGGCACGGTCCCGCTGCTGGATTCGCGGATCATCAACGACGTCACCGCGTTGCGGTCTCTCGGCGGCGGCGTCACGGTGGCTTCCGGGGGAGCGCTCGGCCCGTACCTGGAGAACGTCTGCGGCTCGGTGGACGCGCTCTACAACGCGTACGTGAAGACGCTGGACGCGGTGGGCAGCAACAACCTGGACGTCGACGTCGAGGCGTCGATCCCGACGGCCACGGTGAACCAGGCCCTGCTGCGGCTGCAGCAGCAGCGCGGCACGCACATCAGCTACACGATGCGGATCCAGGGCCAGGACTACGGGATGGACCCGTTCTCGGTGTCGATCCTGCAGGACGCGGCGGCGCGCGGGCTGAACGTCGTGGTCAACCCGATGCTGATGGACTTCGGCTACAGCGGTTCATGGGGCGACGCGCTGGTGTCCGCGGCGAACGCGACCCTGGGCCAGCTGAAGACGATCTGGCCCGCGAAGTCCGACGCCGAAGTGAAGGGCCTGCTCGGCCTGACCCCGATGATCGGCCGCAACGACACGGGTTCGGTGACGGACCAGGCGGCGGCGCGGCAGCTGCTGTCGTTCGCGCAGGCGAACCACGTGGCGAGCATCGGCTTCTGGTCCGCGGGCCGCGACAACGGAGGCTGCCCCGGCGGCGGCGCGGTCGCGACGTGCTCGGGGATTTCCCAGTCCCTGTACGAGTTCACGAACATCTTCAAGGCGTACACGGGCTGAGCCCGGTCTCCTCGCCGACGTCCCCAACGCCCCGGCGAGGAGGCCGTCACAGGTCGTGAGTGAGAAACAGGGTCAGAACCCTGTTTCTCAC
>NZ_JBEXVF010000103.1:0-29491 GCF_040629235.1 Amycolatopsis sp. NPDC005961 | reverse complement strand
CGTCGGGCTCAACCCCGAGCACCTCAACCGCTACCCGCACCAGTTCTCCGGCGGCCAGCGCCAGCGCATCGGCATCGCGCGGGCGCTCGCCCTGCTGGCGGGGGAGCGGCCCCGGTCGGGTCCGGCCGCCGCCGCGAGCCGGCTCTCCCCCCCTGGGAGCGGGCGGCGGTGCGGGCCCGGGTCAGGGCGTCACTCCCAGATCTGGATCCCGCGGACCAGGAACCGCGCGTCCGGCACGTACGTGCCGCCACCCGGGTAGGTGACGAAATCTCCCTCGGTCGAGCATTCCTCGCTCTGGTACACCGTGACGTCCCGCGTCAGCAGATTCGCGAATGACGATCCGGCGAATCCCTCGGGCAGCGGAATGCATTCCCCTGGATTCGCGGTGCGGAGGTCGAACCGCTGGATCTCGCCGCCGTAGTCGCCTGCCGACCACAGGCAGAATTCACCCTTCTGGCACCCCGGTTCCTCCTGTGCGGAAGCGGCCTGAGCAGTGCCGACGCTGGTCAGCAGACCCAGCGCGGCCAGGATCAGCAGGTGCGGCAGGCGGGCGCGGAGACGGCGTGAAGACATCGTGGATTTCCCCTCTGGAATCGCGGCTTCGCGGGCCGCGGTGAACTGGTGATTCCAGATTGGCGGGCGGGGGAAGATTTGTCAGCCCGCGATTTCGGATCTGTGGACAGGTGGCCGGGCGGGAACCGGTTGTCCACAGATCCGCGAACGGTCTTGTGGGGGTGCGGAGGAGGTGCTAGCCCGGCCGTGAGCACTTCCGTCAAGCTGGCTCCATGGACAGGGCGCGGGTTGCGGTGTTCGTCGTCTTCGCGGTCAACGGCCTCGCGCTGGGCTCCTGGGCCTCGCGCACGCCCGCGCTGGCGGCGCAGGTGCACGCCTCGCCCGGGGTCTTCGGCCTGGCGTTGCTCGGCGCCAGCGCCGGGATGCTCGCCGCCGCGTCGGTAGCCGGCCGGATCATCGAACGGGCCGGCGCCCGCGTGGTCGTCGCCGGCAGCACCGGGTGCGCGGCCGGCTCGATGGTGCTGGTCGGCTTCGCGCCGGCCGTGCCGCTGCTGGCCGGTGCCCTGCTCCTGATCGGCATGAGCGTCGGGATGCTCGACGTCGCGATGAACGTCGCCGCCGTGGCTGTCGAACGACGGATCCGCCGGCCGATCATGCCGGAGTTCCACGCGGGGTTCAGCGTCGGCGCCCTCGCCGGGGCGCTGGCCGCGAGCCTCGCCGCCGGCCACGGCTGGTCCCCGGGGCGCCACCTGACCGTGGCCGCCGTCGTCGCCGTCGCGGTGCTGCTCCCCGTCATCCGCGCGGTGCCGGGCAGCCGGCCCGAGCACACGGAAGAAGCAGCGCCGGGCCGGGCGCCGATCCGCCGTCCGGTGCTGTGGCTTCTCGCCGCGGTCGCGCTTTGTTCGGCCATCGCGGAGGGCGCGTCCTCGGACTGGTCCGCCTTGCTGATGACGGCCGAACGCGGTGTCGGCCAAGGCGCCGCGGCCCTCGCGTTCGCCGGCTTCCAGCTGGTCATGGCGCTGACCCGGCTCGCCGGCTCCCGGGCGCAACGCCGGTTCGGCCCCACCCGCTGCCTGGCCGCGGGTTCGGTGCTGGCCGCCGCCGGGCTGCTGGCCGCGGCCACGATCCCGGTCGCCGCCGCCGGATACCTCGGCTTCGCGCTGGCCGGCGCGGGCCTGGCCGCGTCGTTCCCGCTCGCACTGAGCCTGGCCGGCGACGCCGGGAAACGCGGGGACGGCACCGGCGGCGAACGCGAGATCGGCTTCGTCACCGCCATCGCCTACACCGGGTTCCTCGGCGGGCCGCCGATCGTCGGCGGCATCGCCCAGGTGACGGACTACGGCGTCGCGTTCGGGTTCGTCGGGCTGGTCGCCGCGCTGATCCTGCCCGCCGCCCTCGGGGCCCGGCGGGCGCGCAAGCGGGAGGCGGCCGCGCTGACGGCCGAATCGTGACAAAAAGCCGGGAGCCGCCCGCTCCCGGGTCGCGTCTCTTCCCCGTACGGCCCCTATCGCCGAAGCCCCGTTGACAGTGCGGAACCAAGCGGGGCAAGCTGAGCGCGTCGTAAGCTGAAATGAATTTATCGACGTTACAAGTTCAGGTGGGCTGGTCAGGGTAGGGGCCTTGACCCGGGGAGGACGTCGTGAGGGTTGTGCTGCTCGGCGGCGCGGGGGCGCTCGCCGGCGGAGCCGGGCTCCCGCTCGTGCAGGGCGCGGTGCCGAGGCTCGTGCTCGTGCCGGTCGCGTTCCGGCTCGCGCTGTTCCTGCAAGCGATCTGGGCCGGCGGCCCGCTGGGCGCGCCGGTGCTCGGCCTGGCCATCGTGCTCTACCTCGTGCCGAACCTGGCCGAGGTGGCCTGGGTCTTCCACCGCAGCACCGGCATCCGGCCGGTGCTCGCCGCCGACACCGCGTACACGCTCGTCACGAGCTTCGCCGCGGCCATGTTCGCTCCCGGTCTGCTCGCCCTGACCTGGCCGAACATCATGGGAACGGTCATGGTCTGGACGCTGCTGCGCGGCGCTCCGGCCGGCGCGATCGCGATCACCGGGGCGGTGCTCCTGCGCTACGGCATGGCCCTGGTGTCCGGCACGTCGGCGCCCGCGACGTGGATCGTGCTCGCCCTGGTCGCGGCCGCCGCGACCGCGCTGGCGATCGTCATGCTCGTCGCCGGCGCGATGCGGTTCGCGCACCGGCTGGGGGAGCAGCGCGGCCGCGCCGCCGAGCGGGAGCGGCACCGCCGCGACCTGCACGACACGGTCCTGCAGGTGATGGAGTCGCTCGCGCTGCCGGCGCCCCGGGACGGCCTCGACCCGGTGGGCAGCCTCGACCAGGTCCGCCGCATCGCCCGCGCGCACGCCCTGCGCCTGCGGCTGAGCCTCGACGGCGACGCGCCCGCGGAGCCGGGCGGCCTCGAGCACCGGCTCGGCGCGCTGGCGGTCGAGATGACGGCGGAGGGCCTGCGCGTCGACCTCGTCACGCTCGCGAAGCCCGCTGAAGTCCCCGAGGGCGTCGTCAATTCCCTGCACGACGCGGCGCGCGAAGCGCTGCGAAACACGTTGAAGCACGCGAAGACGGGCAAAGCCGTCATGTGCCTCGAAGAGCATGACGGCGTCGTGACGGTGTCCGTGCGCGACCACGGGACCGGCTTCGACATCGGCGCGCACCGCGCCGGGTTCGGCATCGAGAACTCGATCCACGCCCGGCTGGCCGAGATCGGCGGCGCCGCGCGCATCGACTCGGCGCCCGGCCAGGGCACCCGCGTCGTCCTGACCGCCCCGCTAGAGCTGGGTTTCCCCGTCGGGTGAGTCGCGCCACTGCGCGAACGGCCGGTCCAGCGCCCACTTGCCGTCGTGCTCTTCGAGGACGCGGTATTCGCAGGTCTCCGGGTTGGTCAGCGACTCGAACAGCTCGATGCTCCAGCCGAAGAGCCGGCGGCACAGCAGCCGCACGGTGAGCCCGTGCGACACGATCAGGACCGTCTCGGGGTGACTTTCGTCGCGCAGGCGCAGGTCCGAGAGGAACGCGGCGACCCGGTCGTCGACGTCCGCGCCCGACTCGCCGAAGGGCAGCCGGTAGAAGAAGTGCCCGAACTCGTTGCGCCGCGCCTTCTGGACCTCCTGGCCGGCGGGGTCCTGGAGGTTGCCCCAGTCCTGCTCGCGCAGCCGCGGCTCCTGCAGCACCCGTTCGCAGGACGCTTCGATGTCCAGCAGCCGCAACGTTTCCCGCGTGCGCAGGTACGGGCTGACGTAGACGGCCGGCCGTTCGCCGTCGAGCAGCCGGGCGATCTCCGGTCCGGCCGCAAGCGCTTCCCGCTCGCCCTTCGCCGTCAGCGGCAGGGCGTGGTCGGGGATCCGCGTGTAGGCGAGCTCGTCGACGTTGCCGAGCGACTCGGCGTGCCGCAGCAGGATCATCTTCACGGTCCCATCCTGCCCGTCACACGGGCGTGACCGGGGCTGGGCATACCCTCTGGGGCGTGTCCAGCGAGCCCGTGACGAAATCCGACGCTCCCGCGCAGCGCCGGGCCAGTGTGCTGCCCCTGATCTCGGTCGGCGTGCTGCTGGCCGCGGTCGTCGCGATCGGGTTGATCGCGCTCACCGGCGGGGCCGGCTACGTCATCGCCGGCCTGCCCGATCCGGGGCTGGTCACCAAGTACGGCATCACGGTCATGCGCGTGCTGTCCGAAGCCGCGTCGGTGATCTGCGTCGGGTCGCTGCTGCTGGCCGCGTTCCTGGTGCCGCCGCAGAAGTCCGGCACGCTCGGCCCGGAGGGCTACGGCGCCCTGCGCGCGGCCGGGATCGCCGCCTGGGTGTGGTTCGGCGCGGCCCTGCTCTCGGTCGCCTTCACCGCCGCCGACACCGCCGGGAAGCCGTTCGGCGAGGTACTGGACCCGCAGACGCTGCTCGACCTCGTCGGCGCCATCGAGCAGCCGAAGGCGTGGTTGTGGACCGCGCTGATCGCGATCCTCGTCGCGCTCGGCTGCCGGCTCGCGCTGTCGTGGGGCTGGACGGCGGTGCTGTTCTTCCTGGCCGTCGGCGGGCTGGTCCCGGTCGCGGTCACCGGGCACTCGGCCAGCGGCGGCTCGCACGACGTCGCCACCAACAGCCTGCTGTTCCACCTCGTCGCCGCGTCCCTCTGGGTCGGCGGGCTGGTCGCGCTCCTGGCGCTGGGCTACCGGCGCGGGAACCACCTGAGCCTGGCCGCGCAGCGGTTCTCGCGGCTGGCGCTGGTCTGCTGGATCGTGATGGCGATCTCCGGCGTGGTCAACGCACTGGTCCGGATCGGCCTGAACGATCTCTTCACCACCGACTACGGCCTCCTGGTCGTCGCCAAGACGGTCGCGCTGCTGCTGCTCGGCGTGTTCGGCCACCAGCAGCGCCGGAAGGGCGTCGCGGACCTCGTCGACGGCAAGGGCGGCGGCCAGCTGATGCGGCTGGCCGCGGTGGAGATCCTGATCATGTTCGTCACGATCGGGATCGCGTCCGGCCTGGCCAGGACGCCGCCACCGGCGGACGCGGTCACCCAGCCGTCCACCACCGAGCTGCTGATCGGCTACAACCTCGACGGCCCGCCGACGGTGTGGCGGCTGCTCTTCGACACCCGCTTCGACCTGGTCTACGGCACCCTCGCGCTCGTCATGGGCGGGCTCTACCTCGCCGGGGTGCAGCGGCTGCTGCGCCGCGGCGACTCCTGGCCAGTGGGCCGCACGGTCTCCTGGATCGTCGGCTGCGTCGTGCTGCTGATCGCGACGTCGTCCGGCATCGGCCGCTACGCGCCCGCGATGTTCAGCGTCCACATGGGCAACCACATGCTGCTGTCGATGGTGGCGCCGGTGCTGTTCGTGCTCGGCGGGCCGGTGACGCTCGCGCTGCGCGCCCTGCCGGCCGCGGGCAAGGACGACCCGCCGGGACCACGGGAATGGCTCGTCGCCTTCGTGCACTCCCCGGTGTCGAGGTTCTTGACCCACCCGGTGGTCGCGCTGCTGCTGTTCGTCGGCTCGTTCTACGCGCTCTACTTCTCCGGCATCTTCGACAACGCGCTGAACTACCACTGGGCGCACCTGGTGATGAACGCGCACTTCCTGCTCGCCGGCTACGTCTTCTACTGGCCGGTGATCGGCGTCGACCCCGCGCCGCGGCGGATCCCGTACCTGGGCCGGCTCGGCATGATGTTCGCCGCGATGCCGTTCCACGCGTTCTTCGGCGTGATCCTGATGAGCACGCAGACCGTGATCGGGCGGGCGTTCTACAGCCAGCTGCACCTGCCGTGGGTGTCCGACCTGCTCACCGACCAGCGGCTCGGCGGCGGCATCGCCTGGGCGTCCGGCGAGCTCCCGGTGCTGCTCGTGCTGATCGCGCTGCTGGTGCAGTGGTCGCGCCAGGACGAGCGCGAGGCGAAGCGGCGGGACCGGCGCGAAGCGGCGACCGGCGACGAAGAGCTGAACGCCTACAACGCGATGCTGAAGAACATGGCCGAGGGGAAGCGCGCCGAATAGTCTCGACTTCCGGTTGAGGGTGAGACCGTCTCGGAGCCGGCCGAAACGACGGTTTCGGTGATCCCGGGCTGACTTTCGGTAGTCCGACGGTGACCGGCGTCGGGTCGCGATCAGGTGCGCTCTACGATCGTCGGTATGGCCGAGTTCATCTACACCATGAAGAAGGTGCGCAAGACCGTCGGGGACAAGGTCATCCTCGACGACGTCAGCACCGCGTTCTACCCCGGCGCCAAGATCGGCGTGGTCGGGCCGAACGGTGCCGGTAAGTCCACCGTTCTCAAGATCATGGCGGGGATCGAGCAGGCCAGCAACGGCGAAGCGTTCCTCCAGCCCGGCGCGACCGTGGGCATCCTCATGCAGGAGCCGGTGCTCAACGAGGAGAAGACGGTCCGGGGGAACGTCGAGGAGGGCCTCGGCGAGATCAAGACCAAGCTGGACCGCTACAACGAGATCGCCGAGCTGATGGCGACCGACTACAGCGACGCCCTGATGGAGGAGATGGGCCAGCTCCAGGAGGAGCTGGACCACGCCGACGCCTGGGAGCTCGACTCGACCGTCGAGCAGGCGATGGACGCCCTGCGCTGCCCGCCGCCCGAGGAGGGTGTCTCGCACCTCTCCGGGGGTGAGCGCCGCCGCGTCGCGCTGTGCAAGCTGCTGCTGTCCGCGCCCGACCTGCTGCTGCTCGACGAGCCCACCAACCACCTGGACGCCGAAAGTGTCCTGTGGCTGGAGCAGTTCCTGGCCCGCTACGCCGGCGCCGTCCTCGCCGTCACCCACGACCGGTACTTCCTGGACAACGTGGCCGAGTGGATCATGGAGCTCGACCGCGGCCGCGTCGTCGGCTACGAGGGCAACTACTCCACGTACCTGGAGAAGAAGCAGGAACGCCTCGCCGTCCAGGGCAAGAAGGACGCGAAGCTCGCGAAGCGCCTGAAGACCGAGCTCGAGTGGGTGCGGTCCAACGCCAAGGCCCGGCAGACCAAGTCCCGGTCGCGGCTCGACCGCTACGAGGAGATGGCGGCGGAGGCGGACAAGCACCGCAAGCTCGACTTCGAAGAGATCCAGATCCCGCCGGGCCCGCGCCTGGGCAGCGTCGTGGTCGAGGTCGAGAAGCTCAAGAAGGGCTTCGACGACCGCGTCCTCATCGACGGGCTGTCGTTCGACCTGCCGCGCAACGGCATCGTCGGCGTGATCGGCCCGAACGGCGTCGGCAAGACCACGCTGTTCAAGACGATCGTCGGGCTCGAGGAGCCGGACGACGGCATCGTCAAGATCGGCGAGACGGTCAAGCTGTCCTATGTGGACCAGAACCGCGGCGGGATCGACCCGAAGAAGACCGTGTGGCAGGTCGTCTCCGACGAGCTGGACTACATCCACGTCGGGCAGACCGAAATGCCGTCGCGCGCGTACGTCAGCGCGTTCGGCTTCAAGGGCCCGGACCAGCAGAAGCCGGCGGGCGTGCTCTCCGGTGGTGAGCGCAACCGGCTCAACCTGGCGCTGACGCTCAAGCAGGGCGGGAACCTGATCCTGCTCGACGAGCCGACGAACGACCTGGACGTCGAGACGCTGGGCTCGCTGGAGAACGCGCTGGAGCAGTTCCCCGGCTGCGCCGTCGTGATCTCGCACGACCGGTGGTTCCTCGACCGGGTCGCGACGCACATCCTGGCCTGGGAAGGCACCGAGGAGAACCCGTCGCAGTGGTTCTGGTTCGAGGGCAACTTCGAAGGGTACGAGAAGAACAAGGTGGAGCGGATGGGCGCCGAGGCCGCCCGCCCGCACCGTGTCACCCACCGCAAGCTGACCCGCGACTGAGGGGGCGGGTTTCCCCGTGGAAGCCAGCAAGCAGCACCGGACGGGCCCGCTCTCGATGTCGAACGCCGCCTCCGCGGGAGGACGTGCGTCGGCGGGGGAGAGCGGGCGCTCCGCCAATGCCGGGGGAACCCTCTCCGCAGTCGGACGGCTGATCGAGCGGGCGGACGCCCTGCACCTGCGGGCGCCCGAGCTCGCCCTCGTCCTCGGTGAGCGCGCGGCCGCGTTGTCCGAAGCCGCCGGTGCCGACGAGCAGTGGATCCGGGCCGAAAGCCTGGTCGTGTCCGCGCGCGTCCGCCTCGGCGAGCGGCCGGGCACGGTCGGGCGCGCCGTCGCGGCCCTGCGCGCGGCCGAGCACGCCGGCTACGGCGACATCGCCGCCCGGCTGCGCATCGACCTCGCCGTGTGCGCCCGCAGCCTGGGCGTGCCGCTGACCGGGCTCGCCGCGCTGCGGCCGGTGCTCACCGACCCCGTCGTTTCGCCGGTGCACCGCGCCGCCGCGTTGACGCACCTCGTCGGCTGCCTCGGCTTGCTGGGCCGGAAGGCCGAGCTGGACCGGGCGCTGGTCGAGGCGGACAAGCTCGTCCTCGGCGACGAGTCACTGAGCGCCGACACCCAGCTGCTGGTGCGGGCGCTGCTGCGCGTCGGCACGGCCGCGCACCGGCGCCGCCACGGCGATCTGACCGCGGCGGCCGACGCCGCCCGGACCGGCCTGGGCTTCCTGGAGAAGCTCGACAACCCGGCCGACGACGGCGGCCTCGTCCGGATCCGGCTGGTGCTGCTGCTGGTGAGCACGCTGCTCGACCGCGGTGACGCCGAAATGGCGTACGAGATCGCCGAGCCGATCCTGGCCGAGCCCGTGCGGGCGGCCGGGGTCGCGCCGCTGGGCTGGCTGCGGCTGGCCGTCGCGACGCGGATCCACCTGCCCTCGGGTTCGGGTGAAGCGGCGATCGAGCTGGTCCGCGAAGCCGTGGCGAGCACCGACCGCCACGGGATGTCCGCCGTCACCGCCCGGTTGTGGCTGGAGCTGGCGCAGCTGCAGGAGCGCTTCGGGCAGGCCGAAGAAGCCATCGCGTGCCTGTACCGCTCGCGGGCGGCCGAGCAGCTCCACGCGCGGGCCCGGCGGCAGGCGTGCAGCGTGCTGGCCGGCGAGTTCGGCTCGGGCGAGCCGGCGTCGGTCGACCTCGACGAGGTGCTGAAGGCGGTGCCGTCGCGGCCGGTCCCGGTCGTCCCGGCCGTCGTGGCGGTTCCGGTTGCCCCGGCCCCGGCCCCGGCTGCCGCGGTCGAGCCGCCGACGCCGGCGTGGTCGTTCGGCCGCGAGGAGACCCCGAAGCCCGAGTCGCGGCAGCCGGCCCCCGCGTGGTCGTTCGAGCGGCCGCGGGCGACCGCCGACGTGGCCGAGACGTCGGTGCTGCCGGCGGTGCGGGACGAGCCCGCGGAGCCTCGCGTGCGCCCGGAGCCGGTGATCGTGGAACGGCGGCGGCCCGAGCCGGTCGAGGTCCGGCCGACGGGACGCCGGCGCGAGCCGGAGCGCCGGCCGGAGCCGATCGAGGTGCGGTCGGCCGAGGTCGAGCCGGTACGGCGGGAACCCGAGCCCGTCGAGGTGCGGCCGGTCGAGCCGGAGCGCGTCGAACCCGCGCGCCGGCGCGAGCCGGAGCCGGTCGAGGTGCGGTCGGCGATCGTCGACCCGCCGTGGCGGCGTGCGTCGCCCGGCCAGGCGCCGCCGATTCCGCCGGAACCCGTCGAAGCGCAGCCGTCCGGACGCCGGCGCGCGCCGGAGGTCCCCGCCGAGCCGATCGAAGTCCGCGGCGTGCCCGAGCGCCGGCCCGAAACCACCGGCGAACCGGTCGTGCCACCGGCGCCCCAGGAAAGCGAGAAGCCCAAGTTCTCCTGGGCGGCACTCGCCGAATCGCGGCTGCGGGAGACCGCCGCCGAACGGGAGTCGGCGCCCACGCGCATCACCCCGGCGTTGCCGCTCGCCCCCGAGCCCGCCGCCGAGCGGGAGCCGTGGGAGGCGCGGCGCGAACCGCAGCCGTCGACCCGGCACGACGCCGAGCACGGTTCGGAGGCCGCCCGGTCGGTGCTGGACCGCCTGGGGATTTCGTCGTCGGGCGGTGCGAGCGGCGGCCGTCGCCGGGCGGAAGACGCGGAAAGCCCGCGCGAAACCGAGTCCGGCGCGGAAAGCCCGCGTCGGGAACGCGCCGAGGCCCAGCCGGAGCTGGCGCCGCCGCCGCGGCCGGAGGACGAGCCGCCGTCGGTGCCGGACTACCGCGACGAAGCCGAGCCCTGGCTGCCGCGGCTGCGGATGCCGCCGTCGCTGGAGCCGATGGAGGACTTCGGCCACTGGACGCCGGCGACGGCACCGTTCCCGGAGAGCTACGCGCGCGCCATCGCGGAGGACGAGCCCCCGCCGGACGCGGGCCTCGCCGACCTTCTGGCCCGCGCGCTGGCCGAGCACCAGGCGGGCACCGCGAGCGCGGCGGCGCTCGTGAAGAAGCTGGGATCGAACGACACCGGCCGTCGCAACGGTCACGGCCGCAACGGCCACGGAGCCGAAGTCTCCGACTCCCGCCGGCACGGCTCGGGCGACTGACCGAGGCCCGCGGCGGCCCTCGGATCCGGGTCGCCCGCCCTCGGCCGTTCCACCGAAGCGGCGCTTCCGCGCCGAAGCACCCCTATTCGTCGCCGACCTGCCCGGGGCCCCTCGACAGTGGCGTCCGTCGCACCCCGGTGTCGCCGACCGGCCGACAACGTTCGCCGAACGGCTCCGCACGCCCTCAGCTGAACCGATCATGTCGGCCCTACGTCGGGTAATGCGCGCGGAGCCAGGCTGGTCAGCGCCGCGGGAGGCTCCGGAACGCAACCCGTCAGTAGCTTGACCGATCACGCGAATCCGCTGGCCCGGAAGGGTTTTCCGACACTGGGGAACCCCCGGGTCTTCATGTGATCCCCGACCGGAGCGCATTAGTGTGGGGTGGCCGGACTCAACGCCGAACCGGCGCGGTGCCACCTCACGAATACTGGAGAGTTGCCTCAAATGAGCTCGACCGGAGTCTCGTCCCTACCCGGAACCGGAGCCGAAACCGAACCCGAGTTCGGCCAGCGGTCCCCGGCCAGCCCGGAGCAGATCAGGGACGACCTGATCGACGCCGCCGCCGGCCTGGCCCCGGAGATCGGGGAGCTCATCCGGCTCTACTACCGGCACATCCCGGCCGAGGAGATCGTCGGCGACGAGCCCGTCAACCTGGTCGGCGCCGTGCGCTCGCACCTGCAGCTCGCCAAGTCCCGGATGCCCGGCCGCCCGGCCGTGCGGCTGCTGAACCCCACCGTCGCCGAAGACGGCTGGGCGCGGGAAGCCACCGTCGTGCAGGTCGTCACCGACGACATGCCCTACCTGGTCGACTCGATCGCCGCCGAGTTCGCCCGTGACGGCGTGCAGGTGCAGCGGATCGTCCACCCGATCGTCGTCGTCAGCCGCGACCTGACCGGGGAGCTGCAGGACGTCCACCCGGACGCCGACCCGGCCGAGCCGCCCGCGAACTCGGCCGCCGAGTCGTGGATGTACATCGAGATCGACTTCGTCACCGACCCGAACCGGGCCCGCGAGCTCGACAACCGCCTCTCCAGCGTCCTGGGCGACGTCCGCGAGGTCGTCGAGGACGCCGAGAAGATGGCCCAGACGGCCTGCCAGCTCGCGAGCGAACTGGAGACGGACCCGCCGAACCTGCCCCAGCCCGAGGTCGCCGAGGGCGCCCGGCTGCTGCGCTGGCTGGCCGACGGCCACTTCACCTTCCTCGGCTACCGCCGCTACGAGCTGGTCGACAACCCGCACCCGGACTCGGACGAGCCGGCCCTGCGCGCGGTGCTGGCCTCCGGGCTCGGCGTGCTGCGCCAGGACAGCCTGGCCGCCCGCGGCCTCACCGCCGGTCCGGACACCGCCGCGTCCGCGCTCTCGCCGGCGCTGCTGGTGCTGACCCAGGCGAGCGCGCCCTCGACCGTGCACCGCCCGGTCTACCCGTACTACGTCGGCGTGAAGACCTTCGACAGCGAGGGCAACGTCACCGGCGAACACCGCTTCCTCGGCATGTTCACCACCACCGCGCTGCACGAGAACGTGCTCGACATCCCGGTGGTGTGCAAGCGGGTCCGCGAGGTCATCCACCGCGCCGGGTTCCCGATGGAGTCGTTCTCCGGCCAGCGGATGCTCGAAGTACTGCAGAACTGGCCGCGCGCCGACCTGTTCTCCGCCGACACCGACTCGCTGTACGCGACGACCACCGGCGCGATCACGCTGTCGGACCGCCGCCGGCTGCGGCTGTTCCTGCGCCGCGACCCGTACGGCCGCTTCTACTCCTGCCTCGTCTACCTCCCGCAGGACCGCTACACGACGCGGTCGCGGCTGGCGATGCAGGAAGTCCTGCTGGAGGAGCTCGAAGGCACCCAGCTCGAGTACAGCGCGCGGATCGGCGAGACCGTCCTCGCGCAGGTGCACTTCATGGTCCACACCGATCCCGCGCGCCGGCTCGAGCCGGACACCGCGAAGATCCAGGACCGGCTGAACAGCGCCGTCCGCAGCTGGGACGACCGGATGGTCGAGGCGGTCCTCGACGAACGCCGTGAGCGCTCGGACGGCGGCGTCGCCGTGGGCGTCCTCGGCGAGGAGTCGGCGACCGAGCAGGGCCAGCGCTTCGCGAGCGTCTTCCCGGAGGGCTACAAGGAGGACTTCTCGGCCGGCGAGGCGCTGGCCGACCTCCGCGCCCTCGACTCGCTGACCGACGAGGGCGACCTCGCGCTGTCGTTCTACCGGCCGGCCGACGCCGCGCCGGGCGAACGGCGCTTCAAGCTCTACCTGCGCGGCGAAGGCGTCACCCTCTCGAAGGTGCTCCCCGTGCTGCAGGCGATGGGCGTCGAGGTGGTCGACGAGCGGCCGTACGAGCTGCACCGCGAAGACGGCGGTGCCTGCTGGATCTACGACTTCGGCCTGCGCGTCGCGCAGAAGATGCTCGACGAGGGCGACGACCACGCGGTCGAGCAGCTGCGCGGTCGCTTCCAGGACGCCTTCGAGGCCGCCTGGCGGGGTTACGCCGAGGTCGACGGGCTCAACGGCCTGGTCCTGCGAGCCGGGCTGACCTGGCGCCAGGCCGCCGTGCTGCGCGCGTACTCGCGGTACCTGCGCCAGGCCGGGAGCGCGTTCTCCCAGGACTACATCCAGAACACGCTGCTGAACCACACCCAGGTCGCGACGAAGCTGCTGCGGCTGTTCGAGGCCCGCTTCGACCCGCAGCTGGGCGACGCCGACCGCGAAGCCGCCACCGAGGCGCTCGCGAGCGAGCTCGGCGCGATGATCGACGAGGTCACCAGCCTCGACGAGGACCGCATCCTGCGCCGGCTGATGGCCGTCATCCGGGCCACGCTGCGGACGAACTACCACGTCACCGACGCCGACGGGAAACCGAAGACCTACCTGGCGATCAAGCTCGACCCGGCCGGCGTGCCCGACCTGCCCGAGCCGCGGCCGAAGTTCGAGATCTTCGTGTACTCGCCGCGCGTCGAGGGCGTGCACCTGCGCTTCGGCGAGGTCGCCCGTGGCGGTCTGCGCTGGTCGGACCGCCGCGAGGACTTCCGCACCGAGATCCTCGGCCTGGTCAAGGCGCAGGCGGTCAAGAACGCCGTGATCGTCCCGGTCGGCGCGAAGGGCGGCTTCGTCGTGAAGATGCCGCCGGCCGCCACCGGTGACGCGAGCATCGACCGCGACGCCCAGCTCACCGAGGGCATCGCCTGCTACCGCATGTTCATCTCCGGCCTGCTCGACCTGACCGACAACCGGATCGAGGGCAAGACCGTGCCCGCGCCGGGCGTCGTCCGGCACGACGCCGACGACTCGTACCTGGTCGTCGCGGCCGACAAGGGCACCGCGAAGTTCTCCGACATCGCCAACGAGATGTCCGCGAAGTACGGCTTCTGGCTGGGCGACGCGTTCGCCTCCGGCGGCTCGGTCGGCTACGACCACAAGGCCATGGGCATCACCGCGAAGGGTGCCTGGGAGAGCGTCAAGCGGCACTTCCGCGAGCTGGGCAAGGACACCCAGACCGAGGACTTCACCGTCGTCGGCATCGGCGACATGATGGGCGACGTCTTCGGCAACGGCATGCTGCTCTCGGAGCACATCCGGCTCGTCGCCGCGTTCAACCACATGCACGTCTTCCTGGACCCGAACCCGGATGCCGCGGCGACGTTCGCCGAGCGCCGCCGGCTGTTCGACCTCCCGCGCAGCTCGTGGGACGACTACGACCGCTCGCTGATCAGCGAAGGCGGCGGGATCTACCCGCGCACGGCGAAGTCGATCCCGATCAGCCCGCAGGTCCGGGAAGCCCTCGGCCTGGACGAGAACGTCAAGGCGCTGGCGCCGATGGACCTGATCCAGGCGATCCTGCTGGCCCCGGTGGAACTCCTGTGGAACGGCGGCATCGGCACCTACGTCAAGGCGGAGTCCGAGACCCACGCGGCCGCCGGTGACAAGGCCAACGACGCCATCCGCGTCGACGGCAAGCAGCTGCGCGTCAAGGTCTTCGGCGAAGGCGGCAACCTGGGCCTCACGCAGCTGGGGCGCATCGAGTTCGCCCGCAACGGCGGCAAGATCAACACCGACGCGCTGGACAACTCGGCCGGCGTCGACTGCTCCGACCACGAGGTCAACATCAAGATCCTGCTCGATCACCTGGTGCAGACCGGGAAGCTCGAGGAGGCCCAGCGCAACGAGCTGCTGGTGGAGATGACCGACGAGGTCGGCGCGCTGGTGCTGGCCGACAACTACCGGCAGAACGCCGTCCTCGGCGTCAGCCGGGCGCACGCCGCGCCGATGGTGTCGGTGCACGCGCGCCAGGTGCAGGCGCTCGTGTCCGCCGGCGCCTTCGACCGCAAGCTCGAAGCGCTGCCGAGCAACTCCGAGTTCCGCGAGCTGGAGAAGGCGGGCAAGGGCCTCACGTCGCCGGAGCTCGCGACCCTGCTCGCGCACGTCAAGCTGGAGCTGAAGGACGAGCTGCTCGCCAGCGACCTGCCCGACTCGAAGGTGTTCGCGGCCCGCCTCCCCGAGTACTTCCCGAAGCCGCTGCGCGAGCGGTTCGGCCCCGCGATCGGCGAACACCCGCTGAAGCGCCAGATCATCACCACGCTCGTCGCCAACGAGGTGGTCGACGGCGGCGGCATCTCCTTCGTCTACCGGCTGATGGAGGAGATGAGCGCGACCGCGACCGACGCGGTGCGCGCGTACGCGGTGGTGACGCAGGTGTTCGACCTCCCGTCCCTGTGGCAGGAGATCGACGCGCTCGACAACGTCGTGCCCACCGACGTCGCCAACGCCATGGTGCTGGAGACGCGGCGGCTGCTCGACCGGGCGGCGCGCTGGTTCCTCACCAACCGGCCGCAGCCGCTGGCGCCGCTGTCGGAGATCCAGCGCTTCGGCCGCGTGCTCGACGAACTCGTCCCGAAGATCGGCGACCTGCTGCGCGGCCGCGAGGCCGAGTCGGTGCAGAAGCACGCCGACGAGCTGATGGCCGCGAACGTGCCCGAGGCGCTGGCCCACCGCGTCTCGCTGCTGCTGCACACCTACGGCCTGCTCGACGTCACCGAGGTGGCCGAGCTCGCCGAGCAGCAGATCGGCGTGGACGCGACGCACAGCCCGGCGGAGACGGCGGAGCTGTACTACGCGCTTTCGGACCACCTCGACATCGACAAGATGCTGACCGAGATCAGCGCGCTCGAACGCGGCAACCGCTGGCACGCGCTCGCCCGGCTTTCGCTGCGCGACGACGTCTACGGTTCGCTGCGGGCGATCACGCTGGACGCGTTGCGGCACAGCGATCCCGGCTCGTCCGCGGACGCCAAGATCGCCCAGTGGGAGAAGACGAACTCCTCCCGGTTGCAGCGGGCGCGCGTCGCGCTGGACGAGATCCACAAGTCCGGCCGGCTCGACCTCGCGACGCTTTCGGTGGCGGCCCGCCAGATCCGGAGCACGGTGCGGTGACCTACGTTGCGCACGTCCGCCCGCGCTGGACGGACATGGACGTCTACGGCCACATCAACCACGCGAAGATGGTGACGCTGCTCGAAGAGGCGCGGATCCCGCTGCTGTTCAAGGGAGCCGTCGAGGCCGGGCTCGACCAGCTGCCGAAGGGCATCGTCGTGGTCAAGCTGGAGGTGGCCTACAAGGCGCCGATCGTGGTGTCCGGGCAGGAGCTGCGCGTCGGCATCGACCTGACGGAGCTGCGCGCGGCGAGCTTCACGCTGGCCTACCGCGTCCACACCGGGCCGGCGGAGTCCGACCCGGTCGCGGTGACGGCGGAGACGGTGCTGGCGCCGTACGACACGGTCGCGTTGCGGCCGCGTAGGCTCAGCCCGCCCGAGTCGGAGTTTCTGAAGCAGGGGTTCGCGGATGCCTGAGTTGCTCGTACCGGACGCGGCGGACCGGGAGACCCTCGGTGCGTTCGTCGCCCGCGCGGTCCGGCTGGACGGCCAGACGGCCGTCCGCCTGCGGCAGCGCGGCGACGGCGTGGTCGAGGCCTGGACGGCGACGCCGTTCGAGTGCTTCGCGACGCGCGCGGTGGCGGGGGACGTGACCCCCGGCGACGTCACGGTGTCCGGCAACGAGCTGCTGGCGGCGCTGACCGTCGCGGGCGGCCCGAAGATGGACCCGGGCCCGGCCCGCGACCTGCTGTGGCACGGCGAGCTGCCGCCGTCCGGCCGCTGGCCGCTGGTGGACGAGCTGCCGGCGCGCGTCGTCGCGGAGCTGGCCGACCGGGGCGTGACGCTGGCCAGGGACAACGCCGGCCCGCACGGCAACCCGCCCGCGTCGCTGATGGACCAGGCGGTGCTGACCGTGTCCGGCGAAGCGACCGAGGTCAAGGTCCAGATGCGCTGCCTGTTCGCGATGTCCGGCATGGGTTTCGTGGATTCGGACCTGGCCGAGGACGTCGTCCGCGTGTCGGCGACCGACTCGTGGCTGCGCCTGGACGCCCGCTACGGCGCGATCGTGCGGCGTCGGCACGCCCTGCTGCCGCTGCTGTTCTGACGGTTTCCTTACGGCAGGGGCGCGGCCCCGTGTTCGGTGGCACCCTGGACGCATGACCCCGGACGACGACCCGACCGCGGACTTCCTCGCCGAAGTCCGCGCGGATGAGACGCCGTGGCGGCGCGACCGCCCGCCGGGGGAGCAGGCGCCGGAGCGCGCCGAGCGTCCTGAGAGGTGGGGCCGCACGCGAGCGGCGGGCCGGGCGGCCGCCCAAGCTGCGCCCTACCTCCAGGCCGCGGCCCTCGTGGCGTGGTTGGCGAGCGGTGCCTTCGATGACGGCTCCGGCAACCAAAGCGGCTGACGTGTTAGAGTCCGCGCCTTCCCGTGGGAGAGGCGAGCGATGAGGTTTCCGGCGTTCACCGTGATCGTGACCCGCGAAGCCGGTGTCTGGACCGCGAAGGTGACCGACGGCCTCGACGCCGCGGCCGACTTCAAGCGGTTCACCGATATCGACCCCGGCATGCGGAAGATCGTCGCGAACCAGACCGGTCTCCCGCCGGAGCGGTTCTACCTCCGGTGGCGCTACGAGTTCGACGACGCGGACGCGACCGACCTCGTCCTGCAGTACCAGGAGGCGCACCGGATCGCCGAGGACGTGGCCGAGTGGCGCGAAGGGGTCCGGGCTCGCTTGGTGTCGACGTTGAACGGGCAGATCTCGCAGCGGGCGATCGCCGACCTGCTCGGGCTGTCGCACCAGCGCGTCAACCAGCTCACGCACGCCCCGGTGCCCGACGCGGCCGACGTCGTCAAGCCCGGCCGCTGGGTGCCGCTCTAAACCAGCCAGGCGGCCGCGTCCGCCGGCAGCTTCCCGTCCACCAGCGGGCTGCTGCTCAGCAGTACCTCACCCGGCGGCAGCGCGATGGGCGTGGCGGACGTGTTGAGCGCGCACACCAGCCCGCCGCCCTTGCGGCGGAACGCGAAGCAGCCGGCCGGAGCGCCGTACCACTCCAGTTCGTCGCCGCCGAACGCCGAGTGCGTCTTCCGGAGCTCGATCGCCTGGCGGTACAGCGAAAGCGTCGAGTCGGCGTCTTCGATCTGCTTCTCGACCGTCAAACCGGCCCAGGAAGCCGGCATCGGCAGCCACGTCCGCGGGTTGCGCGAGAACCCGAACGGCGGCAGGTCGCCCTCCCACGGCAGGGGCACCCGCGAGACGTCCCGGCCGAACTCGGCGCCGCTGGTCTTCGCGCGCGGGTCGGCCATCTCCGCGAGCGGGATCTCCACGTTGGCCAGGCCCAGCTCCTCGCCGTTGTACAGGTAGACCGCGCCGGGCAGCGCCAGCTCCACGAGCGCCATCGCCCGCGCGCGCCGGACGCCCGCGGCACCCCCGCCGTAGCGGCTGACCTGCCGCCAGACGTCGTGGTTGCCCAGCGTCCAGGTCGCAGGTGCCCCCGTGCGAGCCGGCACCGTCAGGGAGCGCTGGATGGCCGTGCGCATCGCGTCCGCGTCGAAGTGGGTCAGCACCAGCCGGAAGTTGAACGCCAGGTGCAGCTCGTCGGGGCGCAGGTACCGGGACAGGCGTTCCTCGTCGGTCACCCAGATCTCGCCGACGGCCATCGCTTCCGGGTACTCGTCGAGCACCTTGCGGATCATCTGGTGGATCTCGTGGACGCCGTCGTAGTCCCAGCGCGGGTCGTAGTAGTGGCTCGGCCCGAGCGCGTCGGCGCGCGGGTCCATGTCCGGCAGGCCGGGCGGCTTGGCCATGCCGTGCGCGACGTCGATGCGGAAGCCGTCGACGCCGCGTTCGAGCCAGAAGCGCAGGGTGCGTTCCAGGTCGGCGGCGACCTCCGGGTTGGCCCAGTTCAGGTCGGGCTGCTGCGGCGCGAACAGGTGCAGGTACCACTGCCCGTCGGGCACGCGGGTCCACGCCGGGCCGCCGAACGCGCTGACCCAGTTGTTCGGCGGGTCCTCGCCCTTCGGGCCGACGCCGTCGCGGAAGATGTACCGGTCGCGCTCCGGGCTGCCCGGCGCGGCGGCCATCGCGGACTTGAACCAGGCGTGCTGGTTGCTGGTGTGGTTGGGGACGACGTCCACGGTGATCTTGATGTTGCGCTTGTGCGCCTCGGTCAGCAGCACGTCGAAGTCGCCGAGGGTGCCGAACATCGGGTCGACGTCGCGCGGGTCGGCGATGTCGTAGCCGTGGTCGGCCATCGGCGAGCGGTAGAACGGGGTCAGCCACAGCGCGTCGACGCCCAGCAGCTCCAGGTAACCGAGCCGGGAGTGGATGCCCTCCAGGTCTCCGACGCCGTCGCCGTCCGAATCGGCGAACGAGCGGACGTAGACCTGGTAGAAGACGGCATCGCGCCACCAGTCCGGCCCGGGTCTCATCAGACGAAGCTGTTCATCATGCTGTGCGCCGCCATCTCCAGGTAGGCCCAGAGCTGCCCGCGGTAGGGCTCCTCGAGGTTCTCCTCGTCGACCGCGATCCGGATGCAGCGCAGCCAGGCGTCGCGCTCGATCGGCCCGATCTTGAACGGCGCGTGCCGCATCCGCAGCCGCGGGTGCCCGCGCTGGTCGGAGTAGGTGTGCGGGCCGCCCCAGTACTGCATGAGGAACAGCCGGAAGCGCTCCTCGGCCGGGCCGAGGTCCTCCTCGGGGTAGAGCGGGCGCAGGATCTCGTCCCGCGCGACTTCTTCGTAGAACCGCGCGACGATCCGGTGGAACGTGGGTTCGCCGCCCACCGCTTCGTAGAGGTTCGCCGGTTCGCTCACTGCAGACACGCCTTCCATCTTGCCTTCCGGGTGCGGGTCCCCGACGCCCGGTCCCGCCCCTCGCCGGAAGGTCGCGAACCCGTTTCCCAGCGTAACCACGCGGGCCGGGTCGTGACGTACCTCACGACCCGGCCGCGGGCCGCTACTTCTTCTCGACCGCGGCGGCGGGATTCGGGAACAGCCGGCCGAGCGGCGGGTCGAACCCGGCTTCTTCCAGGGCCGCCAGCAGCTGGGCCCGCAGCGCCCGCTGGACCGCCCACTGCTTGCCCGGGCGCACCTTCACGGTCAGGCGCAGCTGGAGCCCCTCCGGGGTGACGCTTTCCACGCCCAGCATCTCCGGGGGCTCGAGGACGTGGTCCTTCAGCGCGTCGCTCGCCGTCGCGGACGAAGCCGCCTCGCCGAGCACGGTGGCCGCCCGCTCGACGTCGGCGGTGTACCCGAGCGGGACGTCGACGACCGCGACCGCGAAGCCCTGGCTCGAGTTGCCGACGCGGAGCACCTCGCCGTTGCGGACGTACCAGACCGTGCCCTTGACGTCGCGCAGCGTGGTGATCCGCAGGCCGACCGCCTCGACGGTGCCGGTCGCCTCGCCGACGTCGACGACGTCGCCCACGCCGTACTGGTCCTCGACCATCATGAAGATGCCGGACAGGAAGTCCTTCACCAGGTTCTGCGCGCCGAACCCGATCGCGACGCCGATGATGCCGGCCGACGCGATGATCGGGCCGAGGTCCAGGCCCAGCTCGCCCAGCACGAGGATGAAGGCGAGGCCGTAGACCAGGAACGTCGCCATCGACTTCAGCACCGACCCGATGGTCTGCGCGCGCTGGCGGCGCCGTTCGATCACGGCGGAGCCGAGCACCTCGGGGGCGCGCTCACGCAGGGGGCGGAGCAGGGCCGGGAGCTTGCCGCTGCCTCGGGGGAGCGTCGTGACGCGGTTGATCATCCGCCTGATCAGCAGCCGCACGACGAACGCGATCACGATGATCATCAGGATCTTCAGCGGCTTGGTCAGCAGCCAGTTCGTCGAGCCGGCCAGCCACTCGTTGCCGGTGGCCTTGTAGACCTGGGAGCACAGGGTGCTCAGGTCGTCGACGCACGGCGTCTTGGCGGAGGACAGCAAAAGGGACACGGGAGTTCGATCATCCTTCCGATCAGGTCGGTTTTCCCAACTTCGAGTGGATGTTGGGTCGCGCGGATGTGACACGTCTTGTAACACACGTGCGCTGGGGGCCTGTTCTGTGGTCGACTATGCCTACGCCCCTGGAGGTGGTCGAGTGCCAGACCGACAACCCAGCCCCCGCGGCGTCTCCGGCCAAGCCATGGCCGCCGAGACGCCAGAGGTGGTCCTGCGCGCCTATCCGGGGGGTACCGCATCCGGCGGTGCCGTCCCGGCCGGGCCGGGGAACCGCCCAGGGGGCATTACCCGCCCGCCCGGTCAGCGTAGTAGAGGCCGGGATCCGGCTGCCCCGGCCTGGGGCCGGCGCCGGGTGCTCCTGCTCAACGCCACCTTCGAGCCGCTGACCGCGTTGCCGCTGCGCCGGGCCGTGGTGCTGGTGATGTGCGGCAAGGCCGAGGTGGTGCACGGCGACCCGGGTGGCATCGAGCTGCATTCGGCGAAGGTGTCGCTGCCCGTGCCGTCCGTGATCCGGCTCAGCACGTACGTGCGCGTGCCCTACCGGGCGAAGGTGCCGCTCACCCGCGCCGGGCTGATGCACCGCGACCGGTACCGCTGCGCCTACTGCGGAGGGCGGGCCGAGACGATCGACCACGTGATCCCGCGCAGCCGTGGCGGACCTCACGCCTGGACGAACTGCGTCGCCTGCTGCGCCAAGTGCAACCACCGCAAGGCGGACCGGCTGCTCTCGGAGATCGGCTGGCGGCTGCGCGTCGTCCCGCGGGCCCCGCACGGCCCGCACTGGCGCCTGCTGGCGCATTCCAAAGAGGCCGACCCGCTGTGGCGGCCTTATCTCGGCTCCGCGGCTTGACGTCGCCCGGCTGACCGGGCCCGGACATGCCGGCGCCCCGGCTGCCTTGCGGCGGCCGGGGCGAGCCGGGTGCTTGCGCGTGTTCAGGTAAGTGCGTGCGTCCCCAGGAGTGACCGGTCAGGCAGCGAGCGCGTAGTCGCTCTGGCAGGTGACGCAGGTCCCCATGGTGACGCGCGTGCCGCGGGTGACCCGGGTGCCTCGCGTGACGCGGGTGCCGCAGGTGACGCGCGTGCCGGCCGTCACGCGGGTGCCCATCGTGACGCGGGTGCCCCGGGTGACCCGCGTACCGCGCGTGACCCTCGTCCCCGCCGTCACCCGGGTGCCCATGGTGACGCGTGTTCCCGCCGTGACGCGTGTACCGCGAGTGACGCGTGTACCGCGGGTAACCCTTGTGCCCGCCGTCACACGCGTTCCGGGCACGAATTCGATTTCGCTGGGTGACGAGGTGGTCTCGGTGATCGCCTGTGCGGGGGTGTGGACGCTGTTCATGGCAAGGCCTCCTGGGACCGGTGCGTTACCTGCTGGGGCTGAGGAGCGGGGCGCAAGGCCCGTACAGGTGAAAAAGCTACGAGGATTTCAAGGCGGCGACAAGGCGACAGCGGCGGGTGCGGCCGCCTGTACGTTGAGTTGCAACCTTTCGGCCCGAAGGTCTTCGCCCCAACGTTCCATCGGCCGCGAGCCAAGCGGCGGACGGCAGTCGGCTTACGACGAACGGTCGAGTGCGGTACACGCCGTGGCTTCGGTGGCTGAAGTGTCTTCGGAGGTCATCCGATACGCTCACCGCCGTGAACATCGTCGAGACGATCCTGGTCTTCGCCGTGATCCCGCTGGCCATCTACGGCCTCGCCGGGCTGCTGACGCTCCGGCGCAGGTCCGGCGGCGCCGCGCGGTACCGGTCCGGCCAGGCCTGGGACTACCCGGCCATGTGGTGGAGCGCCAACCCCGACGGGGTCGGCACCGGGCACCGGCACGCCGGCGCCGAGAACAGCGCGCCCGAGGGCGCCCCGACCGCGGCAGGAGGCGCTCGTGGCAACTGGTGAGCTGACGAAGCGCGTCGACGAGTCCGAACTGGGCTACGGCGAGGCTCTGACGTCGAGCGGCCGCGTGTCGGCCGCGAAGATGTACGAGCCGGAGGCGCCGACGAGCCCCTTCACCACCCGCCAGCTGGCCCGTCTCGACGAGGCGCTGACGTTCGCGAGCCGGGAGACCGGCCTCGACTTCAGCCTGTACCTCGGCGAGCTGGGCACCGACAGCCGGTCGGCGGCGGAGAAGCTGCACTCGACGACGGCCAACCCGGCGAACTCGGTCCTGATCGCGGTCTCCCCGGGCGAGAAGCTGATCGAGATCGTCACGGGCAAGACGGCCCACGTCCGTCTCCCGGACCGCGGCTGCAAGCTGGCGGTGGCGAGCATGGTGGCGTCCTTCAAGGAGGGCGACCTGGTGCGCGGCCTGGTGAACGGCCTCGCGAACGCGCTGCGCATGCTGTCCGACCAGGCGGGCCCCGCGCCCCGCTGACGCAACGGACGCAAGAGCCCCGCACCTCACCGAGGTGCGGGGCTCTTTTACGTCCGGCGCAGGCGGTCAGGCCTGGGCGTCGAAGTCCCGGGCGGCCAAAGCCCGGACGATGCCCGCCCGGCCTTCCGAGACCAGCCGGCGCAGGGCCTGCGAGTGCTCACCGGCCAGCCACGCGTCCGACGCCGTCACCGTCTCCGGGTCCACCGCCCACGACGGGTACAGCCCGATCGCGATCGGCTGCGCGCGCTCGCTGGAGCGCCGCTGCCACACCTCGTCGATCACCTCGAAGTACCGCGGGACGTACGAGCCCAGCAGCGCCTTCTGGCCCGGGTGGGAGAAGCCCGAGATGAGCGAGTCGCTGACCGCGTTCGGCAGCTCGTCGTCGTACACCGCGCGCTGCCACGCGTCGGCCTTGGCCTCCGCGGTCGGGCGCAGGGCGCGGGCGCGCTCCGCCTGGCGACGGCCCGTCGCCGTGTTGTCGCGGGCCAGCTCGGCCTCGATCTCCGCCGTGTCCGCCTTGCCGTGCGCGACCAGCGCGTGCAGCAGGCGCCAGCGCAGGTCCGTGTCCACCGTCAGGCCGTCGAGCGGCGCCGACCCGTCCAGCCAGCCGGCCACCACGGCCAGCGTCGCCTCGTCCAGCACCGACCCGGAGAGGGAGTTGACGAACGCCAGCTGGTGGTCCGAGCCCGGCTCGGCGGCGTGGACCAGCTCCAGCAGCCGCGTCGTGAACGCCGGCCAGCCGCGCGAAGCCGCCCACTCCTGCTCCGCGTAGGAATTCAGCGCCGTCTGGGCCTGCAGCAGCAGCCGCTGGACGACGCCGACCTCGGTCTCGGTGTGGATGCCGCGCTGCACCAGCGTGACGAAGTCGCGGGCCTTCAGCTCGGCCTCGCGGGTCATCTCCCACGCCGCCGACCAGCACAGCGTCCGCGGCAGCGGCTCGGTGATGTCGGCGACGCGGTCGATCAGCGTCGTCAGCGACGCCGGGTCGAGCCGCATGGTGCAGTACGTCAGGTCGTCGTCGTTGACCAGCACGAGCTTGCCCGCGGGCCGCCCGACCAGGTCGGGTACCTCGGTGCGCTCGCCGTCGACGTCCAGCTCGACGCGCTGGGTCCGGACGATCTTGCCCGAGCCGTCCTCGTCGTAGATCCCGACGGCGACGCGGTGGGTGCGCAGCTCACCGGCGCCCGGCTTCGCGCCGGACTGCACGACGGCGAACGAGGCGAAGTTCCCGTCCGCGCCGATCTCGTAGCGCGGGCTCAGCGAGTTGAGCCCGGTCGTCTCCAGCCACTGCGCGCTCCACCACGACAGGTCGCGCCCGGACGCCTCTTCCAGCGCGCCCAGCAGGTCGGCCAGGGTCGCGTTGCCCCAGGCGTGCTTGCCGAAGTACACCTTCAGGCCGTCGAGGAAGTGGTCCAGCCCGACGTAGGCGACGAGCTGCTTGAGCACGCTCGCGCCCTTGGCGTAGGTGATGCCGTCGAAGTTCACCTCGACCGCGTGCAGGTCGACGATGTCGGCCGCGATCGGGTGCGTCGAGGGCAGCTGGTCCTGGCGGTAGGCCCACGACTTCTCGATGTTGGCGAAGCTGGTCCACGCGTTCTTGTACTCGGTCGCCTCGGCCTGGGCCAGCACGCTCGCGAAGGTCGCGAACGACTCGTTCAGCCACAGGTCGTCCCACCAGCGCATGGTGACCAGGTCGCCGAACCACATGTGCGCCATCTCGTGCAGCAGCGTCTCGGCGCGCCGCTCGTAGGCGTAGCGGGTGACGCGGCTGCGGAAGACGTAGTCCTCCAGGAACGTCACCGCGCCGGCGTTCTCCATCGCGCCCGCGTTGAACTCGGGCACGAACAGCTGGTCGTACTTGGAGAACGGGTAGGGCGTGCCGAACTTCTCGTGGTAGAAGCCGAAGCCCTGCTTGGTCTCGGTGAACAGCCGGTCGGCGTCCATGTGCTCGGCCAGCGACGCGCGGCAGTAGATGCCGAGCGGGATGGTCTTGTGCTCGTCGGTGTACTCGTCGCGCCACTCGGCGTACGGCCCGGCGATCAGCGCGATCAGGTAGGTCGAGAGCCGCTCGGACTCCTTGAACACCGTGCGGACGGCGCCTTCGGGGGTCTCCTCGGCGGACTCCACGGCCGTGTTCGAGACGACCTTCCAGTCCTTCGGCGCGATCACGGTGAGCCGGTAGACCGACTTGAGGTCGGGCTGGTCGAAGCAGGCGAACATCCGCTTGGCGTCGGCCGTCTCGAACTGCGTGTACAGGTAGACGCTGTCGTCGACCGGGTCGACGAACCGGTGCAGGCCTTCGCCGGTGTTCATGTACCGGCAGTCGGCGGTCACGGTGAGCTCGTTCGCCTCGGCCAGGTCGGCGAGCGCGATGCCCTTGTCCTCGACGTACGCGCTGATGTCGACGTCGGTGCCGTTCAGGGTGGCCGAATGCACGCGGTCGGCGACGATGTCGACCCACGTCCGTTCGCCGGCCCGGGCGCTGGAGAACCGGACGGTCGTCTTCGACGCGAAGGTCTTCTCGCCGGGGCCGCCGTGGCCGTCGGTGAGATCCAGCTCGATGTCGTAACCGGTGACGTCGAGCAGGTCCGCGCGCAGCTTGGCTTGGTCGCGGGTCAGGTTGGGGGCGGGCACAGGCACCTCTGGTCGTTGGTATCGGTTTTCAACTCCCCGCATCCAATCATGGGGACGGGGTGGTGGGCGATGGGGAACAAGCCCGGGCCCCCGGGTGTTGGCCCGCTGTGCGGGGGTGTGCCCGCTCCCGGACCGGACCTGAATTCGCACAGGAGAACCTGATGACCGCTGCCGAGCAGCCCACGAAGGTCGATTTCTACTTCGACCCGATCTGCCCGTTCGCCTGGATCACCTCGCGCTGGATCCTCGAGGTGGAGAAGCACCGCAACTTGGACCTGAACTTCCGGATCATGAGCCTGTCCGTGCTGAACGAGGGCCGCGACGAGCTGCCCGAGCAGTACAAGGAGCTGCTGGCGAAGGGCTGGGGCCCGGTGCGCGTGGCCGTCGCGCTGTCGCAGCTCAAGGGCGAGGAGGTGCTGCGCGACTACTACACCGAGTTCGGCACCCGGTACCACAACCAGGGCAACAAGGACCGTGACGCGGTCATCAAGGAGGCCCTGGCCGCCATCGGCGCGCCGGCCGAGCTGTACGACGCCGCGAACTCAACCGAGTACGACGAGGCGCTGAAGAAGAGCCACCACGAGGGCATGGACCCGGTCGGCATGGACGTCGGCACCCCGACGATCCACATCGACGGCGTGGCGTTCTTCGGCCCGGTCCTCAGCTCGATCCCGCGCGGCGAAGACGCGCTGAAGGTGTTCGACGGCGCTGTCGCGCTCGCGAGCTACCCGGACTTCTTCGAGCTCAAGCGCACCCGGTCCGGTGAGCTGAACTTCGACTGAGACGCCTTCAAGGCGTTCCGAGGGCGGCCAAGGTGACGTCGCTGGGGTAGCGCGAAGCTGCCACAGCGGCCACCTCGGTCGTCTCTCCGCGCCCGACACCGGCCTTGAGCGCGATCAGCTCGTGCAGGCCGTGGCGGTGGTAGCGGACGAAGTCGGCGTCGACGGGGTCGCCGTGCCCCGGCACGATCACCCGCGGCTTCAGCGCGAGCAGTGTGTCCAGGGTGTCCGGCCAGGCCGTCAGGTCCGACTCGGCGCTGAAGGAGAACGCGCTGAAGCCGTGTTCGGCGTTCTCGACGATGTCGCCGGCGAAGAGCACGTCGGCGTCCGGCACGTGCACGACGACGTCGTGGTCGGTGTGGGCGCGGCCGGGGTGCAGCAGGACGGCCGTCCGGCTGCCGAGGTCGAGCTCGGTGCGGTCGGTGAACAGGTGGTCGGGCACGACGAACGTCGTGCGCGCGATGGCGTCCGCGGTCTCCGTCTTGCCCTGCTCGCGGTAGTAGGCGATCCACTTCCCGCGCGCGTCTTCCGCGTACTCGGTCAGCTCGGCGCGGCAGCCCTCGTGCGCCCAGACGGCGCAGGGCGTGAACCGCTCGGTGCCCCAGGTGTGGTCGAAGTGCGCGTGCGTGAAGACGACCGACCACGGCAGCGGCGTCAGCTCGCGGACCGCCGCCGCCAGCTCGGCGCCCTGCTCCAGGTCGCCGCGGGTGTCGACGACCAGGCAGCGCTCGGCCCCGACCACCAGCCCGACGGTCAGGTCCAGCTCCTCGTACCGGCGCGCGTGCACGCCGTCGGCGACCTCGATCCAGCGCCCGCTCATGCCAGTACTCCTTCACTCAGCATCGGGGCAGCATCGCTCACGTCGAGCCGCGCGGCCAGTGTGACGTCCCCGCCGTGCCCCGACTCGGTCAGCTCGCGCCCGGAAACGCAGCCCGCCAGGGCCGTGACGTCGACCGATCGGGCGGCGAGCACGGCTTCGGGGGACAGCGAAAGGCCGTGTCCGGCCAGCGCGGCGGCGATCGCCCCGGCGCCGACCTGGTCTTCGACGCACGGACGCAGCGGTCCGAGGGTGTCGCCGTGGCCGAAGATGGTCACCCCCCAGCGTTCCCCGGCCGCGATGAGGCCGACCGGCCCGCCCAGGTCGTGGGCCTTCGCGGCGACGGCGGAGGCGTTGCGCAGGCAGCCGGCGAGGACCCGCGCGCCGGTCGCCGCGGCCGCTTCGCAGAGCGTCGCGCCGTTGGGCGAGGGGAGCGCGAGCAGCGTCCCGGGCGGGATTTCCGTCACAGAGGACGGCCGGAGGGTGAACGCGCCCTCACCCGCGATGACGGCGCCCGCGGCCCTCGCCCGCGCCACGCCGCGCTCGTCGCGCCAGCGGACCGGCAGCACGCGGCCACCGCGGCCGACCACGAGATCCGTGGTGGTGCTGAAGGAAAGCACGTCGACGACCACCAGCACGGCGCATTCCCGGCCGAGGGCGGCCACGCCTTCGGCGCCCCAGTCGAGCCGGACGTCGTACGCCGACTGCTCCCAGATGCCCACCCCCGGAGCATGCCCGAAACCGGCCGTGATGGCAGACTCCCAGCCGTGCGTGTCTACTTGGGATCCGACCATGCCGGCTTCGAGCTGAAGAACCACCTCGTCGCCCACCTGGAGAAGCAGGGCCACGAGGTGACAGACATCGGTCCGCGGGTCTACGACGCGGCCGACGACTACCCGGCGTTCTGCGTCGAGACGGCGTTGCGCGTCGTGGCCGACGAGGGCAGCCGCGGCATCGTCGTCGGCGGCTCGGGCAACGGCGAGCAGATCGCCGCGAACAAGGTCCCGGGCGCGCGGGCCGGCCTCGCGTGGAGCGTCGAGACCGCCCAGCTGTGCCGCGAGCACAACCACGCCCAGCTGATCGGCATCGGCGCCCGGATGCACACGGTCGAGCAGGCCACCGAGATCGTCGAGGCTTTCCTGGCGACCGAGGTTTCGCCGGAGGAACGGCACGCGCGCCGCGTCCAGCAGCTGCTGGACTACGAGCGCACCGGCATCCCGCCGGCGCTGCCGGAGGCCTGATGCCCGAGGGGCACACGCTCCACCGGCTGGCGCGGCTGCACAAGCGCCGGTACGCCGGCGCCCCGGTAGAGGTGAGCAGCCCGCAGGGCCGGTTCGCCGCCGAAGCGTCCCGTTTGGACGGTCAGGTGCTCGTCGGCGCGCAGGCGTACGGCAAGCACCTGTTCCACGACTACGGTCCACACGGGACCGTGCACATCCACCTGGGGCTCTACGGCACCTTCGGCGAGTCCCCGCTGCCCGCGCCGGAGCCGGTCGGGCAGGTCCGGCTGCGGCTGGCCGGGCGGACCCACTGGACCGACCTGCGCGGGCCGACTCGCTGCGAGCTGCTTTCCCCGGACCAGGTGGACGCGATCAAGGCGCGCCTCGGACCGGATCCGCTGCGCCGCGACGCGAAGCCGGAGCAGGCGTGGGAGCGTGTCTCGCGGTCGAAGACGTCGATCGCGGCGCTGCTGATGGACCAGGCGGTGCTGGCGGGCGTCGGCAACGTCTACCGCGCCGAGGTGCTGTTCCGCCACGGCGTCGCGCCGCTGACCCCGGGTCGCGCGCTCGACCGGGCTTTGTGGGACGACCTGTGGGCCGACCTGGTGCTGCTGATGCGTGACGGCGTCCGCGTCGGCCGGATCGACACGGTCCGACCCGAGCACCTGCCGGAGGCCATGGGCCGCGCGGCGCGGGTGGACCGCCACGGTGGCGAGGTGTACGTCTACCGGCGGGCCGGCGAGCCGTGCCTGGTGTGCGGGACGCCGGTGGCGAACTCCGAGCTGGTCGGGCGCAACCTCTACTGGTGCCCCACCTGCCAGCCGGCCTGACCCGGTCGTGAGTGGGAAACAGGGTTAGAACACCCCGGTGCAGGTGACCGGCAACGCCGCGTCGTACCTGCTCGGCAACGGCCAGAGCCACGGCTACTCGGCCGACACCGTCGCGACCTCCGGC
>NZ_JBEXVF010000102.1:0-30164 GCF_040629235.1 Amycolatopsis sp. NPDC005961 | reverse complement strand
GGGAGGTCTTCGGCGGCGCCGCGCGGTTCGCCACCGACCCACCCGGCTTCGCCCGGGAACTGCGGGCCGCGCTCGAGGGTGCCGACCCGGCGCCCGGGCGGGCACTGGCCCGGGGCTACCGGTGGGCCGCGGCCGCCGATGCCCACCGGGACTTCTACCGGAGCCTGCGCGCCCGGTGACCCCGATCGGCCTCGGCCGAGGGCGGCGCGGGGTGAGTGCGGGCCAGCGGTAGCGATCTGTCCCTTGCGTGGACGACTGCGGAGACTTAGCCTCATTAAACTACAACTTGTAGCGCAATGGAGGCGGGATGCCCGGTCGTCACCGAGACCCCGAGCTGGAGAAGCGGCTCACGGCCGCGGCGTGGGCCCTGCTGCAGAGCCGGGGTTACGACGCGCTGAAGCTGACCGAGGTCGCCGCGCAGGCCCAGGCCCACCGCACCGACGTCTACCGGCGGTGGTCGAGCAAGGCGCAGCTCGTCGTCGACGTGCTGGCCGAGCACCTGCCGCCGGTATCCGGTCACGACACCGGATCGCTTCGCTCCGACCTGCGGGCCATCGTCGAGGACTTCGCGGCTTCCTGGTCCTCGTCCTGGATCGACGGGCTCATGGGGCTCGTCGCCGACCTGCACCGCGAGCCCGACGCCGAACTCGCCTTCCGGAAGATGGCCGAGGGCCGAGGCGAGCCGCTGCGCACCGCCCTCACCCGGGCGGTGGGGCGAGGTGAGCTCGGCGATCTTCCCGACCTGTCCCTCGCCGGAGATCTGATCGAGGGCCCGCTGATGCACCGCCGGATGCTGGGCCGGCAACCGCTGACGCCGGACTACCTCGACGCCGTCGCCGCCTTGGCCCACGGAGTGCTGACCGGGCCCGCGGTGGCTCGGTGAGCGGCCGACTCCACGAGCTTTCCGCCGTGGCGCAACTGGCCGCCCTGCGCACGGGCGACGTCAGCTCGCGCGAGCTGACGGAACACTACCTGGGACGCATCGAGAAGCTCGACGGCGAACTCGGCGCCTTCGCCACCGTCACGCCGGACCTCGCCCTCGAAGAGGCCGCCGGCGCGGATCGGCGCATCGCCCGGGGGGAGTGGTCGCCCCTGCTGGGACTTCCGTCGGGCATCAAGGACCTGTACCCGGCGGCGGGCGTGCGGACGACCTTCGGGTCGGCCGCGCTGGCGGACTTCACCCCGCCCGCCGACAGCTGGACGGCCGGGTTGCTGCGGCAAGCCGGTGCCGTGCTCGTCGGGAAGACCACCACCGCGGAGTTCGGCGCCACCTGCTACACCGACAACGACGTGACCGGGCGGCCGGCCGTCACCCCGTACGACCTGACGCGGTACGCGAGCGGTTCCAGCGGAGGCGCGGCCGCCGCGGTCGCCGCCGGGCTGCTGCCGCTGGCCCACGCGGGCGACGGGGCCGGGTCGACCCGCACGCCCGCGGCGACCTGCCACCTCGTCGGCGTCAAGCCCAGCCGCGGGCTGGTCAGCTCGTCGGTGCCGCCGACTTCGCCGACCAGCACGACGATCGAAGGCCCGATCGCCCGGACGGTCGAGGACGCCGCGCTGCTGCTGGACGTGCTGGCGCACCCTTGGAGCGGAGACCCGGACGGCTGGCGGGCCGACGGCAGCTTCGCCGACGCCGTCGGGCGGCCACCGGGACGCCGGCGCATCGCCGTGTGGACGGACCCGGGCTTCGCTGACGTCCGCCGGCATCCGGAGGTGGTCCGTGCCGTGGAGCGCACGGCTGTCCTGCTTCAGGAGCTGGGGCACGAGGTGCGGGAGGTGAAGATCCCGGCCGCCTGCGACGATCCGGTACGCCTGGCGCTGCGCACGCACTTCGCCGCTTCCGTGCACGCGGCCGTGCGGTCGCTGGTTCCGCCCGGCCGCCGGGGCCTCCTCCGGCCGTACACCCGGTACTTGTGGGCCGAAGGGGAAGCGCTTTCCGGCGCTGCTCTCTTCGCGGCGCACCGGGTGCTGGCGCAGTACGCAAGCGCTTTCGAGACGGCGCTGGCGAGCTTCGACGTCGCACTGACGCCGGTGACGAACGGGCCGCCGGCTCCCCTCGGGTACTTCGAGGCCGGCGGGGTGACGGGGATCGCCGACACGATGCTGGCCTGGTCGGCCCCGACGCCGTGGGCCAACTGGACCGGCCGGCCCGCGGTGTCCCTGCCGTCGCACCTCGACGGCAACGGCCTGCCGTACGGCGCGCAGCTCGTCGGACGCCGGCGTGACGACGCTTCGCTGCTCGCCCTCGCCGCCCAGCTCGAACGCTCGGCTCCGTGGAACGACGTCCATCCGTCCTGCTGGGATGATTGAGAGGCCACGCCTGATGAAAACGCACACGCACCGTCCAGGGAGCCCGGGCCACCTCGATCCCGGCGCGGGGCTGACCGAGGCGTTCGTCGCGCTGCCCGACGGGCGACGGCTGCGGTCCGTCACCGCCGGCGAGGGCGACGGACCGCTGGTCGTGTTCGAAGCCGGCATGAGCGCACCGGCCGCGTCGTGGGTGCACACCCAGCGCGAGATCGGCGCCCGCACCCGCACGGTGGCCTACGACCGGGCCGGGTACGGCGGAAGCGATCCGGACCCGCGGGACCGGACGATCGAACGGCTCGCCGACGACCTCGCCGGCCTCCTCGACGGCCTCGGGGAGACCCGGCCGGTGGTCCTCGTCGGGCACAGCTGGGGCGGACCCGTCATCCGGCTGCTCGCCGAACGCCGTCCGCACCGGGTCGCCGGCCTCGTCTTCGTCGACGCGACCGTCGCCGAGCTCGTGAGCGGCCGCGGCGCCCGGATCCTGTCCTGGTCGTTCGGCGCGCTGACGGTGCTCGCGCGCTTCGGTGGACGGAACCTGGTCGCGAAGCTGACCCAGCCGCGCTTCTCCGGCGCCATCGCCGAGTCCGATGTGGACGTCATCCTCCGCGACTACGCATGTGCCCGGGCGATGCGCGCCGGACGCCGCGAGGCGGCCCAGGTGGTCCCGGCGCTGGCGACGATGCGCCGTCTCCAGGCCGCCGGAACCCCGGCTGTGCCCACGATCTGCCTGCAGGCCGGGCGGGTCGACCGCGGGATGTCCCGGACCCGCCCCCGATTCAACCGGGTCGCGGCCGAGCTGATGGCCGCCGTGCCGGACGGTCGCGTGGTCGTCGTCGAAGACACCGGGCACCTCATCCCGCAGGAGAACCCCGCGGTCGTGCGCGAGGCGATCCTGGAGATCGTCGACGCCGTGGCAGGCCGGCGGTGATCCCCGAAGCGGTGGTGCCGCGGACCGAGGCGGCGGCCGGCCGGACGCCCACCGGGCCGGGACGTCTCATCGGGGCCTTGGTCGGCACGAACGCCGCCGGGTACATCAGCATCGCGGTGCCGATGAACCTGTTGCTGGTCACCCACCTCACCGCGATCGCCGGCGCCGGGGCGACGTCCGCGTTCAGCCTGGTGACGGGGATCGGCGGCCTCGTGGGCCTGCTGGCGAACCCGCTCGGCGGACGCATCAGCGACCGCACGGCCGCCCGGTTCGGCCGGCGCCGCACGTGGATCCTCACCGGCGGCCTCGGCGCGGCGGTCCTGCTGACGACCATGGGCTGGACGACCGAGGTCTGGCAGGTCGCGGTGGGCTGGGCGCTCATCACGACGCTGGTCATGTTCCAGCTCGCCGCGAGTGCCGCGCTGGCCGCCGACCAGGTGGCCCCGGAGCGGCGAGGGGCGGTGTCGGGAGTGGTGGCGTTCGTGGCCCTGGCCGGCCCGGCCGTGGGTTTCGCCGTGGTGAGCGCGCTGCCCGCCGTCCCCCGGCTGCAGTGGGGTGTGGTCGGCGGGCTGAGCGCGGCGGGCGTGCTGCTGGCCGTCCTGCTCGTGCGTGATCCCCGGCACCGGGCACCGGCGGGCGAACCGCGGCTGAGCGTGGCGGTCATCCTGCGTTCCTACTGGGTCAGCCCGCGCGAGCACCCCGCGTTCGGCTGGGCGTGGGCGGTGCGCTTCCTCATCACCGCGGCGTGGGCCGCCAACAGCTATCTGGCCTTCGTGTTCACGCAGCGGTTCGCCGTCCCGGCCGGGGCGGTACCGGGGATGATCTTCCTGCTGACCTTGATCGGGATCGCCTGCGTCGCGGTCACGGCCTGGCTGACCGGCTGGCTCTCCGACCGGATCCGGCGGCAGAAGCCGTTCGTGCTCGCCGGCGGCCTGGTGCTCGCCGCCGGGCTGGTCCTGGTGGCGCTCGCGCCGAGCATCCCGGTGGTGTACCTGGGCACCGCGGTCATGTCGCTGGGCTACGGCACCTTCCTGGCCACCGACTTCGCGCTCTGCCTGCGCATGCTGCCCGACCCCGAATCGGCGGGCAAGGACTTCGCGGTGCTCAACATCGCGAGCACGCTGCCGGTCGCGGTCGTGCCGTTCGTGGCGCCGGCCCTCCTCGCGGCGGGTGGGTTCTTCGCCATGTTCGCCTGCCTGGCCGTGCTCGGCGCGGCCGGGGCGGTGTGCGTGCTCCGCGTGCCGGATATCGGTCAGGAGGGGCAGCCGCGGTTCGCGGCGATCACGGCGAAGCGCGGCTGACGGCGGCCGGTCGTCCCGCCGGAGCGGGATGACCGGCCGGGCGGCAGATCCGGACCTCCGTCCGGATCTGCCGCGTCCCGCGAGTCTCTTGTGGACGGTGACGCGGCCGAGCAGCACGTCGGTTCGGACGACTTGCCTCGGCGGCCGCGGGCGTCCTGCGGGCTAACCCGCGAGGTCGAGGGCGATGTCGGTGATCATGTCCTCCTGGCCGCCGACCATGCCGCGCCGGCCGACCTCGACGAGGATCGCGCGGGTGTCCAGGCCGTACCGCACCGCGGCCGCCTCGGCGTGGCGCAGGAAGCTCGAGTAGACGCCCGCGTAGCCCAGGCTCAGCGTCTCGCGGTCGACCCGGACTTCGCGGTCCTGCAACGGGCGCACCAGGTCGTCGGCGGCGTCCATCAGGGGGAACAGTTCGCAGCCGTGGTCCCAGCCCATCAGGTCGGCCACCGCGATGAACGCTTCGAGGGGGCAGTTGCCCGCTCCGGCGCCCTGCCCGGCCAGGGAGGCGTCGACCCGGACCACGCCGTTCTCGACCGCGACGACGCTGTTGGCGACGCCCAGGGCGAGGTTGTGGTGGGCGTGGATACCGATCTGCGTCTCCGGTTCCAGGACGTCCCGGTAGGCGCGGACCCGGTCCCGGACGCCGTCCATGGTGAGGCGGCCGCCGGAGTCGGTGACGTAGACGCAGGCCGCGCCGTAGGACTCCATCAGCTTGGCCTGCTTCGCCAGCTCCTCCGGTCCGGCCATGTGCGACATCATCAGGAACCCCGCCACGTCCATGCCCAGATCGCGGGCCGCCCCGATGTGCTGGGCGGAGATGTCGGCCTCGGTGCAGTGGGTGGCGACCCGGACCGAGCGGACGCCGAGACGGTGAGCTTCCCGAAGGTCGTGCAGGGTGCCGATGCCGGGCAGCAGCAACGTGGTGGGGATGGCGCGGCGGGTGACGTCGCAGACCGCTTCGATCCATTCCCAGTCGGTGTGCGCGCCGACGCCGTAGTTGATGCTGGAGCCGGAAAGCCCGTCGCCGTGGGCGATCTCGATCGCGGCCACGCCCGCGGCGTCGAGGGCGCCGGCGATCGTGCGGGCCTGCTCGACGGTGTAGCGGTGCCGGATGGCGTGCATGCCGTCCCGCAGGGTGACGTCCTGGATGTACAGGTCGGTCATCGGAGGGCCTCCTGGTGCGTGGCCATGCGTTCGGCGGTCCGCAGCGCGGCCGAGGTCATGATGTCGAGGTTCCCCGCGTAGGCGGGCAGGTAGTGCGCGGCGCCCTCGACTTCGAGGAACACCGAGACCTTGACCGCGTCGCCGGCCGGGACCAGCCGGTGCAGGGGGTCGTCGGCCGTGACGGTCTCGAACTGGACCTTCTGCTTGAGCCGGTAGCCCGGAACGTAGGCCTGCACCCGCCCGACCATCTCTTCGATCGAGGCAGTGACGGCCTCGGTGCCTACAGCGTCCACATCGGACACCAGGCAGTGCACGGTGTCGCGCATGATCAGCGGCGGTTCGGCCGGGTTGAGGACGATGATCGCCTTGCCGCGCGTGGCGCCGCCGACCTTTTCGATCGCGGACGCGGTGGTTTCGGTGAACTCGTCGATGTTGGCCCGGGTCCCCGGCCCCGCCGAGCGTGAGGAGATGGACGCGATGATTTCGCCGTAGTGCACCGGCGTCACCGCGCGGACCGCGGCCACGATGGGGATGGTGGCCTGGCCGCCGCAGGTGACCATGTTGACGTTGGGGGCGTCGAGGTGCTCGCCGAGGTTGACCGGCGGGACGACGTAGGGCCCGATCGCGGCCGGGGTGAGGTCGATGACGGTGCGGCCGAGGCCGCGCAGCACCTCGTCGTGGTGGCGGTGCGCGCCGGCGGAAGTGGCGTCGAAGACGTACCGGACGTCGGCGAACTCGTCGAGCCGGACGAGGCCTTCGACGCCTTCGTGCGTGGTGGCGACCTTGAGGCGGCGGGCCCGGGCGAGGCCGTCGGAGTCCGGGTCGATCCCGGCCACGGCCGCGATGTCGAGCCGCTCGGACAGGCGCAGCACCTTGATCATCAGGTCGGTGCCGATGTTGCCCGAGCCGATGATGGCGACCTTCACGCTCATGCGGATTCCCCTTCGAAGCTGATCGTGACGTCGCCGAGCCCGGAGATCCGGGCGGTGAAGACGTCGCCGGGGGAGGCGGGCACCATCGGCCCGAGTGCGCCGGTGAGGACGACGTCGCCGGCGCGCAGGGGTTCGCCGCGGTGGGCGAGTGTCGTGGCGAGCCAGGCGGCGGCGGTGAGCGGGTCGCCCAGGCAGTCGCGGCCGGTGCCCTCCGACACGAGCTCGGTGCCGCGGTGCAGCCGCATTTCGACGTCGACGGGTTCGACGTCGTCGAGGGTCTCGCGGATGTCGCCGAGGACGAACATGCCCGAGGAAGCGTTGTCGGCGACCGTGTCGACGATGGTGATGTCCCAGCCGGCGATCCGGCTGTCCACGATCTCCAGCGCGGGGGCGAGGAACGCCGTCGCCGCGCGGACGTCGGCGACCGAGCAGTCCGGGCCGGGCAGGTCGGCGCCGAGGATCAGGGCGAGCTCCGCTTCCACCTTGGGCTGGAGCAGCCGGCCGGCGGGGACGGTGCCGTCGTGGTCGAGGGCCATGTCGGAGAACAGCGCGCCGAAGTCGGGTTGGTCGACGCCCAGCTGGCGCTGGACGGCCGGGGAGGTCAAGCCGATCTTGCGGCCGACCAGGCGGTGCCCGGCCGCGAGCCGGCGCTCGGTGTGCAGCCGCTGGACTTCGTAGGCGGCGTCGAGGTCGCCGTCGGCGAAGAGATCGCGGATCGGCGGACACGGTGTGGCCGTGGCGGCCGCGACCGCCAGCACCTCCGCGGCCTTGGGGACGGCCTCGTTCATCAGGGACCTCCGGAGCAGGCGATTGTGACCCGCCAGGTATAGGCCCCGGCTCGGCGATGTGCCAAAGTTCGTTCCGTGACGCGGAACAGCGAGACCGGCAACATGCTCGACAAGGCGGCTGCTGTCCTGGCCGTCTACCGTCCGAACGGCGGCTCGTTCCGCCTGACGGAACTCGCCGCCCGGGCAGGGCTGACCAAGACCACGGCGTTCCGCCTGGTCGGCGACCTCGTCCGCCTCGGCTTCCTGGAGCGCGCGGGGGAGCGGTACCGGCTGGGCGGCACGCTGTTCGAGCTGGGTTCGCTCGTGCCCCGCCGTCAGGACCTCCGCGAGGCGGCCCTGCCGTTCCTGCAGGACCTCTTCGAGAGCACCCGCCAGACCGTCCACTTCGGAATCCGTGACGATCGCGAAGTGGTGTACCTCGAACGCATCCACGGCCACGACGCGGTCCCGCTGCCGTCCCGGATCGGCGGCAGGCTCCCGCTCACCTGCACGGCGATCGGCAAGGCGCTGCTCGCGTTCTCCGAGCCCGAGCTGGCGGACGTCATCCTCGCGGATCCGCTGCCGCAGCTGACGTCGTTCTCGATCACCGACCCGGTCCGGCTGCGCACGGCACTGGAGCAAACCCAGGTGTCCGGCCTGGCCTACGAGGAGCAGGAAGCCGCGACCGGCGTGAGCTGCATCGCGGCGCCGGTGTTCAGCGGAGCCGTCGCGGTCGCGGCGCTGTCGGTGGCGGTCCCGCGCGAACAGTTCCGGCCCGCCCACCTGGCCCCGGCGGTCCGGACGGCCGCGCTGGGGTTGTCACGGACCCTGCGCCGGGCCGGTGAGCCGAACCGCTAGGGCCTGTCTGATGATGCCTTGGTCCAGGTGATCACTGCGCGGAGAAGGACCGCTGATCGGTAGACGATGGCTGGACGCCCGTCGCGGGAACCGCGGCGTTTGCGATGCCCGGCCTGATCGGCGGGTTCAGGGATCACGGCGGTGATGCCGCGGTCGCGCGGATGCGCGCGGATCGCCCGCGAGGAGTAGGCCTTGTCGCCACGGAGCCGGTCAGGTCGCGACCGCGTCCAGTCCCGGCGGACGCGCAGGTGGCGCATCAGGTGCGGGAACATCGGTGCGTCGCCGGTCTGGCCGGGTCCGACCAGCGTCACCGTGGGCGGCCGTTGCCGTCGACGAGGTGGTGCACCTTGGTGCTCCGCCCGCGGGAACGGCCGATCGCATGGTCAGGCGGCTCGCCGAGAAGATCCGTGTAGTTCGGCAGCAACCAGCGAGACCTTTTGTCAGGCAGGCCCTAGGCGAGGCGCGGCCCGCACGGTCAGGGCTGGTGCCAGCCGGCCTCGAACTCGCCGCGGTCGGCGCGCTGGACCACGCCGCGCCAGAACTCGAGGGCGGCGTACTCCATGCCCAGCCCGAGTTCCAGGGTGATCATCCGGCCGGCCACGTCTTCGATGTGACCGAAGCGGCGCTGCATCTCCTCGTACTCGGCGATCCGGCGTTCGTGCTGCTCGACCTGCCCCTTCGCGAGCTGCGCCACGTCCTCCGGGCCGGCCAGCTCGCTGAAGAAGAGCTTGATCTCCGCCACGTCGCGCAGCTCGAAGTGCTCGTTGACCGGCTCGGCCATCCAGCCGCGCAGTGCCTTCCGGCCGGCTTCGGTGATCGAGAACGTCTTGCGCCGGCGCCCCGAGTCCTCCTCGTCGAGCTCCAGCAGGCCGGCCTCCTCGAGCCGCTTGGGCTCCGAGTACAGCTGCGCGTGCGGGAAGTTCCAGAAGTACCCCACTGACCGGCCGATCGCGCGCTTCAGGTCGTAGGACGTGGACGGACCGCGCAGCGCGATCATGCCGAGCACCACGTACGACGTCGTCGACAACCGAACCGTTGACATGCTCCGAACCATATCGTAGGTTCGCAACCATCCGAAACAGATGGTCGGTATCAGACCGTCGGTTACGGACGGTAGTTCCGCTCGGCACGATCGCTGTCGCGATGGAGGGACGGTCATGGATCTGGGTACGGTTCTGCGCTGGACGGCGGAGCGTCATCCCCGGCGCCGCGCGGTGGGCGGCAAAAGCCCCATGACCTACGCCGAATGGGACGCCCACACCGACCGCCTGGCCCGGGCGCTGGCCGCCCTCGGCGTCCGGCCCGGCGAGCGCGTGGTGCTCTCGCTGGCCGGTGGCGAACCGCTGGCCAGCCTGCACCTGGCCGCGCAGAAGCTCGGCGCCGTCTCGGTGCCGCTGTCCTTCCGGTTCGCGCCGCCCGAGCTCGCCTACTGCGTCGCCGACGCCGAGCCCGCCCTGGTGATCACCGACGCCTCGACCGCGGCCCTCGCGGACGAGGCGCTGGCCGAGCTGCCCCCGGTGCCCCGGATCGCCTCCGGCACCCCGCACGAGGACACCATCGAACGCCTGGCGCTGCGGCAGCCGAGCGGCTCCCCGGACGTCCGGGTGTCCGATCAGGACATCAGCGTGATGCTCTACACCTCGGGCACCACCGGGAAGCCGAAGGGCGTGCCGCGCACGCACTCCGCCGAGCACCACGCGGCGATCGCGCACCTGATCCAAAGTGGACAGTCCCGCTTCGACGCCACCCTCGGCGTGATGCCGCTGTTCCACACCATGGGGCTGCGCACCCTGCTGGCCACCCTGGTCGGCGCGGGAACCTGGGTGCCGCAGGTGAAGTTCGACGCGGACGAGGCCCTGGACCTGATCACCGCGGAGGGGATCGGTTCGCTGTACCTGGTGCCGACGATCTACTGGTCGCTGGTGCGCACCGGCCGGCTCGCCGAGGCGCGGACCGTGCGCAAGCTGGCCTACGCGGGCTCGTCGATGACCCCGGCACTGGCCGAGCAGCTCGCCGGCGCGCTGGCACCGGAGTCCTTCGTCAACCACTTCGGCAGCACCGAGATCTACACCTTCACCATCGGCCCGGACGTGGTCGCGAAGCCGGGGTCGGCGGGCCGCGCCGGCATCTTCTCCCGGGTCCGGCTGGTGGACCCGGATCCCGCCGCCCCGCCGGACGCCGAGGTGGGGCCGGGGGAGCAGGGGCAGATCGCCGTTTCGATGGCGGGCCCCGAGGCGTTCGCCGGGTACTGGCACCGGCCCGACGCCGACGCCAAGTCCATTCGCGACGGCTGGTACTTCCCCGGCGACCTGGCGATCGCCGACGAGGACGGGGACCTCTGGGTCGCCGGCCGGGTCGACGACATGATCAACTCCGGCGGCGAGAACATCTACCCGGAAGAGATCGAAGACGCGCTGATCCGCTGCGCGGCGGTGCGCGAGCTGGTCGTCGTCGGCATGGCCGACGACCGGTGGGGCCAGGCCGCCACCGCGTTCTTCGTCCCGGGTGAAGGCATGACCCCGGAGCACGCGACGGAGGTGCTGGAGGCCTTCGTCCGCGAGCAGTCCGGGCTGCCGTCCTTGAAGCGCCCCAAGCGGTTCGTCGCCGTCGAGGCCATCCCCAAGTCCGGGGTGGGCAAGATCCTCCGCCGCGAACTGAGCTCCGGTAACTACCGCGCGCTGTCCGACAGCGCCGCAGAAGCAGGCAGGTGAGCCGCATGACCGCAGTCTCCGACAAGCCGGCCAGGAGGACAGCGCGGATCGAGGACCCCGCGCTGCTCACCGGCCGCGGCCGGTTCCTCGACGACCTGGACCCGCTGCCGGGCACGCTGACCGCGGCCGTGGTGCGCAGCCCGCACCCGCACGCCCGGATCCGCGGTGTCGACCTCGAACGCGCCCGCCGGCACCCCGGGGTCGCCGCGGTGATCGGACCTGACGAGGTCAAGGCGGCCCTGCGCCCGTTCCCGCTGGCGCTCAAGGTCCCCATGCCGTACTACCCGACGGCGACGGACAAGGTGCGCTTCGTCGGCGAACCGGTCGCGGTCGTGGTCGCGAACGACCGGTACCTGGCCGAGGACGCCGCGGAACTCGTCGAGATCGACTACGAGCCGCTGCCGCCGGTGGTCGACGTCGAGAAGGCGCTCCTGCCGGAGGCGCCGCGGCTGCACGAGGACGCGGACGGCAACGTCGCGACCGACCGGACCTTCACCTTCGGCGACGTGGACGAGGTGTTCGCCAAGGCGGATCACGTCGTGAAGGGCAAGTACCACTTCCCGCGCTACTCCTCGACCCCGATGGAGTGCTACTCGGTCGTCGCCGAGTGGCAGGACGAAGGGGACGGCCCGGCCATCCAGGCCTGGGCGAACTTCCACGGCCCGTTCTCGATGGTGGCGGTGCTGGCCGGGGCCTTCGGCCTGCCCACGTCGCGGATCCGGCTGATGATCCCGGCCGACAACGGCGGCAGCTTCGGCATCAAGGCGGGCATCTACCCCTACGTCGCGCTGATGGCGCTGGCCAGCAAGCACGCGGGCCGGCCGGTGCGCTGGACCGAAGACCGCATCGAGCACCTGCTGGCCAGCTCCGCCGGATCCGACCGGGCCATGTGGTTCGAGGCCGCCGTCTCGGCCGACGGCACGGTGCAGGGGCTGCGGACCGACCTGGTGGACAACGTGGGTGCCTACCTGCGGCCGCCGGAACCCAGCACGCTGTACCGCTGCTTCGGCAACATCACCGGCGCGTACAAGATCGACGCCGTCCAGATCCGCTCGCGAGCCGTGGTCACGAACAAGACACCCACCGGGCTCAACCGCGGCTTCGGCGGCCAGCAGCTGTACTTCGGCCTGGAACGGCTGATGGACAAGGTCGCCGAGACCTGCGGCCTGGACCCGGTCGAGCTGCGCCGGCGGAACTTCGTGCGGCACGAGGACTTCCCGTACGCCACCCCGAGCGGCGGCATCTACGACTCCGGCGACTACCACCGCGCGCTGGACATGGTCGTGAAGAACGCGGACTACCAGGCCCTGCGGGAAGAGCAGCGGGAAGCGCGGGCGCGGGGCGAGTACTTCGGCCTCGGCGTGGCCACCATCGTCGACCCGTCCGCGACCAACATCGGCTACGTCGGCCTGGCCACCCCGGCCGAGCAGCGGGCGTCCGGGCGCGGCAAGTCCGGGTCCACCGAGCACGTCCGGATCAGCGTGGACCCCAGCGGGCTGGTCTCGGTGCTGCTGGGCACCGTGCCGCAGGGCCAGGGCCACGCCACCGTCGCGCAGCAGGTGGTCGCCGGCCAGCTCGGGCTTCCGCTCGACCAGGTGCGCCCCATCGTCGAGATGGACACCGCCACCACGCCGTGGACGATCAGCTCGGGCAGCTACTCCTCGCGCTTCGCGCCGCTGCTGACCAGCGCGCTGGTCGAGGCCGCGGAAAAGCTCGCGGAGACCATCAAGATCGCCGGCGCCACCTTGCTCGGCGTCGCGGCCGAGGACGTGGAACTCCACGAGGGCCGGATCCGGCTGCGCGCCGAGCCGGGCCGGGCGGTCTCGTTCAAGCACGCCGCCGGGCTGGTGCACTGGGACCCCGGCTCGCTGCCGGAAGGGACCTCCGCGCGGCTGTACGAGGAGGCCGCGTTCACCCCGCCGCAGTCGAAGGCGGCGAGCCGCTCGGACCAGATCAACTCGAGCCTGTGCTACGGCTTCGTCGCCGAACTGGCCGTCGTCCGGATCGACGCGGAGACCCGGGAGCTCAAGCTCGAGCGGGTGGTCACCGTGCACGACGCCGGCACGATCCTCAACCCGACCCTGCTCGAAGGCCAGGTGCACGGCGCGCTCGCGCACGCACTGGGCGGCGCGCTCTTCGAGGAGATGCGCTACACGGACGCCGGGCAGCCCACCGCCACCTTCATGGACTACCTGTGCCCGACCTCCGCCGAAACCACTTTCGAGCTGAACAGCGACCACCTGGAAACGCCGTCGCCGCTGACCAGGCTCGGCGCGAAGGGCTGCGGCGAAGGCAGCTGCATGAGCCTGCCGGTCGCGATCGCCAACGCGGTCGCGGACGCGCTCGCCCCGGCCGGTGTCGACATCACCAGCCTGCCCCTGCACGGAAACGTGCTCCACGAGCTGCTGACCGGCAGCGCTTCGGAAACCGAAAGGAACCACTGACGATGGCACTCACCGGAGGCGAGATCAGGCTCGACCGCGGCCACGACGGCCGGGTCGCCTACCTGACCCTCGATCACGGCAAGTACAACATCATCACCTGGGAGACCCGTCAGGTGATGGCCGACCGGTTCGCCGAGATCGACGCCGACAACGAGATCAAGGTCGTCGTCATCCAGGCCGAGGGGGAGCACTTCTCCTCCGGCGGCGACATCGCCGGGTTCATGGAGGTCGACCCGATCGACTTCACCGACCTGGGCCAGAACGTCACCGCCCCGGCGCGCAGCCCCAAGCCGGTGATCACCGCCGTCGACGGCTACTGCTTCGGCGTCGGGCTCGAACTCGCGCTGTCCACCGACATCCGGGTGGCGACGAAGCGCGCCGAGTTCGCGCTGCCGGAGATGCGGCTGGGCATGATCCCCGGCTCCGGTGGCACGCAGCGCCTCGCCCGGCTGATCGGTCTTTCCCGGGCGAAGTACCACGTGATGACCGCGTCGCGGATCAACGCACAGCAGGCGGGCGACTGGGGCCTGGTGGCGAACGTGGTCGAGGACCGCGCCGCCCTGGACGCCGAGGTGGAGCGGATCGTGGGCGTGCTGCTCGGGTTCTCCCCGCTGGCCGCCCGCACCGCCAAGGAGGTGCTCGACAAGGGCATCGACGCGCCGCTGTACTCCGGCATCGAGCTGGAGCGCAAGGCGTACTCGATGCTGCGCTCCAGCAACGACTTCGCCGAGGGCGTCGCCGCGTTCCACGAGAAGCGCGCGCCGAAGTTCCAGGGGCGGTGAGCTGAAACCATGAAGGCCGCACCCTTCGCCTACGTCCGGCCGTCGAGTCTGCCCGACGCGATCGCCGAACTCGCGAGCACGGGCGGCGGCGGCAAGGTCATCGCGGGTGGGCAGTCACTGGTCCCGGTCTTGGCCATGCGGCTCGCCCGCCCGGAAACCTTGGTGGACATCACTTCCGTGCCGGAGCTCGACCGGATCGGCACCGCGGGCGGGTACCTGGAGATCGGCGCCACGGTGCGCCAGCGCCGGGTCGAGCGGGACCCGGTCAGTGCCGCGGTTCCCCTGCTGGGCATGGCCCTGCCGTGGGTCGGGCACCGGGAGCTGCGCAGCCGGGGCACCGTGTGCGGGAGCCTCGCGCACGCCGACCCGGCCGCCGAGCTGCCGGCCGTGGCGTGCTGCCTGAACGCCGAGCTGACCGTGACCGGACCCGGCGGCGCCCGCCGGGTGCCGGCGCGGGAGTTCTTCTCCGGCGCGATGACCACCGCGCTCGGGGCCGACGACATCCTGACCGCGGTGCGGTTCCCGGTCGCCGGGACGGGCGAGGGTTTCGGGTTCGCCGAGATCGCGCGCCGGCACGGCGACTTCGCGCTCGCCGGGGTTGTCGCCCGGGTCCGGGTGCGCGGTGCGGAAACCGACGCGGAGCTGACCGGGTTCGGCGTGTCCGACCGGCCGGTCACCCGCTCGGTCAGCGGTGAGCTGGGCGCCGCGCTGCGCGGCGGCGACGTGAGCCGGGCCCTGGCCGGCCCGCTCACCGCGGTGGCGGAGGAGCTGGTCGACACCGACGGCGACGCCCACGCGTCCCGCGACTACCGCCGCCGGCTGTTCCGCACGCTGGCGGTCCGGGAACTGACCAAGGCATACGAGCGCGCTCGCCGGAGCGCCGGTGAGGTGGACTCATGACGACCGAAGTGGTGGCGCAGAACGGAAAACCCCGGGCCGTCAAGGCCGCGGCGGACGATCTCGTCGAGGTCAGGATGACGGTGAACGGCACCCCCGCCGTGCTCAGCCTGCCCGCGCGGGTGACGCTCGCCGACGCGCTGCGCGACCACCTCGGGCTCACCGGCACGCACGTGGGCTGCGAGCACGGCGTGTGCGGGATGTGCACGGTGCTCGTGGACGGCGAGGCGGCCCGGGCCTGCCTGCTGTTCGCGGTCCAGCTCGACGGGGCGGAGATCGTCACCGTGGAGGGCCTCGGCCGGCCGGACGACCTGCACCCGCTGCAGGAGGCCTTCGGCCGCAACCACGCGCTGCAGTGCGGTTTCTGCACGCCGGGCTTCCTGATGAGCTCCTACGACCTGCTCAGCAACCAGCCCGAGGTGACCGAGGAGGAACTGCCCGAGCAGCTGTCCGGGGTCATCTGCCGCTGCACGGGCTACCGCAACATCCTCACCGCGGTCAAGGAAACCCAGGAGGCGCACCCCGACGGCATCCCCGCCCCGGGCAACTGCGCGCACCGCGCGCTCGTCGGCCGGGCCACCGGGCAGGCGGGCGGCAGCACCGACGGCCGCGAGGCCGCCGAGGTCACCGAAGACACCCGCCGGATCGACATCGTGCTGCCGGACGGGGACCCGACGATCGCCGTCGACATCAGGACCGAGATCGGCGTGCCGGTGGACGCGGTGTGGCGCGTGGTCGACGACATCTCGCTGCTCGCCCGCTGCCTGCCCGGCGCGGAGCTCACCGAAGACCTGGGCGAGGACCACTACGCCGGCCGCGCGCGCGTCTCGGTGGGCCCGATCAAGCTCTCGTTCAAGGGGGTCGCGCACGTCGTCGAGCACGACCGCGCCGGTCAGCGCCTGCGTGTCCTCGCGCAGGGGCAGGACACCGGTGGCGCGCAGACCCAGGCCGACATCGTGCTGCGCACCGAGGCCACGGCCACCGGCACCGCGATGCGGGCCGAGGCGAAGGTGTACCTCACCGGCCGCATCGCCCAGTTCGGCCGGGCGCTGGCCGGAGACGTGAGCCGCCGCATGTTCGAGCAGTTCGCGGACGCCCTGCGCGAAGCCGCGACGTCCGGGCAGGCACCCAGCGGCCCGGTCAAGGCGCCGAGCGCGCTGAAACTCCTGTTCGTCCCTCTGATCGACCGGATCCGGGCCGTCCTGCGCCGGAAGTCCCGCTGATCCCTATCCCGTAAGGGGAAAATCTTGGCACCCGATATCGCACCACGGTCAAAGTCGCCTCGTGCCGCGGTATTCGCTTCCGTCGCCGGCTGGTCCTTCGACCTGTTCGACCTGTTCCTGCTGCTCTACGTGGCCGGGCCGATCAGCAAGACCATCTTCCCGAGCAGCAGCCCGACCCTGGGCATCGCCGCGGTGTTCGGCTCGTTCGCGGTCACCGTCGTGATGCGCCCGGCGGGTGCCGCGATCTTCGGCGAGCTGGCGGATCGCAAGGGCCGCAAGTCGACGATGGTGCTGGTGATGGGCGGCGTCGGCGTCACCACGGCCGCGATGGGCCTGGTCCCGTCCCACGCCGCGGTGGGCGTGCTCGCCCCGATCCTGTTCCTCGCGCTGCGGATCGCGCAGGGACTGTTCGTCGGCGGCGTCACCGCGACCACGCACACGCTCGGCACGGAGAGCATCGGCCCGCGCCGGCGTGGCTTGATGAGCGGGCTGATCGGGGCCGGGGGAGCGGGCCTCGGTGCCGCGCTGGCCAGCCTGGCCTACATCGTGGTCTCGGCGATCTTCACCGGCCCCGCGTTCGACCAGTGGGGCTGGCGGGTGCTGTTCTTCTGCGGGCTGCTCAGTGCGCTGCTGAGCCTGTTCGTGCTGCGCAAGGTCGAGGAATCCCCGGAGTTCGAGGGGAAACGGCAGGCTCCGGTGCCGTTCCGGGAGCTGGTCCGGGGCCGCGGCAAGAAGATCCTCGCGCTGAACATCGCGGTGGCCGCCGGTGGTGGCGCGCAGTACTACCTGACGTCCGGCTACCTGCCCACCCTGCTCGGCGAGGTGGTCGGGGTCCCGGCCGGCGCGCGCGGCATCATCCTGCTGGTGAGCAGCGTCGTGGTGATCGGGGCCGCGATCGGCGCGGGCGAGCTGAGCGAACGGCTCGGCCGCCGCCGGACCATGCTCGGGTTCGGCCTGGTCAACCTGGTCGCGCTGCCGGTGCTGACCTGGGGGATCGCCTCCGTGGGCGGCGGGCATGGCGTGGTGGTGGCCCTGCTGTGCGCGGTCATGGTGATGCTGTCCAACGCCGCGTACGCGCCGCTGATGATCTTCCTCAACGAGCGGTACCCGACCGGGCTGCGGGCCAGGGGCACCGCGGTGAGCTGGAACCTCGGCTTCATGCTGGGCGGCCTGATGCCGACCCTGGTGAGCCTGCTCAGCCCGGAGCTGTCGGACGTGCCCTCGCGGCTCGCGCTCTTCCTGGTGGGCGCGACCCTGGTGTTCGTCGTCGCGATCTGGGCCGCCCCGGAAACCCGGGGCGCGCTCGATCGGGAGCGTCACGCCCGGACCGTCACCGACGAAACCACCCCTGCCTGACGGCGGTGCCGCGGGGCCGATCGGCCCCGCGGGCCTGACCGGCACCCCGATCTTCATGCCCTCAGGACCAGGAGCGATTCCCTCCGGCTCGGCAGAATACGAACTCGTCCTACTCCGAAAGGACGTTCGCCGAGCGGGAGGGGAGCCGCGCCATGGCCGAGCCGAGAGAGCACGCCGACCAGACGCGTCGGGATGCCTGTCTCCCGGTGTGCGTGCGCCGGGGACTGTGGGTGTGCACCTGCCAGGTCCGCCGGGACGTCACCGTGCTGGCGGTGGGCGGTGAAGTGGACGTGGCCGGCCTCGCCGACCTGCGTACCGCGTTCGGGGGCGTGCTGGCGACGGGCAACCGGCTCGTGGTCGTGGACCTGGGCCGGGTCGGGTTCTTCAGTGCGGGCGGTGTCGGCGTCCTGGAGCACACGCGGCTCACGCTTCGGGACGCCGGAATCCCGATGCGTCTGGCCCGCCCGTCACGGGCCGTGCTGCGCCCGCTCACCGTGCTCGGCCTGGTCGGCCGGTTCGACATCCACGCCGGCATCGGCCGGGCCGTCACGGCGCCGACCGGCGGTGGATAAGCGCCGAGGCCCGCATGTCATGAACGACTCGTTCAGGTCGTCTGACGAGGTGAACGAGTCGTTCATGACATGGGGAAGCCGGTCGGCCGCACGATCGCGACCTTGCCGGGGCCCCGGGTCAGTACCGTCGGGTGGCCGGCGTGCGCATGGCCGGGACTCGGTAGGCCCACTGCGGTGCCCGGCGTTCCTGCCGTGAGCGCCGGATCAGGACCAGCAGCCACAGCACTCCGAGCAGCGCGATCACGCCCTGGCCCACCCAGGTCGTCACGGTGTACACCGTCGTCACGTCCTCGGGCGGCGGCACGAGGACGCGCGGGTCGTACACCGCCACCTGCCCGGTCAGCAGCAGGGTGACCACCAGCGCGATGGTCGACATGGAGTCCCACAGAGCGTGCAGCAGCGCGACGCCGAGGAAAGCCAGCCCCAGGCGCAGGCTCAGCACGAAGTGCTCGCGCGTGCTCCACGCGAACAGCAGCCCGCCCAGGATGGCGGTCCACAGCCCGTGTCCGACCGGAGCGAGCAGCCCGCGCAGCAGCTCGGTCGTGACCAGGTCGGTCAGCGACAGGCCCTGCGCGGTGAACAACGACGTGAGCGCGTAGCCCGCGGATTCGAAGGCGGCGAAGCCGAAGCCGACGGTCGCGCCGAGGATGAGCCCGTCCCGCATGGACTTCACGGCCAGCCCGCGCGTCAGCAGGGCGAGCGCGACCAGCTTGACGGCCTCCTCGATGAGCCCGACCCACACGTACAGCCACACCGACGGGTACAGCAGGTAGGCCTCCAGCACCGAAGCGCCGAGGACGCCCAGCACCCCGCCGACGAGGAAGTTCCGGAACACCAGCTCGGCGGTGATCTCCCCGGAGTCGCGGCGCTCGAACGCCCACGCCACGAACGTCACCGGCACCAGGAAGCTGCCGAGCAGCACGAGCGTCGGCAGCAGGTTGGGGTTGCCGGTCGCGTACGTCACGATGACCGAGAGCACCCACAGCACCAGGCCGATCACGAAGATCCGGGCCCACGTCCGTCGCTGGGGACGGCCGACGGTGGTCATCGGCGCCTCCCGAACCGCTCGCCGCGGCCGGTGGCGCCGGTGTCGACGAACGCGCGGAAACGGGCGGGGGAGCCGGGTTCGGCGACCCCGTCGAAGCCCTGCGGGCAGTGCAGTGTCGCCCACTGCCGCAGGCCGCCTTCGAAGGCGGCCCGGTACTGCGCGAAGACTTCGGCGAGGGCCTCGTCGTCCAGCTCGTACAGCACGGGCGGGGTCAGCCCGATCAGCTCCAGCGTGCCGCCGTCCGCCGTCAGCCGGTCGCCGAAGCGGTGCAGCAGAACGAGGAGGTCGTCGCCGGGCCGCTCGACCCGGGACAGGTCGACGACGAACTGGCGGGCGCCCGCGTGGACCAGCCCGGCCAGGTATCCCGCGACCGTCCGCAGCGCCGCCGCGTCCATCCAGCCGGCGATCGCGACGACCGTGTAGCGCCCCGGATGCAGGGTCGAGCTGATGGTGAGTTCGCGCGGGGGTGCCGCGCGGCTGAGCAGGTGATCCAGTTCCGTGAGCGCGATGGGCGGATGGGAAAGCCTGGTGGTCATGGGGATCCTCCGGTTGTCAGCGTTCTTGCGCGAGGTGCTCGTGCACCAGCCGGACGGCCATGGCGCCCTCGCCCACCGCCGAGGCCACCCGCTTCACCGAGCCGTGCCGGACGTCGCCGACGGCGAACACGCCGGGACTGCTCGTCTCCAGTGGCAACGGCGCTCGCGATGACCCCGCGCCCACGTCCGCGCCCGTGAGCACGAACCCGTCTTCGTCGAGCGCGATGTGGCCGGACAGCCAGCGTGTGTGGGGAGCGGCCCCGATGAAGACGAACAACGCGCGGGCGTCGAGCCGGGTTCGCTCGTGGGTGCGGTTGTCCTCGACCTCGACGCCCGACATCGTCTTGCCGTCCTCGACGACCTCGCGGACCTCGGTGTGCAGGTGGACCCGGATCCGCGGGTGCCGCTGGACCTGGTCGACCAGGTAGCGCGACATGTCCGCGCCGAGATCGCCGCCGCGCACCAGCAGGTGCACCACGGGCGAGGTGTCCGCCAGGAACACCGCGGCCTGTCCGGCGGAGTTGCCGCCGCCGACCACGGCGACCGGGTCGGCCAGGCACTGCCGGGCTTCCTGCGGGGTCGCGGCGTAGTAGAGGCACGTGCCTTCGAGGTACTCGAGTTTCGGGAGCGGCAGGCGCCGGTACCGGGCTCCGGTCGCGATGATCACCGTGCGCGTGACGATTTCGGTGCCGTCGTCGAAGCCCACCGCGTACAACCCACCGCGCGGGGCGAGCGTGCGGGCCTCGCCCGGGACGGCGACCCGGACCCCGAACTTGGCCGCCTGGAGCACCGAGCGCTCGGCCAGCTCCGCCCCCGAGATCCCGGACGGGAAGCCGAGGTAGTTTTCGATCCGCGACGTGGTGCCGGCCTGCCCGCCCGCCGCGACGGCGTCGAACGCCGACGTCACGAGCCCTTCCGAGGCGGCGTAGACGACCGCCGCGAGCCCGCCGGGCCCGGCGCCGACCACGAGCATGTCGCGCACGCCGGCCGAGGGTTCCTGGTGCCGCAGCCCGACCGCGCGGGCCAGTTCGGCGTTGCCGGGGTTGCGCAGCACGCCGTCGCCGGGCAGCACCACCACCGGGGTCTGGTCGACGGTGACGCCGAGCCGGCGCAGCAGCGCCTCGGCCCCGCGGTCCTCGTCGAGGTCGTCCAGCCGGTACGGCAGGCGGTTGCGGGCCACGAACTCCAGCAGCCGCCGGGTGTCCGGCGAGTAGCACGAGCCGACGATCCGCAGTCCGTCGCCGGAGCCGATGATGAGCGCGCGGCGGATGAGGTAGGCCCGCAGGATCAGGTCGCCGAGGACCGGGTCGCCGGTCACCAGCCGCTGCAGCTCGCCGACCGGGAGGACGAGCACCTCGCCGGGTTCGGCGGCGACGGCGCCGAAGAACGACGGCTGCCCTTCGAGCAGGCCCAGTTCGCCGAGGAACCGCCCGGGACCGTGGACGCGCACGGTCCTGGTCTCGTCGCCTTCGCGGTGCTGGATGGCGACCTTGCCGCTCAGGACGACGTACCAGCTCGTCGACTGTTCCCCTTGCGCGTAAAGCACTTCACCCGGCCGCACCGCCCGACGCTCGCCCGCGGCGGAGAGCGTGTCGAGCTGCTCGCGGGTCAGCCGGGGGAACGCGCCGTGCGGATCCGGGGTCTCGACGAGGTCTTCCGCCGAGAGCGTCATACGAACACCTCGTGCACGTAGCACCAGCGCCAGTTCTCGCCGGGCTCGAACGAGCGGACGATGGGGTGGCCGATGGCGTGGGCGTGCTGTCGCGCGTGCTTCATCGGCGACGAGTCGCAGCAGCCGACGTGCCCGCAGGTCAGGCACAGCCGCAGGTGCACCCACGGGGTCCCGGCGGCGAGGCACTCCTGGCAGCCCTGGGGCGTCCGGGGCACGACCTCGCGGACGAGGGCCAGGTGGGGGTCGGTGACGGTCGTCATGTCTTCGCCTCCTGTACGGAGTTCAGCGCCTGGTCGAGCCAGTCGCGCAGCACGTTCTCCGGGGCCGCGCCCGCCTGCCGCCGGACGACTTCGCCGCCGTGCAGCACCAGGAGCGTCGGCACGGCCATGACGTCGAACCGGCGCGAAATCTCCGGCGCCCGGTCGACGTCGACCTTCACCAGCTTCACCTTCCCGGCCCGCGCGCGGGCGAGCCGGTCCAGCGCCGGGCTCACCGAGCGGCAGGGGCCGCACCAGGTGGCCCACAGGTCGACGAGCACCGGAAGCCCGGCCTGCTCGGCGATCTGCGCGAAGTCGCCGTCGCCCGCGTCGACCACCCACGGCAGCGGCTGGTGGCAGTTCCCGCACTTCGGTGATCCGTCGGCGGCGACGGGAATCCGGTTGCTCTTCCCGCAGTGCTCACAGGTGACAACGACGGTCCTCATGCTGCTGCCTCCTTGTCGGACGCCCGGAAGTCGACGGTCAGGTCGCCGTCGGCCGCGTCGACCACGATCACCAGCCCCTCGGTCAGCTCGCCGCGCAGCAGCGCGCGCCCGATCCGGGTCTCGACCTCGTGGGAGATGTAGCGGCGCAACGGCCGGGCGCCGTACACCGGGTCGAACCCGCGCCCGGCGATGAACTGCCGCGCCGCGGGGGTGAGCTCGACCGTGATGCCCTGCTCGGCCAGCCGGCGGCGCAGCTGGTCGAACTGCAGCTCCACGATCCGCTCGATCTCCGGCAGCCCCAGCGGGGTGAACAGCACGGTGTCGTCGAGGCGGTTGAGGAACTCGGGCCGGAAGTGGTGGCGCAGTTCGGCCAGCACCGCGTCCCGCGCTTCCGCCTTGATCTCGCCGGACGACGTGACGCCGTCGAGCAGGTGCTGCGAGCCGATGTTGGACGTCATGATGATCACCGTGTTGCGGAAGTCGACCAGCCTGCCCTGCGCGTCGGTGATCCGCCCGTCGTCGAGCACCTGCAGCAGCGTGTTGAACACGTCCGGGTGCGCCTTCTCGATCTCGTCGAACAGCACCACCGCGTACGGCTTGCGCCGCACCGCTTCGGTGAGCTGGCCGCCCTCGTCGTAGCCGACGTACCCCGGCGGCGCGCCGAGCAGCCGGGAGACCGTGTGCCGCTCCTGGTACTCGCTCATGTCGAGCCGGACCATGTTGTCCTCGCTGTCGAACAGCGCCGCGGCCAGGGTCTTCGCCAGCTCCGTCTTGCCGACCCCGGTCGGGCCGAGGAAGAGGAACGACCCGATCGGCTTGCGCGGGTCGCGGATGCCGGAGCGGGCGCGGATGATCGCGTCGGCGACCAGCCGGACGGCCTCGTCCTGCCCGACGACCCGTTCGTGCAGGATCTCGTCTAGCCGCAGCAGCTTTTCGCGCTCGCCTTCCTGCAGCCTCGACACCGGGATGCCGGTCCACTGCGACACGATCTCGGCGATCTCGTCCTCGGTGACGACCTCGCGCAGGAGCCGCTTCTCGCCCTGCTTCCGGGCCAGCCGTTCCTCCTCGCCCTCGAGCTGGCGCTCCAGCTCGCGGATCTCGCCGTAGCGCAGCTCGGCGGCGCGGTTGAGGTCGTAGTTCCGTTCCGCCTCTTCGGCTTCGTGGCGCACCCGCTCCAGTTCGGACCGCAGCTCCTGGACACGCCGGATCGCCTGGCGTTCGGCGTCCCACTGCGCCTTCTTGGCGTCGGTTTCGGCCCGCAGGTCCGCCAGCTCCTTGCGGAGCTCCTCGAGCCGCGCCTTGCTCGCCTTGTCGGTTTCCTTGGCCAGTGCGGCTTCCTCGATCTCCAGCCGCGTCAGCCGCCGGGTGAGCTCGTCGAGCTCGGCCGGCATCGAGTCGATTTCCGTGCGCAGCCGCGCGCACGCCTCGTCGACGAGGTCGATCGCCTTGTCCGGCAGGAACCGGTCGCTGATGTAACGCTGCGACAGCACGGCCGCGGCCACGAGCGCGGCGTCCTGGATCTTGACACCGTGGAACACCTCGAGCCGTTCCCGCAGTCCGCGCAGGATGGAGATGGTGTCCTCGAGGGCCGGTTCGGGCACGACGACCGGCTGGAACCGCCGCTCCAGCGCGGCGTCCTTCTCGATGTGCTTGCGGTACTCGTCCAGCGTGGTCGCGCCGATCATGTGCAGTTCGCCGCGGGCGAGCATCGGCTTGAGCATGTTGCCGGCGTCCATCGCGCCTTCGGTGGCGCCCGCGCCGACGATCGTGTGGAGCTCGTCGACGAACAGGATGATCCGGCCCTCGGCCGCCTTGACCTCGCCGAGCACGGCCTTGAGCCGTTCCTCGAACTCCCCGCGGTACTTGGCCCCGGCCACCAGCGCGCTCATGTCGAGCGAGAAGATCGTGCGGTCCCGCAGGCCCTCCGGCACGTCGCCGCGCACGATCCGCTGCGCGAGCCCTTCCACGATCGCGGTCTTGCCGACGCCGGGATCGCCGACGAGCACGGGGTTGTTCTTCGTCTTGCGGGAGAGGATCTGGACGACGCGGCGGATCTCGGTGTCGCGCCCGATCACCGGGTCGAGCTTGCCGGCGCGTCCGTCGGCGACCAGGTCGCGGCCGTACTTCTCCAGTGCCTCGTAGGCACCCTCGGGCGTCGCCGACGTGACGCGCTGGTTGCCGCGGACCTTCGTCAACGCGGTCAGGAACGCGTCGCGGGTGACGCCGTGGTCGTGCAGGATCCGCCCGGCCGCCGACTTCGTCCCCTCCTCGGCCAGCGCCAGGACCAGGTGCTCGACGGAGACGTATTCGTCCTTGAGCCGCCGGGCTTCCCGCTCCGCCGTGTCGAGCACCCCGGCCAGCCGCCGGGTGAGGTACACCTGCCCGGGCGACGCGCCGGGCCCGGTCACCTTCGGCCGGCGCCCGACCTCCGCCTCGACCGCGGCGCGCAGCGCGTCGACGTCCGCGCCGGTCTGCGCGAGCAGCCGCGGCACGAGGCCCTCGGGCTGGTCGATCAGCGCGAGCAGCAGGTGCTCGCCGTCGGTTTCGGTGTGGCCGGAGCGTCCGGCGATGCTTTGGGCTTCCTGCAGGGCTTCCTGCGACTTCTGGGTCAGCTTGTTCATGTCCATCGCCGACGGCTCCTGACTTGTCCTTCGAGGACGTCGATGCGGTCGAGCAGGTCGAGCACCAGCCCGAGCGCCGCGTAGTTGAGGGGCAGGGCGGCGCGCAACCGCTGGATCCGGGCCAGCCTGGCCACTGTGGACAGGGGAAAGCACGGCCGCCCGTTCGCGTCCGGGGTCGTCTCCACCAGGCCGAGGGCGGCGAACCGGCGGAGCAGCTCGGGGTGCAGCCCGGTGCGCGCCGCCACGGTCTCGAGGTCGAGCCGCGCCGGGCGGACGAGCACGTACTGCGCCATCAGGTCCTCCTGGGGTCGAAGTCGGACACCGCGGCGAGCTCTTCGAACAGCTCGCGTTCACGCTTGTTCGGGCGCTTCGGCACCATGATCTTGACCTCGGCGTAGAGGTCGCCGGGCTTGCCCTTCCGGTTCGGCATGCCCTCGCCGCGCAGCCGCAGGCGCCGCCCGCTGGACGACCCGGCGACGACGCGCGCCTTCACCTCGCCGCCGGGAGTGGTGACCGGGACGGTGGCCCCGAGCGCGGCCTCCGACGCCGTCACCGGGAGCTCGACGTGGATGTCGCGCCCTTCGAGCCGGTACCGGCGGTCCGGCCGGATGCGGACGACGAGGAACAGGTCGCCGGGGGCCGCGTTGCCCGAGCCCTGGCCGCCCTGGCCGGCCAGCCGGATGCGCTGGCCGTCGAGCACGCCCGGTGGGATCGTGACGTCGTATTCGCGGTCACCGCCGATGTTCAGGTGCCGCCGCCCGCCGCGATAGGCCTCCTCGACGGTCAGCTCGAGCTCGGCCTCCTGGTCCGCGCCCGGGACCGGGCCACCGCGCCCCCGGCTGCCGGTGAAGAAGCCGCCGAGGAGGTCCTCGATGTCGATGCCTTCGAACCCCTCGAAGCCCCCGCCACCGCCGGTGGTGGTGCTGCGCACGCGGCGGCCGCGCGGTCCGGCACCGGCGCCGACGCGCTGTTCCCAGTCGTCGGGCACCTGCCGGAAGTCCTCGCCGAACCGGTCGTACTTGCGCCGTTGCTCCGGGTCGGACAGGACCTGGTAGGCCTCGCTCACCTCCTTGAACCGCTCTTCGGCCTTCGGGTCCTTGTTGACGTCCGGGTGGTTCTCGCGGGCGAGTTTCCGGTACGCCCGCTGGATTTCCTCGGTGCCGGCATCCCGGCCGACCCCGAGCGCGGCGTAGAAGTCCCGTGCCACGAACGCTCACCCCCGCGGCTTCGCCACGGTGACCGCGGTCGGCCGCAGCTGCCCGCCGCCGGTCCCGTACCCGGGCCGGACGACGCGGGTCACCGTGTTGGGCTCGGCGTCCGGGTCGTCGACGACGGCGACCACCTCGTGGCGGGCCGGGTCGAACGGGACGGCGCTCTCGTCGTCGCGCCCGTACCCGAGCCCGGCGAGCAGCTGGACGGCCTGGTCGCGGATCGCCAGCACCCCCTGCACGACGGCGGTGGGATCCGCTCCGGCGTGCGCGAGCGCCAGTTCGAGGTTGTCGATGATCGGGAGGAACGCCGCGGCGACCCGGGCCCGTTCGGCCCCGCGCTCGGCGCGCAGCTCCGCCGCGTGCCGCTTGCGCTGGTTGTCCGCGTCGGCCATCGCCCGGCGCCAGCGGTCCTCCAAGTCGGCGACCTTCGCCTCCAGCTCCCGGATCCGCTCTTGCCCCACCGCCGGAACGGGCGCGTCCTGGGGGCCGGACTCGGCGCCCGTCCCGGCGGCGTCCGCGGAGGCTGTCCCCTGCTCCGCGGATTTCCCTGTGGTGGCCATGGTTTCCTCACGCCCGGTCGAAGTCGGCGTCGATCACGTCGTCGTCCTCGGCCCGTGCCTGCTCCGGCGGCGGACCGCCGTTCGCGCCCGGCCGGGCCGCGCTGAGCCCGGCCAGCACCTGCTGCAGTTCCGAGGTCAGCTCGCGCACCCGGTCCAGCGGCGCTTCCGACTGGACGGCTTCGCGCGCGTCGTTCACCAGCATCTCCGCGCGGGCCTTCTCGTGCGCCGGCGTCTGGTCCGTGATCGCCTTCTCGACCTGGTAGGCGGCCGTGTCCAGCAGGTTGCGCGCCTCGACCTCCTCGCGGAGGCGTTCGTCGTCGGCGCGGTTGCGCTCGGCCTCGCTGATCATCCGTTCGATGTCGGACTGGTCGAGGTTCGAGCTTTCGGTGATCGTGATGCCCTGCTCGGCACCGGTGTCCTTGTCGCGGGCGGTGACGTTGACGATGCCGTTAGCGTCGACGTCGAACGTCACCTCGACCTGCGGCTCGCCGCGCGGCGCCGGCCGGATGTCCTTGAGCTGGAACCGCCCGAGCACCCGGTTGTCGGCCGCGCGCTCGCGTTCGCCCTGCAGCACCACGACGTCGACGGCGGGCTGGTTGTCCTCCGCGGTGGAGAACACCTCCGTGCGCCGCGCCGGGATGGTCGTGTTCCGCTCGATGATCTTCGTCATCACCCCGCCGCGGGTCTCCACGCCCAGCGAAAGCGGTGTGACGTCGAGCAGCAGGACGTCCTTGACCTCGCCCGTGAGGACCCCGGCCTGCACGGCGGCGCCGAGCGCGACGACCTCGTCCGGGTTGACGCTCATGTTCGGGTCCTTGCCGTTGGTGAGCCGGCGGACCAGGCTCTGCACGGCGGGGATCCGGGTCGAGCCGCCGACGAGGATGACCTCGTCGATGTCGTTCGCGCTCACCTTGGCGTCGGACATCGCCTGGCGCACCGGGCCGAGGCAGCGCTCGACCAGGTCCGCGGTGATCTGTTCGAACTCCGAGCGCCGGATGGTGGCGGTCAGGTGCTTGGGCCCGCCCGCGTCGGCGGTGATGAACGGCAGGTTGACGCTCGTCTGGCTGACCGAGGACAGCTCGACCTTGGCCTTCTCCGCCGCTTCGAACAGCCGCTGCAGGGCCTGGGCGTCCTGCCGCAGGTCGATGCCGTTGTCCGAGCGGAACTTGTCGGCGAGGAAGTCCACGATCCGGCGGTCGAAGTCGTCGCCGCCGAGGTGGCTGTCGCCCGCGGTGGACCGCACCTCGACCACGCCGTCGCCGACGTCGAGCAGGCTGACGTCGAACGTGCCGCCGCCGAGGTCGAAGACCAGCACGGTCTCCTGCTGCTGGGAGTCCAGCCCGTAGGCCAGCGCGGCCGCGGTCGGCTCGTTGATGATCCGCAGGACGTTCAGCCCGGCGATCTTCCCGGCGTCCTTGGTGGCCTGCCGCTGCGCGTCGTTGAAGTACGCGGGCACGGTGACCACGGCCTCGGTCACCCGCTCGCCGAGGTTCTTGCCCGCGTCGTCGGCCAGCTTGCGCAGCACCAGCGCGCTGATCTCCTCCGGCGAGTAGAGCTTGCCGCGGATGTCGAAGCGGACCACGCCGCCCTCTCCCTCGACGACGTCGAACCCGACCGCCTTGGCCTCGTCGGACACCTCGTCGAACTTGCGGCCGATGAACCGCTTCGCCGAGTAGATGGTGCCCTTCGGGTTGAGGATCGCCTGCCGGCGGGCGAGCTGCCCGACCAGCCGTTCGCCGCTGTCGGTGAACCCGACGACCGAGGGGGTCGTCCGGGCGCCCTCGGTGTTGGCGATGACCCTCGGCTCACCCCCTTCCCAGACGGCGATCACCGAGTTGGTGGTGCCGAGGTCGATCCCGACCGCCTTGGCCATCACGCACCTCCGGACGTGGGGGGCAGCTGCGCCAGCAGCGCGCGGGCCTCGTCGGCGACTTCGGCGTCGGCGACGACCTCGTAGCGGGCGGGCGCCATCGCGCGGACCGACGCGAAGTCCCGGCGGCCGCGCTGCAGTGCGTGCACGACCAGCCCGAAGACCGCTCCGACGATCGCGCCGAAGACGAGCCCGTAGAGCGAGAGCGTCAGCGTGGCGAGGACCGGGTTGAACCAGTTGAACAGGCCGAAGAGCCAGCCGATGAGGAGCCCGGTCAGCGCGCCGGAGCCGGCTCCGCGCAGGGCGGCGCCGCCGTAGTCGAGGCGGCCGATGATCTGCTCGACCAGCTGCACGTCGCGGCCGATGATGGCCGTCCGCTGCACCGGGAAGCCCCGGTCGGAAAGGTGGTCGACGGCGCGCTCCGCGTCGCGGTAGTCGTCGTACGAAGCGATGGGGACACGTTCGGTGGCGTGGCGTGGGGCGGGCGCGGTCGCGCCCGGCTGTGCGGTCATGGGTCGCCTCCTAGGCGTTCGCGTGTTTCTTCGGCCCGAGGTTCGCCCGGCTCGGCGACGGGATCCGGAGGGTCAGGACGCCGCGCTCGAAGCCGGCCGGCAGCGGGAGGTGTCCAGCTCCCGATCACGGAAGGGATCGAAGCGCTCAATGCCATGATCTTGTGCCGTTCCGGTGCGGATCATCCTGCTGGGACGGTCCGACCCGAACCGATTTCGCGTTCGTTTCCGATCCCCCTTACCGTCGCGAATTCGCCCACCGCCTCGCGTCAGCCCCACGGGACGAATTTCCGGGAACCACTTCGACCCGGCGGAACAGATCGGCACGGCGTAGGGTGCAAAACGCCAGGTCTGCGGCGAGGAGGCCGGAAATGACGACCGAGGACGAGGGGTTCTCGCGAGTCCGCCAAGCCACGTCGGACAGCGGGTGGCGTGCCCAGCTGTCGGATCTTCACGGCCTTTTCGCCATTTCGACGATGATGTTCGACGGCCGCGAAGCGGCGGACATCCTGCGGCTCGCCGCCACCTCGGTGCCGACGCTGAGCGGCTGCGAGACCGAGGCCGCGTTCCTCGTCGACGAGGACGGCACGAGCACCCTGCAGGACGACGTGCGCGAGGTTCATCCCGACCTCGGCGCGGAGGTCGGCGGGATGGACGGGCGGAGCGGGCGGATCGACCTCGCCGACGGCCGGTGGCGCTGGTGCTACGCGCTGCGCGAGCCGGGCGGCCCGGGCGGGCTGACGGCCAACCTCGTGGTCGGCGCCGAGCACCCCCCGCCGCGTGACGAACTCTTCCTGCTCGGATCGCTCGGCCAGCAGACCGCCGCGGCGCTGGCGAACTCCGCGCTGCTCAAGCGGGAGCGGCGGCAGTCGGTGGCGCTGCGGGAGCTCAACGATCAGCTGTCCGCGTCGGTGGAGCGGCTCAAGCAGCAGAAGCTGGTGCACGACGTGCTGTCCACCGTCCCGGCTTCCGGGGCCGGCGAGCCGGGCATCGCGCACGCGCTGCACCAGCTGACCGCGCTGCCGGTAGCGATTGAGGATCGGTTCGGCAACCTGCGCGCGTGGGGCGGCCCCGGCCGCCCGGACCCGTACCCCAAGGTCGGCGTGCACCGGCGCGAGGAGCTGCTCCGGCACGCCGCGACCCTGTCCGAGCCGGTCCGGGTGAAGGACCGGCTCATCTCCCTGGTGCG
>NZ_JBEXVF010000101.1:0-30296 GCF_040629235.1 Amycolatopsis sp. NPDC005961 | reverse complement strand
ATCGAGCTGTGCGACCTCCCGCGGTACGACTCGTCGGCGACGCTGACGACCACTGTGGACGGTCTGCTCGGCGCGCACCCGCGGCTCACCGGGCGGTCGGTGACGCTGCGGCTGGACGAGGTGCTGGCCAGGACGCACCGGTTCCGGCGTGACCGCGTGCCGGGGTTCCGCGCCTACCAGCGGCTGCGCAACGAGCTCGTCGCGGCCGAACGCGACCGGCTCCGGCTGGCCGAGTACCGGCCGAAGGTGATGAGCGCCTTCGTGCGCAACCGGCTGCTCGACGACGTCTACCTGCCGCTGATCGGCGACAACCTGGCCAAGCAGCTCGGCGCGACCGGGGACGCCAGGCGCACCGACCAGTCCGGCCTGCTCCTGCTGATTTCACCGCCGGGGTACGGCAAGACGACGCTCATGGAGTACGTCGCCAGCCGGCTCGGACTGGTGTTCGTGAAGGTCAACGGGCCGGCGCTCGGCCACGACGTCACCTCCGTCGACCCGGCCGACGCGCCCAACGCGACCGCGCGGCAGGAGGTCGAGAAGATCTCGTTCGCGCTGGAGCAGGGCAACAACGTGCTGCTGTACCTCGACGACATCCAGCACACGTCACCGGAGCTGCTGCAGAAGTTCATCTCGCTGTGCGACGCGCAGCGGCGGATGGAAGGCGTGTGGGAGGGCCGCACGCGGACCTACGACCTGCGCGGCAAGCGGTTCGCGGTGTGCATGGCCGGCAACCCGTACACCGAGCAGGGCAAGCGGTTCCGCATCCCCGACATGCTCGCCAACCGCGCGGACGTGTGGAACCTCGGCGACGTGCTGTCCGGCAAGGAGGACCTCTTCGCGCTGAGCTACGTCGAGAACTCGCTGACGTCGAACCCCGTGCTGGCCCCGCTCGTCTCGCGGGAGCGGTCCGATGTGGACGTCCTGGTGCGGATGGCGCGCGGTGACGGTTCCGTGCGCGCCGACCAGCTTTCGCAGGCGTATTCGGCGACGGAGCTGGAGCAGATCCTCGCGGTGCTGCGGAAGCTCCTGCGGGTGCAGCGGACCGTGCTGGCGAACAACCAGGCCTACATCGCTTCGGCGGCGCAGGCGGACGCGTCCCGCACGGAACCGCCGTTCCAGCTGCAGGGTTCGTACCGGAACATGACCAAGCTGGCCGAGCGGATCGTGCCCGCGATGAACGACGCGGAACTCGAGGCCCTGATCGACGACCACTACGCGGGCGAGGCGCAGACGCTGACTTCGGGCGCCGAAGCCAACCTGCTCAAGCTGGCCGAGCTGCGGGGACGCCTGTCCGAAGACCAGGCCCGGCGGTGGGCCGACGTCAAGGCCGCGTACCTGCGGGCGCAGGCGCTGGGCGGCGACGACGAGGATCCGATGAGCCGCGCGGTCGGCGCGGTGGGCCTGCTGGCCGACCGGGTGGGCGCGGTCGAAACCGCCATCGGACGTGCGGCGCAACGGCTGGTGCGCGAGGAAGCGTGATCGCTTCGACGCCGAGCGTGGGTCCTCCTCGGTCGCGTCCGAAGAGGACCCACGAGACCTCAGCGGGGCAGGACGAGGTGGTCGGCGATGGCGTACAGCTCCGCCTGCGCGCCGGGTCCCGCGATGGCGACTGGCGCGTCGTGGACGGCCTTGAGGATCCAGAGCGTGCGGTAACCGTGCTCGTCCACATAGCGGGTCTCGTGTCCCTGGACCGGTTGCCCCGCGGTGCCATGCACCTGGCCGGGCTCGTCGCTGCGGACCTGGACCGGCGGCAAGGTGGCGCACGTGCCCACCGAGTAGCTCGTGCGCGAACCGCTCGGGCCGCTCGGGCCGCCCTTCTCGACGTCGAACGTGCACATCCGCAGGCCGTCGGGCAGCTTGCCGAGGCCGAACGCCGGGGTGACGGTGGCCTTGCCCGGGAAGGTGACGTTCTCCGCGACGCGGCGGCCCGCGTCGGTCAGTTGCTGCGCCGACGCCGTGCTGCCCGGCTCCGCGGCCACGTTGACGTACAGCGAGCCGCCATCGGGGTGGGTCAGGTACACCTCGTAACCGCCCGGGCCGCCGGAGTGCGAGCTCTCCACGCCGGCCCGTCCGCCGAGGGTGACGGGCCGGCCCGGACCGGACTTGAAGGCGGCCTGCCCGACCGGCATCATCCGCATTTCCTGCACGTCCACGAGCAGGACCTGAGGCCCGGACGTGACGGTCAGCATGTACTCGCCGCCGTACACCGGCTTGTCGGGCTGCGCCGCGCTGCCACCGATGTTGATCCGGCGCGCGAGGTAGTCGGCCTTGCCCGGCGGCAGCCAGCCGAGGGAGTAGGGCATGGCCAGCTCCGCGATGGCCGGCTTGGCCGGCGCCGCGACGGCGGCCGAACCGCCGGTCGGGCCGGCGCCGGTGGCCACCTGGCTGTCGCGCGCGGGCCGGTTCAGCGCGACGACGGCGACCGCGGCCAGGACGAGCAGGACCACTCCGGCGGCCGCGAGCGGACGGCTCACCACGGCGCGCCGGCGGTCGAGGCGCTCACGCGTGGCCGCCAGTACCTGGTCGCTGTCGGGGGCGTCGGGCTCGTGGGCGGTGAAGGTGTCCTTGATCAGGTTCTCGATGTCCATCAGCTCTCCTTCGCCTGGACCATCCGGTCGATGCTCAGGCCGTGTCGCAGGGTCGTCAGGGCTTTGCGGGCGTGGGCCCGCACGGTGGCCTGGGCGCAGCCGAGCAGGTCGGCGATGTCGGCGTCGGCGAGCTGCTCGTAGTACCGGAGCACCACGACCGCGCGCTGGCGCCGGGGCAACCGCGCCAGGCGCTGCCACATGTCCTCACGTGCCGCGTGGTCCGACGCGAAGTCGTCCGGCCGCGCCTCGTCCGGCGGGTCGCCCACGGCGATCAACCGCGCCGACCGGCTGCGCCGCCAGGACAGGTAGTCGTTGGTCACCATCCGCAGGACGTAACGGTCGGGGTGCTCGGCGTCGCTGACCCGCGACCACCGTCGGTACGCCTTGACCAGCACGTCCTGCACCAGGTCGGCGGCCTGTTCCCGCTCCCCGGTCAGCATCGTCGCGTAGCGCAGCAACCGCGGCAGGTGCGCCCGGACGAAGTCCTCGTAGTGAGCCATCACTAGGAAGACTGCCGCGGCGCGCGATCCGTGTACCTCCACGCAGAACTTCTTCCGGCACCGCCCGTGGTCAGTTCCGGGTCAGGGTCGCCGACACCTTCCAGAGGCGCTCCGCGGTGGCCGGGTCGAGGGCCCATTCCTTCACCCCGTGCGGGTGGTCGGCGAGTTCGGCGTCGTCCGGCACGGTGTACGCCTCTTGCGCGTCGTCGAGGTAGTGACCGCCGGTGTGGGCGAACTGGGGCGCGACCGCCGCGACGACGCTCGTCGCCGCTCCCTGTCCGACCGTCTTGTAGGCGAAGACGCCCGCGGCTTCGGCCGCGGCGAGGGATCGTTTCTGTGCCGGGGTGAAGTTCCGTTGCAGTCCGGTCGCGACTCCGCCGGGGTTGACGGTGTTCGTGAAGATCCCGTCGGCCGCCCAGCGGCGGGTTGCTTCGACCGCGAACAGCGAGTTCGCCGTTTTCGATTGCGCGTAAGCGATTTGGGGGTCGTAGGCGCGGCGGGTGAAGTGCAGGTCGGTGAAGTCGATGCCGGCGCGCATGTGCGCCGTCGAGCTGACCGAGACGATCCGGGCCTCGCCGCGGTCCGCGGCGCCGCGGACCAGCGCCGCGTGCAGACCGGTGGCCAGAGCGAAGTGGCCGAGGTGGTTCGTCGCGAACTGCAGCTCCCAGCCCTGCGCGGTGGAGGCCGGCCCGCCGGTGACGATGCCCGCGTTGTTCACCAGGAGGTGCAGGGGCCCGTCCCAGGCTTGCGTGAACCGGCGGACGGACACCGGGTCGGCGAGGTCGAGCCGGGCGACCCGCGAACGGGGCCCCGCGGTCGCGGCGGCGGTGTTCCGGACGGCCAGGGTCACCTCGGCCCCCGCGGCGGCCAGCGCGCGAGCGGTTTCCGCGCCGATGCCGGACGCCGCCCCGGTGACGATCGCGCGGACGCCCCCGAGGTCGACGCCCGCCAGCACGTCGTCCGCGGTGCTGGTGGCGGTGAACGGCGTGGTGATGAGCTTTCGCGCGGTCATGAACGCACTATACAGACTAAGCAGATCTTGTATAGTTGGGTCAGGGCCCGTAGAGTCCTCGCATGGCCGTTTCCGAAGCTCCGGACGCCACCGAGACCGGTCGTCGTGACGCGGTGCTCGAGTCGGCGCTGCTGACGTTCGCCCGGCACGGGTACCGGAAGACCTCCATGGAGGAGGTCGCGCGCGCGGCCCGGATCTCCCGGCCGGGCCTGTACTTCCTGTTCACGTCCAAGCAGTACCTGTTCCGGGCGGCGGTCACCCGGGCGATCGAGCAGGACCTCGCCGCGGCCGAGGAGATCCTCGCCGACCCCGGAAAGCCGTTGCGGGAGCGGCTGGCCGGCGCGTTCGACCGGTGGGCCGGCCGCTACGTCGGGCCGATGAGCCGCGACGTCCCGGCGGTGATCGAACAGAACCCGGACCTGCTCGGGCCGATCACCCGCACGGCCCCGAAGCGGTTCGAAGAGCTCGTCGTCGCCGCGGTGGGCGGGAAGGCCGCGACGGGTGTCGCGCAGACCTTGATCAGCGCGTCGGTCGGGGTGAAGCACCAGGTGGAAACCCGGGAGGCGTATCTCGGCCGCATGACCACCGCGATCGGCCTCCTCGTCCCCTGACGCTCGACCCGGCTAGGCTGCGGCGCGCTCGGCGAGCGGGCGGCGGCGCAGGCCCGGGTCGTGCACGGCCGGCGGCTGGTAGTTCTGGTCGAGCGTGCCGATGTTGGTGCCCGGCGGCACGATTTCGTCGATGCGGTCGAGGACGTCGTCGGTGAGCCGGACCTCCACGCCGGCCAGCAGGTCGTCGAGCTGGGGCATGGTCCGCGGGCCGAGCAGTGCGCTGGTGACGCCGGGGTGGGCGATGACGAAGGCCATCGCGAGGTGGGTCATCGGCAGGCCGGCTTCGGCGGCCAGCGGAACGAGCTGCTCGACGACGTCGAGCCGGCGTTCGTCGGTGAGGTGCTTGAGCAGGTGCGCCCGGCGCAGGTCGTTCCGCTCGCCCTTGCGGACGCGCCCGGTGAGCAGGCCCTGACCGAGCGGGCCCCAGATCAGCGTGCCCATGCCGAAGCGCTCGGCCAGCGGCAGCACTTCGCGTTCGACGCCGCGGTTGAGGAGGGAGTAGGCCGCCTGCTCGGCGCGGAACCGCGCCAGGCCGCTCCGTTCGGCGACCCACTGGGCCTCGACGATGTCGGACGCGAGGCTCTGGGACGTGCCGATCGCGCGGATCTTGCCGGCGCGGAGCAGGTCGGTCAGGGCGGAAAGCGTTTCCTCGACGTCCGTCGCGGGGTCGGTGCGGTGCAGCTGGTAGAGATCGATGTGGTCGACCCCCAGGCGCCGCAACGAGTTCTCGACGGCGGTGACGATCCAGCGCCGGGACGCGCCTTGGTGGTGCGGGTCGTCGCCGACCTGCCGGCCGAACTTGGTGGCGAGCACGACGTCGTCGCGGCGGCCCCGCAACGCTTTGCCGACGACCTCTTCGGAGTCGTCGTAGGCGTCGGCGGTGTCGACGAAGTTGATCCCCGCGTCCAGTGCCTTGTGGATCATGCGGGCGGAGTCGTCCGGGTCGGGATTGCCGAAGGAGGTCGCGAACATCATCGCGCCGAGCGCGTACGGGCTGACCTTGATCCCGGTCCGGCCGAGGGTGCGGTAGTGCATGGGTTCTCTTCCCGTCGAGGTGCCGGCCGGCGCCGATGCCGTACGCTGGCCGTAAGTGGAAACCTATTCCGGAACTATACGGAAAAGCTTTCCGGTTACGCAACCGAGAGGGGCGAAGTGACCCAGGAGACCCGGCGGCGGCGCGCCGACGCCCAACGCAACGTCGAGGCCTTGATCGAGGCGGCGCGGACGGTCTTCGACACCTCCGGCGTCGACGCCCCGGCGAAAGAGATCACCGACCTCGCCGGAGTCGGCGTCGGCACGCTGTACCGGCACTTCCCCCAGCGCTCGGACCTGGTCAAGGCCGTCGTGCGGACCGGGATCGACGTCGTCGCCGACGCCGGCCCCGAGCTGAGCACCGCCCACCCGCCGGAGCGGGCGCTTTCGCTCTGGATCGACCGGTTCGTCGAACTCCTCGGGACCAAGCGCGGGCTCGCCTCGGCCCTGCACTCGGGCGATCCGGCGTTCGAAGGGCTGCCCGGCTACTTCATGGAGCGGCTGGTTCCCACGCTCACGGCCCTGCTCGACGCGGCGGCCGCCGACGGCGCGATCCGCGACGACCTCGGCGCCGAGGACCTCCTGTACGCAATCACGTTGTTGTGCCAGCCCGTTCCCGGCCGCGAGCCGGGGCACGGCAGGCGCTTGGTCGCCGTCCTCGTCGACGGCCTCCGCTACGGCGCCGGCTGAAGGGCGGCGACCACCTGGTCACGCGAACCGGCCGTACCTGGCGCCTACTGCGCGGATCCGCTCGCGTCGGCTTGACGCGCGTCGCCGAGGAGGTCGATCCGGAGCGCCTCCGCGATCCGGCCCACCAGCCAGGTCTCCGCCCTCGGGTAGCTCCAGCCGAAGTCGTGGACCAGGCGGCGCCACGACGGGTAGCCCAGGAAGTACGCCAGCACGTCGACCGCGTCGCCGGTCGTTCCCGGTAGGGCGCCCAGGTCCCGCAGCCGCGTGGCGACCAAGCCGAGACCGCCGCGAAAGCCCTGCTCGGCGGCGGCCGCGGCGGCCGCGGTCCCCTCGTCGGTGTGTTTCGTGGTGAGCATCAGCTCGAAGATGTCGGCGTACTCCTGAGCGCCGAACCGGGCGGCCGCTACGCAGCCGCGGAGGACCTCGCCGGGGTTCGTGGCCGTGGTGACGCGGTCGGCTGCCTCCTGCAGGCGGGTGTCACCCGCGGCGCTGGAGACCAGCTCGTCCAGCAACCGCGGCTTTCCGCCCACGCTCGCGTACACCGTCGCCGTCGCCACCCGCGCGGCCGCGGCGATCTCCTGGATGGTGGTCGCGGCGTAACCGCGCTCGGCGAACAGCCGGCGCGCGGCGTCGAGGATGGCCTGCCGCGTCTGCGCGGCGGCCTCCCGGCGGCGCGGCGAATTGTACGAGGCGGAGGACACGGCAATGACTATAAGGCAAGCCGGTTGACAAGAACTCTACTCTGATCAATATGCGAATTCTCTTGTCGACTGTGCCCGCGCACGGCCACTTGTTCCCCCTGCTGCCGCTGGGGCGGGCCTTGGCTGCACGCGGCCACCAGGTCGGCGTCCTGACCTCCGGTGCACTGGCACCCGCGGTGGACGACGAGCCTCTCGAGCTGGTCGCCGCGGGCCCGGCCATGGACGCGGTGTTCGCCGAGTCCGCGCGCCGCAGCGGTGACGACGGCACGACGGTGCCCACCTTCGCGATGGTCGCGACCTTGTTCGCCGACGTCCGGGTCGGCCTGGCCGGCGCCGAATCCCTGCGCGCCGCGCGGGAATGGCGGCCGGACGTGGTGGTGCACGAAGCCACCGACCTGATCGGCCCGCTGGTCGCGGCCGCGCTGGACGTCCCGCTGCTGACCCACGCACTCGGCCCCGGTCACCCACCCGAGCTGCTGAAAGCCTTCGCCGAGGCGGCCGCGCCGCGGTGGGCCGAACTCGGCGTCGACGCTCCCGTCGAGGCGGTCGGCGGGAGGTACCTGGACATCTGCCCGCCCACGCTGCAGTTCCCGGGCTGGCTGCCGCCCGCCGACCGGGTGCCGCTGCGCCCCGAACCGCACACGGTCCTCCCGCCGGGGCCGCCGGTCTTCGACTCGCCCGCTCCGGGACGCGGGCGGGTGCTGGTCACCTTCGGCACGCACTTCACCGCGCCCGAAATCGTCTCGCCGGTTGTGCGGGGCCTGACGGGACAGGGCTTCGAGGTCGCGGTCACCGTCGGTCTCGGTCGCTCCGCCGCCGACTACGGCCTCCCGGAGGAGGTGCGGCTGGTCCCGTTCACCCCGATGGCCCGGCTGCTGTCCCATGTGGACGTCATGGTCACGCACGGCGGCGCCGGCAGTGTGCTGTCCGGCCTCTCGCGGGGGCTGCCGCTGGTCGTGGTGCCCCAGGCCGCCGACCAGTTCGTCCAAGCCGAACTCGCCGCCGCCAACGGCGTGGGGGTCGCCGTCCGCCCGGGCGAGGATCTCGCTGACGCCCTCGAGCGGGCCACCGACCCGGCAGTGCGCGAGCGCGCTCGCTCGGTGGCCGCCGAAATCGCGGCGCTACCGGACGCGGCGGCGCTGGCCGAGTCGTTCCCCGCACTGGTGGAGGCGCGCTGATGGCCGATCGGTACAGCGACCCGGACATGGGGTCGTGGAACGCGAAGATCATGGCCGAGTTCCGCGCCGGCCACGGCAAGGTCGGCGGCGTGTTCGCCGACGTCCCGCTGCTGCTGCTCACCACCGTCGGCGCGCGCAGCGGCCGCGAGTCCACCACGCCACTGGGCTACTTGCCCGACGGTGACCGCCGGATCGTCTTCGCCACCAACGGCGGTCAAGCGCGTAACCCGGCGTGGTACCACAACCTGCTGGCGCAGCCGCGGGTGCGCGTCGAGGTCGGCACCGGAACCCAGATCGAGGAGTACGTCTGCACCGCGACGGTGCTGACCGGCGCCGAACGTGACGCGTTGTGGAACGAGCAGGAGTCCCGCGCGCCGGTCTTCGCCGAGTACAAGAGCAAAACGGATCGGCTGATCCCGGTCATCGCCTTGGCGTAGCGCCGGGACCGGCGTCCTCGAAGAAAGTCCTCGAGGACGCCGGGCGGGTCAGCCCCGGTGCCACTTCTGGTTCGCGCCACCGTGGCAGTCCCACAGGATGAGGGGTGCCCGGTCGTCGCCGTTCCACGCCTTGATGTCGACGCACTTGCCGGACTGCGGGTTCACGAGATCGCCGGCCGGGTTCAGGACGAACTGCTGCGCGGGGTTGCCGCTGCAGGTGGCGACCTGGATGGCCGCGCCGTTCTCCCGCGAGCCCCAGGCGACGTCCATGCACATGTTGTTCGGGACGCGCAGCGTGTCGCCGGTGAACGTCCAGTCCTGGGCGATGGTGTTGTTGCAGAAGAACGTTTGCAGGTGGACGCCGTCGGCGAAGTTCCGCTTCGGCACGTCGATGCACTTGCCGTTCCAGTCGCTGATCAGCCGGGTGCCGGACGGGTGCGACCCGCCGCCGGTGAAGCTGTTCAGGGTGATGCCCGCGGCCCGGGGGCTCCCGTCGTTCACCAGGGACTCGAAGTTGCCGACGTCGTCGAAGGCGAACGCGTAGGCCTTGCCATCGGCCATGTTCGCGTGCACCAGCTTCGCGTACTGGTTGGTCGGGTTGCTCTGGTAGAAGTCGGCGCCGGTGCCGCCGGGCTGGGTGTCGATCCGGCCCAGGGTGCCGCGGTTGAGCGCGGCGCACAGCGTGCGCGCGATCGGGCCGACGACCTGGTCGTTGGGCGCGCCGAGCGCGCCGTCGCAGCCCCAGACGTTCGCCGAGGACGGCTTGGCGAACGACGCCACCTGCCGGCCGCTGCCGTCGGTGAAGTTCATGGTGATGCCGGACGTGCGGCCGAAGTACTTGGTGTTCGGCTGGTCGCCGAAGGGGAGGACGGTCAGCACCTTGCCGGTGTAGGCGTTCCACGCCGACGAGATGTAGGAGTCGAGGTAGCCGCCGCCGAGCTGTCCGGCGTCGGCCGCCTTGCCCGGGGCCAGGACGCGCAGCACCGTGCCGTCCGAGCGGGTCTGGACCGACCCGGCCCAGCCGGGCTGGCTCTTGATGCCGTTGATGACGTTGTCGCGGCCGCCCGGGACCAGCGAGCCGGTCGACCTCACGGCGCCGGATCCCGTGGTCACGCTCACCGTGTGCGGCACGGCGAACATGTCCACTTGGGAGCTGTTGAGCCACAGACCCGCGTCGTTGTAGGTGAACTCGCTCCAGTCGAACAGGACGTCGCGGTTGGCGTCACCGCCCGCCCAGGGCGCGGGCTGGACCAGACCACCCGGGGCGAGGAAGAACTTCAGGCGCTCGCCGAGGGAGAAGTAGACGCGACCGGAGACGCCGCGGGGAACCTGGATGGTCGTGGTGCCGCCGTTGCCCGGGCCGGGGATGGAGACGTCGGGCGCCGGAGCCGGGGGAGTGCTGCCGGCGCCCCAAGCGGTGAAGCCGCCGGCCGCGTTGACGTATCCCAGCTTGCCGCTGCTCAGGTCCACGCCGAGGACGTAGAGGTGGACCGGGTCCGCGCGACCGGTGTCGTTGGTGATGGACAGGGGGAGGAGCGCGGGGCCGGAGGCCGCGGCGACACCGCCCCACACGGTCGTCGACGCGAACGCCACCAGCGTGACGACGATCGCGGACAGCTTTCTTCGAATGTGCAAAAGTGGCTCCTTTTCCGGTGGAAGGGACCGTATGCAGGCGCGCCGCGCGCGTCCATGGTCCGGGCGCGGACAGGGTTCGTCGGTGCAGCGCGGCTGCCCGGACAGCTGTATGGACGACGTGACAGTGGGTAGCCGCACGTCCGTTGTCCGGCGCGCGGAGCCGCCCGTTCCCCTAACGTGTTGCCATGGTGTCGAAGGCGTGGGCCGCCCAGGTCGTGGAGCGGCATCTGGAAGGGTGGCTGGGACGGGGCGGCCCGAAGATGGTGATCACGCACGTCGATCCGCACCGGCTCGGCTGGGTGATCAGCAGTCAAAGCGAGCGGTACGTGCGCACCCGCGAACTCCTCGACAGCGTGGTGGGCCACGGACGCTTCCTGGTCGACGGAGTCGATGGCAGCTTGCACACGGTGCACGCGACTGCTGACCTCGAGGCCGGTGAGTGGATCGAGGACTATCTCGAGCAGGTTCGCGGGCTCGACCGCGTCGATCCGCTCCGGTCCCGGGTCGCCGAACTGGTCGATTCCGGTCAGCGCCTCGACGCGCTCCGGCTGGTGCGAGCGTCCGCGCCCGATCTCGGAGCGCAAGGGGCCAAGGAGTACGTCGAGGCGGCGGCGGCCGGCGCCCCGGTTCCCGAGCACGTACGCGCTCGCTTACCGCAACCGCCGGTCAGGCGCCGGGTGTGGTGGCGTCTGTCGGACTCGAACCCGGAGCCATGACCGCCGGCGCCTGCCTGGGGCGCTGATCCTGATAGCGAGGCAGGCGCTCAGCCGGCCGGCAGCCACGCTCAGCGGCAGAAGAGGAGCAGCTCAGCGTGGTGAGGCGCGCCAGCCGTGTTCGAGGATGGCGAACGCGGCCTCGACGGTGCGGGCCGGATCTTCGGAACGGATGGCGAGTGCCGAGGTTTCCAGGGCGAAGTGGGCGAGTGCGGCGCATCCCGGATCGGTTTCGGGGGCGCCGGTCTCGGCGGCGAGGACGTGGCTGAGCGCGTCCTCGTGCCGCATCCACATCCGGTGCCAGTACTCGCTCAGTGCCGGCGTGCCGCGTACGAGGGTCATGAACTCCGACGCCCCGTCGGCAGCGGCGCCGCGCTCGACGCGGGCCGCCGTGTGTTCGCGCAGCGCGGCGAGCACTGAAGTTCCCGACGCGCGGTCGCGCACGGCGGCGATCAGGGCCTCCTCTATGTCGGCGTCCCGGTCGAAGACGAGGGATTCCTTGCTGGGGAAGTGTTTCTGCAGGGTCGTGGTGGACACGTCGGCGGCGTCGGCGATCTCGCGGACGCCCACGTCGTCGTAGCCGCGTTCGAGGAACAGTCGCAGGGCCGCGTCGGCCAGCGCCTGGCGGGTAGCCGCCTTCTTGCGCTCCCGCCTGCCCATCCCGGTCGTCATGCCTTGACGATACCACTAGTTGTACGGTGTACTCAGTTGCACCGTGTCACTTTTAGGTCGAGGAGTTCCGATGACGGTTCGTGTTCCTGTTCTGATCAGCGGTGGCGGCATCGCCGGACTGACCGCCGCCCTGCTGCTGCGGCGCGAAGGGGTGGATCCGGTGCTGGTCGAGAAGCACGCCGGTGTGTCGCCGCAGCCGAAGGCGCGCCGGTTCAACCCGCGCAGCACCGAAGTGTTCCGCCTGCTCGGCCTGGCGGGGGAGGTCGCCGAGGCGAGTGCGCCATTGGCGTCGTTCACCGAGGTCCTGACCGGTCCGACGCTGGCCGCCGCCCGGGTCCGGGAAATGACCGGCACCATGCGGCAACGGCGGCTACAGCAGGCGAGACTTCCCGAGCTGAGCCCGGGACCGAACGTCTTGTGCCCGCAGGTCGTGCTGGAGCCGATCCTGCGCCGGGCCGCCGAAGAACGGGGCGTGTCCGTGCGGCTGGGCACCGAACTGGTGTCCTTCACCCAAGACGACGGCGGGGTGACCGCGCTGCTGAACCCGGCGGACGGCGAGCCGTACGAGCTGACCGCGGACTACCTGATCGCCGCAGACGGCGCCCGCAGTCCCATCCGCACGGCACTGGGCATCCCGCGCAGCGGCCACGGTCATCTCGCCGACAACCTCGACCTCTACTTCCGGGCCGATCTCACCGAGCTGGTGCGGGAAAAGCCGTTCAACCTGTGCGAGATCGACAACCCGGTGGCCTCGGGCGCCTTCCTCTCGGTCAACGGCACGGACCGCTGGCTGTTCTCGACGGCCGACTTCCCCGAGGCGCACACGCTCGGCGACGGCGACTGGCACGACCTCCTGCGCATCGTGACCGGCATCCCGGATCTCGAAGTCGAGCTGCTCAGCCGCTCGCCCTGGGAGTCGGCGATGCGCGTGGCCGACCGCTTCCGCGACGGCCGCGTGTTCCTGGTGGGCGACGCCGCGCACATGATGCCCCCGATGGCCGCGGCCGGCGCCAACACCGCCATCGCCGACGCGGCGAACCTCGCCTGGAAGCTCGCGGCCGTACTGGCCGGACAGGCGGCGCCCGCCCTCCTCGACACCTACCACGCCGAACGCCGTCCGGCCGGCTACGCGATCGCCGAAGCCTCCAGCACGGTCCGCGGGCACGTCGGCGACATGCTGGCCGCCTTCACCAAGCCCGACAGCCGGCACGACGACCTGCCGGCCACGATGTTCGGCACCCAGTACCCGGAAGGCGCGTTCGTGCCCGACGGCCGCGGCCCCGCGCCCGCCGACCACTACGCCCCGGCGGGCCGTCCCGGCACGCGCGTTCCCCACGCTTGGCTCGACGCCGAGACGTCCACTGTGGACCTCGCCGGGCCCGGCCTGACCCTGCTCACCGGCCCGGACAACGGACGCTGGACCACTGAGGCAGTTCGTCTCGGGTTGCGCCTGGCCACGGTGTCGCACCCGCGCTGGCTCACTGAGGTCTGCCTGCCCGCCGACGGCGCTCTGCTGCTGCGCCCGGACGTCATCGTCGCCTGGCACTCGGCATGCGGCACGCCACTCGCCGAGGCAGTGACCCGAGTGCTCGGCACCGCGGCCATCCCCGCATGACGGGCAAATGAGCTCCGGCGGAATCAGCCGCGGCGGAAACCGGTCTACCCTGGCGTGGTGGCGAAGGGGGAGCACGCGTTCGGCAGGCCGACTCGGCGTCGGCTGCCGCTTTCTTCGCCGCCCTCGTCGTCGGCCGGGCCTGTGGTTGTCGAGCGCGACAGCGGGTTACCCGCCGGCCCTCCGGATCCGGAGGCCGCCGCGCCGGGGTTGCGGCGGCTGCGGGCCGGCGGGCGGCGCTGGACGTTCGCGCTGCTGGCCGCCGCGACCCTGATCGCGGGGTGCTTCGCGGTGCAGGCCGAGCTGGACCGGGCCGCCGAACTGTTGCTGCGCACGGGCGTGCACAGTGACGGCACCGTGCTGACCGTCCGGCAGCCGAGGAACGGAACCTACCTCGAGGTCGGTTACGCGTTCGGCGGCGTCCGCAAGCGGGTCTGGATCACCCGGACCTCCGATCGCCGGTACGCGGCCGGCGATCACGTAACGGTCGTGACCGACCCCGTCCGTCCGGCCCGGGTCCGCACTTCCGACGAGCCCAACGAAGACCAGGCCACGGGCAGTGCCGGCATCTGGATGCTGATCGCCGGGGTCGTGCTGTTCCCGGTCGCGGTGTTCCGCCGGATCCGCTGGGCGCGGCGCCTGGCCGCGGCCCGCCGCACGGGCTGGTACCCGGCGGAGGTCACGATCGCCCCGGACCGGCGCCTGACCGCCGCCGACCACGGCCCGCCGGACCTGCGGATCAGCTTCCGTGACGGAACCACCATCAATGCCCGCGGCGCGTATGCGTACGGCGTTGCCGAGCTGGCCGATCGGCCGCGCCGGGAGGTTCGGGTGGCGGGGGCCGGTGAGAACCTGGCTCTGCTGTTTCCCGCTGGGGTCAAGGGGAAGCGGCCTTACCTGGTCCCCGCCAAGGCGGTGATCGACCGTTGACCCGGGCGTCGCCTCAGCACTCGGTCAGCGGCCGGCAGCGCGCACGAACGAGCCGAGTCCGACTGGCGGCCGACTCCCGACTGTGAGTGCGTTCATGAGGGGTGTTCGGATGCGTATCCGCGATGGAGCCCGAGGCGACCAGGGAGTGTCCGGCGGGCGACCACTTTCGATGCCACCTACAGCACCGGCGCCGAGTTCCCGGTGGACAGCGGCGCGTCCCAGCTCTGATCCCGCTCAGTCGGGCACGACCGGTAGGTGGAACCGCATACGCAGGCCGTGGTCCAGCGGTTCGGCGGCGACCTGCCCGTCGTGGGTCTCCACCACCTGGCGCACGATCGCCAGACCCAGCCCGGAACCGGGCATCGACCGGGCCTGGGTGGAGCGGTAGAACCGGTCGAACACGAACGGCAGGTCGGCCGCGGGGATACCGGGGCCTTCATCGGTGACCGAGAACTCGCCATCGGCCACGGTGATCGTGATCTCGCCGTCGGGTGGGCTCCACTTCACCGCGTTGTCCACGAGATTGCCGATGGCCCGTTCGATCGCGTCCGGGTCGACGTGCACGAGGCACGGGGTCAGGGTGGACGTGAACCGAGGGGCCGAGGTTCGGGTGGCGGCCCTGGCGATCACGGTCTTCGCCACCAGGTCGAGCCGGGTGTCCTCGGTGCGGGCGGTGTCTTTGCCGTAACGGGCGAGGTCGACCAGGTTGTTGATCAACGACCGCAGTTCCCGCGCCTGGCCGATCGCGTCCTGCACGAGCGCCGGGGCCTCGGGCGCGCGCAGGCCGTCGCCGTCGGCGAGCAGTTCGAGGTTGGTGGTGAGGCTGGTCAACGGGGTGCGCAGCTCGTGTGAGGCGTCGGCGACCAGTTGCCGCTGTGCCCGCATGGACGCGTCCAAAGCAGTGGTCATGGCGGCGAAAGCCTGACCGAGGTGGCCGATCTCGTCACGTCCGGTCAGGTGGTCGACGGGCGCGGTCAGGTCGTGGGTCGCGGTGATGTGCTCGACGGTCCGGGTGAGCTGCTGGACCGGCCGCAGCACCCGGCGCGCCGCCAGCCGCGCGGTCACCGCGGCCACCAGACCGCCCCCGAGTGTCAGCGCGACCAGCAACGCTGCCAGCGAGGCCAGGATGGCGGTCTGGTCGTCCTGCCGCTGGGCGATCCGCATCAGTCCACCCGGCGGCTTGCCCATCCCGGAGGTGAGGAGGCGGTACTCGACGCCGTTGTAGGTCGTGTCCTGGAAGTACGCGGGCTGCGTGCCGTCGGCGACGTCCGCGTCCCGTTGGGTGATCTCGACGAAGGCCCGGTTCGAGCCGGGATACACCGGGCCGCCGACGAACTGGACCAGCATGCTGCCCAGTTCGACCGGCTCGTCGATGGGGATCTTGTCGCCGGACTCGGCGACCTTCTGCTTGAGCTGGCGGGCGAGGGAATCACCCTCGCCGATGCTCTGCTTCAGCGACGCGTCGACCTGTTGACGCATGATCGACCGCACGGCCGGGTAGACCACCAACGACGCCACGGCGAGCGCCAGCAGCACGACAAGTCCACCCGCCAGGCCAACCCTGGTGCGCAAGGTCATGGTTCTTCCCGTAACACGTATCCCAAACCGCGCACGGTCTGGATCAGCCGGGGCTCACCGGCGGACTCCAGTTTTCCGCGCAGGTAGGAGATGTAGACCCACAACTGGTTGGATGCGGGCCCGAAGTCGTAGCCCCACACCGATTCGAAGATCAGCTCGCGGCTCAGCACGCGCTGTGGGTTGCGCAGGAACAACTCCAGCAGCGAGTATTCGGTGCGAGTCAGCTCGATCGCCCGACCGCTGCGCTGCACCCGGCAGGTGGTGGTGTCCATCTCGATGCCGTCGAACCGCAGCACCTCTTGGACCGCGCCGGTGCGCCGCAGCAGGGCTCGCAGCCGTGCCCGCAGCTCGTCCAGCGCGAACGGCTTGACCAGGTAGTCGTCGGCGCCCGCGTCCAGCCCGGCGACGCGGTCCTCGATCAGGTCGCGCGCGGTGAGCATGAGAATCGGCGTCTGGTCGCCACGACGGCGCAGTCGTCGGCAGATCTCCAGGCCGTTCGGTTCGGGAACCAGCACGTCCAGCACGATCACCTCGGGCCGCGATCGGCCGAGCTCGTCCAGCGCCTGCACGCCGTCGGCCGCGAGGGACACCTGATAGCCGTCCCGGCGCAGCGCATGCTCCAGCGAGCGGCGGACGGCCTCGTCGTCATCGACTACCAGTACCCGCACGCGCCCAGTATGGAGCACACCACGGTGTCCGGACCGGCCGTTGCCCGGCCCGGACACACCAGCGGAGAGGATCACTTCCCGGTCGGCGCCCCGTCCTTGGGCTTGCCGCCCTCCTTCTCGGCGAACTCCTCCTTCACCTTGCGCAGCCCGTCCAGCAGCCGCTGCGGGGTGGTCCCCAGGCCCTTGGCGATGGCGATGAACACCGGATCCTTGGTGACGTCGTCGCCCTTGCCGCCGACCTTGTCGAGGTCCTTGAACACCTGCCGGGCCCGGTCCTCGCTGATCTTCAACTCGGCGGCCAGCAGCTTGACCACCTCGACCGGAACGCCCGCATCCTTACCGGGAACGGGCTTGCCGGGTCCGGGTTTACCGGACAGTGCCTCCAGCACCTTCTCCGCACGGGCAACCGTGATCCCCAGTTCCTTGGCGAACGCGGCGATGGCCGTGGCCTTGCCGGCTCCGTTGCCCAGAGCGCGTTTCAGGTTGTCCAAGGCGGTGGTCAGCTGCTTGACCGTCACGTGCAAGCTCGCGGCGACTTTGGCGAGCTGCTCGTCGTTCGTCCTGCCTTCGTCCTTCTTTCCACCGTCCGTCTTGCCGCCGTCCTTCTTGTGGTCGGGCTGTGCCGACGACGGAGCCGCCGGAGCCGCTGCCGACGCGGCGGCCGCGCCGGTCACCGCCGTCAGGCCGGCCACAATGGCAGCGGCGACAAGTCTGGTCCGAATTCCCATGTGTGTCCTCGCTCGATGCAGGGCACCGGCCGATCCGGTGCCGCCCCCACCACACCAACTGCACTTCAGCGGGACTTTCACCCAACTTTGGAATCACCTAAGGAACATCGTCGCAGGGTTCCGACCGCCACGAGCTTTGCGGCAGAAGAGTCGGTTCCGATCATGGCCGGCCGCCGGGCGCGTCCAGGCCGTCGCTGCCGGGACAGCCAGGTGGTAGGGGACGCCTCGACCGACAACGACTCAGGAAGCACGACGGCGTAGCCCCGAGCACCTCGCGTCCAGCCCGATTGAGGGACAAATCGACGACTGCGCTCGACAGTCAACGTCCGCACATCGGCACGACAGTGCGTGGGGTGCCAGGTTGCGGATGCCATGTACGCCGCCAGGATGTAGTTCGGATGCCGGTCGAGGTTCTTACGGGCACGGTCGTGCGCGGGTCGGCATGGCGGGCCGCGATTTGGACATCACGCAGGTCGAGGCCCGCGTCGAGCATCGTGGTGACGAAGGTGTGGCGAAGCACGTGCGGGTGTATCCGCGGCAGTCGCACCACCGAGGCCTTGGCCAGCCTGCGCAGCTGGCGGGTGGCGCAGTGCCGATCCATGCGGACGCCTCGTCGGCCTCGAACTGCAGGTGCGACAATCCGAGTGTCGGTGACTCGTTGGGCACCATCGGGCGCCGGACATACTCCGCCGGCGAGTGCTCGAGCACGGTGTCGATGTCGCAAGTGCGGTAGAAGCCGGTGACCACTGACATCCTGCGCGAGACCGTGGAGGGTTTGAACCGTCGCACTTCTTGCATCCAGCGCACGTACAGCTCGATCTGCGCCCGGCGCGCTGCCAGCGGCAGCAAGATCTCGTTCGCCGGACCAGGTGAAGAAGATCCGCAGGCCCGACTCCGAATGCGTCCGCGAAGCGCCGCTATAACGTCCGAGGTACGCCGTAGCCGCCACTCGTAACACCGTTTCGTCCAGGTCTGAGGGCTCCATGACCTCCGATGCTCGGTGAGATCGCTCGCAGCACAAGGTCGGGGAGCGCCCCACCTGCGGCATGGGCGGATGTTCGACAGAGCTCGCCTCGCCCACCGAGCTGGCCCACCTCGCGAAGGGTGTGGCGGTCACCATCAACGTTTGGATGTTGCGCCGTCTCAGAACAACGGCACGGTGGCGATGGTTGTGCCCGCCACCGTGTCGTGCAACGGGCGAATTCCCCGCAAGGGCGCGCCCTTCCGTTCCGGTCAGCCGCAGCTGCCAGTCACCCACTGGTGCGAACGGATCTGGTAAGTGCCGGCGAGGTCACCTTTCTGACCCTGCCTCGTGCATCCGGCCGAGTTGTTGTAGCCGGTGTTCCGGTAGTACCTGACGCCGGTGAAACCGGACGAGGTGCCGCGGTTGTAGACCGACTTCACTTCGGCGTTGGTTGCCCAGGAACGCCGAATGGCACCCGATGTCCAGTCCGGGTCGGCGACGCTCCACATGCATCGCCCACCGGTACCGCCGAAGCCGTTCCAGAAGCAGACATTGCCGAGGCTGCAGTCCCACGGGGCGAGTGCGGCGCCGGTCTCGGCATCCCAGGTCGCCGGAGCGGGAATTCCCGAAGCGGCGACAGTCGTGTGGGCCACCGACGTGACCGTGGTTTTCGCCTGTGCCGACGGCGTCGCACTCTGATTACTCGGATGAGTGCCGGCTATGCCGACCGGCCCGACCATTCTGATGCACATGGTAAGGACAAATGCTAGTGATTTCATCATTTTTCTCCCTAGTGAAATATTTAATTGGACGCCACGAGCGTTCCGCCCGCCAACTGGTCCCGAAAATTAGTCACGTCGGGTGACCAAAGCACCAGAGTGCACGGCCATCCGTGTGAACCGCTTGCCGGTTTTCTGCATCGACCTGCTCGGACTGCTAAGACGGAGGCGGACACGGGTCGCGCTGGGGAGGGCGGATGGTCCGGATCGTCATCGCTACTTTCGCGGGTCGCCCGCAGCGGGTCGAACGGCGAGCCCCCTCGTCTCCCCGTGTGCCAGCTGCGAGCGATCCGCGGACTCACGGTGGCATCCGGGCTGTACACGATCAGCACATCCGGCGAACATTGAGGGATAGCGAGGGATCGAGCGGAGGGGTCTCGTGGAGTTCCTGCTCCTGGGGTCGGTCGACGCGCGATCTGGCGCCGAACATCTGCGGCTGACCTCCCAGCGGCAACGCGCTGTCCTTGCGGCCCTGCTGATTACGCCCAACGTGGTGGTGCCGCTGCAGCGGTTGGTGGAAGTCGTCTGGGGGGAAGCTGCGCCGGCGTCGGCGATGGCGAACCTGCGGACGCACGTTTCGCGGCTGCGACAGCAGCTCGACGCGTTGGACAGCGGGCAGCGGATTCAGGCCCGGGCGGGCGGGTACCTGATCGAAACCCGGCCGGATGAGGTCGACGTCGAACGGTTCCACCGCATCGCCGATCACGGGCATCGTGCGTTCCTGGCTGGAGACGACGCATTGGCCGCACAGCTGCTTGGCCAGGCGTTGAGCCATGGCGAGGGCAACCGCTGTCCGGTCTGCCCCCGACCCCGGCGATCGACGGTGAGGCCCAGCGCCTGCTCGAGGCCCGGTGGGCTGTCGTCGAGGACGACTGCCGGGCTCGGATGAACCTCGGGGCGTGCGCCGACGTTGCCGGTGAGCTGCGCCGGCTGGTCGCCGATCACCCTCTCCACGAACGGCTGTGGTCACTGCTGATGCTTGCGCTGGCCGGCGCTGGGCAACAGGCGGCCGCGCTGGACGCTTACGGCATCATCCGCGGCCGGCTGGCCGGTGAGCTGGGCGCCGAGCCAGGACCCGACTTGCGCGACGCTCACTTGGCGGTCCTGCAGCAACGCGGTGTTCCCGCCACATTGCCCGTGACGCCCGCGCAGCTGCCCCGGGCTGCCACCGGGTTCCGTGGGCGTCACGCCGAACTCCTCGCGCTCGACCGGCTCTTGCTCTCCGGCGACGGTCCACGTCTCGTGGTCATCGCCGGGACTGCAGGAGCCGGCAAGTCCGAGCTCGCGACCCAGTGGGCGCACCGAGTCCGCGAGAAGTTCCCCGACGGCCAGCTCTACGCAGACCTCCACGACACGTGCGGTCCAGCCTCGGTCCTTGCGCGGTTCCTCCGGGCGCTCGGTGTCCCGGCTCAACAGATTCCGCCCGACGTCATCGAGGCAACGACGCTGTACCGGTCGGTGCTGGCCGAGAAAAGCGTGCTATGCCTCGTGGACAACGTCACCGACGCCGCTGACGTCCGGCCGCTACTGCCGGCGGCGTCGAGCTGCGCGGTTGTGGTCACCAGCCGTAACCGCCTGGACGGACTGGTCGCCATCGAGGGTGCCCACCGCATCACCTTGGACGTCTTGCCGCCGGTCGACGCTGTCGCTGTGCTCACCGCTGCAATCGGCGCAGAACGGCCGGCAGAAGAACCGACGGCCACCGCCGAACTTGCCGAGATGTGTGCGCGGCTGCCCCTCGCGCTGCGCATCGTCGGGGCGCAGATTCGGCACCGCGCCGGTCGCCGGGTGACCGACCACCTAGCCGACATGCGCAGCCACGGTGTGCTGAACAGCCTTACCGTCGACGGCGACACCAGTGCGGTCCGCGCTGCCTACGATCTGTCGTACCAGGCTCTCGACAGCGCTACCCGCCGCACGTTTCGCCTGCTCGGCCTGGTGCCCGGGGGTGACATCACGCCGGATGCTGCCGGTGCGCTGACCGGTGCGCCGACCGCAGCGATCACCCGCAGACTGGAGCGCTTGGCTTTCGCGCACCTGGTTCAAGAGCATGCACCGAATCGCTACCGCCTGCACGACTTGCTTCGTCACTACGCTGCCGAACGCGCCCAGACCGAGAACGACAGCGAGGCAGCGACGCAGGCGCTTCTCGAGTACTACCTCGCCTATGCCGACGCGGCGGCAGATCTCTTGTACTCGCCCATGCTGCGCCTGCCCGGGCCGCGCTCGCATCCGGATGCGTTCGCTGATCGGGATGCCGCGCGGGCATGGCTTGGGACTGAATTCCTTAATCTGGTCGCTGCGATCCGTCACGCCCACGCGCGCAATAACCCCGTGTTGGTGTGCCGGCTCGTCGACGCCCTGCGTGGGTACTGCATGTCCAACTGGTCTGTCGAAGGGCCGGAGCTCGCCCGGATCGGGCTGGAATCGGCGAACGCCACCGGTCGGCCCGATCTGTGCGCGGTGGCGCACAACCACCTCGCGGCATCCCACGCACTCCGCTGCGATTTTCCGCCTGCCATCAGGCACTTCGAAGCCGCCTTACAGCTCTACCGAGCACTGCGGTCCCGCCGCGGCATGACCGCTGTATTGAACAACCTCGCCGGGCTTCACCTGACCACCGGAGACCTGGATCGTGCGACCACCGCCTTCGCGGAGGCGATCGCACTCGAGGCCGCGCCCCATCCATGGCGTCAGCTGAACCTCGGCCTCCTGCATGAACACCGCGGGGACCTGACGAAGGCCGCGGCCATTTACACGCAGCAGGTGGCCGATAACCCCTGCGCCCTTGTCCTGCTCGCCCGGGTCGGCGTCCGTGTCGGTGACTACGTCGCAGCGCGCCACGCCGCCGAAGAAGCCGCCGAACAGGCCCGGCGCATCAACGACCGCAGCGCCGAGGCGGCCGCACTCACGGTGCTCAGTACGGTCCACGCTGGCGTCGGCAACCACGCAGGCGCGGTGCAACTCGCTGAAACCGCGCTCGAATCCGCCGCCGGCCCCACCGCTGAAGCAGCTGGGTATGCCGCCTTGGCGGCAGGCCACCTCGCGGGCGGTCAGTACCGGCTTGCGCTGCTCAACGCCCATCACGTGCTCCACCTCACCGGTCGGCTCGGTACCCGCTTCGAGGAGTGCGAGGCACTCCTGCAGCTGGCCCACATCCACCGCGCCGCCGGTTCCTGGGCAGAGGCCGACCACTACTTCGGTGCGGCCCTGCGAATCGCCGAATTCCACGGCTATCGCGGCCTCGCCGGCCGTGCACTGGGGCGAGCGGCGAGGACGTCGTAGCCGTGGAGTGCCGACCGAGCCACGGTGCCGCGCAGTCCTGCCAGGCGCCCGCTCGTCGGCAGAAGCGGACGTTCACGCCACGGGGAGCCAAGGCCTGTCCGTAACGACTGGTCCTGCCGAGCGGGTCAGCACCTACCCTCCGCCCCGTCCCGGCCGCGCCAGCGCGAAACGCGCCTCCACAACCATGCTTCCGACACGAATCCCCAAGTCAGCCCCGCTCCCATCCTTTGGTACTCCTGCCAGGGGCACCCCAAACATGGGCAACATCAACATCTGAGCGGTTGGTGCTGGGAGACACCTATCAGGTGTGAGCACCGGCCGGTTGGTGTCGATGGCCTGGTCTTGCTGGCGCCCGCCCGAATGAGACCCTTGTCGTACCCGCGGTGCCGCCCCGTGATGACGGCCACCCGAGCAGACCCGCAGTCCGACCGCCCACCTTTCGGTCGACGGTATGAGGTCGGCTGTCCGCTTCGCCGCGTCCAGGGTGTCCCGGTCGGGGTGTTTGATCGACACTGTGGGCGGCGGTGGTACTCGGGTGCAGATGTCGACGACAGCGCAGCGGTGTGGCGTGTCGGGATAGCTGCGCGCGCACGCTACGGAACACTGTTGTCGACGCTGAGGTCTGCTCACGAAGGGCGATCCGATGTTGGTGGAGGACGGCTTCGACCGGCGGCCGACGTTCGTGCTGAGTCCAATCGGGTACGAGCGGGCCGTCGCCGACATTGTCAAGGTCGCGGGCCACGACGTCATCGACTGGCAGGTCGAGCACTTGGACCCGATCGAGGGCATGGACGGCACGTACGTCATCTACGTGACCAGATGGTTCACACGGAACCCTGTGCCAGCAGGTGGTCGGGATCGGGCTGATCAAGCACCGAGGTGGCTGCGCTGGTAGCCGGCCTGTGGCACGGCGTAGTGCTCGGGTGACCAATCGCGTCTCCTGTCGCAGCCTGCTCAGTTGTCAGTACTTTGAGCAACAACGCCAGCACTCGGTACGCAGCCTCGCGGCGTGTCCTATGCCTGGCCAGGGCGCCGGTGAGTGCCAGAATGGCCACCAGCGTGAGTCCGGTGCCCAGGGCCACCGCGGTCGCGATGGGTGCGGTCGCGGCGGTGACCGCACCGGCGCCAAGTATGCCGGCCCTGCGCAGAAAGGTTGGTAGTTGGTTCGCCATGGTCATCTCCTGACAGGTTGTCGGTGTCGCACGGTCAAGCGTGGCGAACTGGCGGTCCGGTTTGGTCCGGTGCCGGAAACCGGACGGGGGTGAGCGACGGTGACCGACGATCCGATACCGGGGTTTCGCGCGCGGCTGCGGCAACTGCGCGTTGAAGTCGGCAACCCGTCTTACGCGGCGCTGGACGCCGCGGCTGGCCAGGCGACCGGCTCGAGGCTTGCGAAGCAGACGACGAAGGACCTGTTGACGGGATCGGGACTACCCCGATGGACGACGGTTGAGAAGTTCGTGCGGGCTTGCAAACGGTGCGCCACGAGCCAAAAGCTGGGGGTGCCGGTTGACGTGTCGCGTTGGAAAGACGAGTACGACCGGGCTCGGCCCACGCCTGCGGACACCGATGGTCCGCTGCGGCAGCCGTACCGGGCAGCGGACACGGCGGAGACCCCAGTTCGACTGTTGCGGGCGGAGTATGCGGTCGTGCCGTTCGCCGGGCGGGACGAGCTGACCGTCCTGCTGGACTGGTGCCGACAAGTCGCCGGTGGGGACCGGACGGGCGTCGCGGTCGTGTGCGGCGTCGGTGGCGCGGGCAAAACCCGGCTGGCCCTCGAGTTGGCGCATCTTCTCCATATCGAGAAGTGGTCAACCGGGGTGCTACCCAAGGACACCGATCCCGGCCCGCTCTCCGCGGTGACGGGGCCGTTGCTCGTGGTGCTCGACTACGCCGACGGCCGGGTCCAGGACGCGATCGCCCTGATGAAGGTCCTGCGCATGCGACCAGGCCCGCCGGCGGTCGTCATGTTGACCGCGCGGTCGTCCGGCGGACAGTGGCTGACGGACATCATCGGTTCACTCGACGACGATCGACACGCGTACCGGCGCGAGGAGATCGACCTTCCCGACCACCATCCAAACCCGCGCGACATCTACGCCCGCACGGTCGCCGCCCTCCGGACGGACGGTCAGAGCCGACTCGTGCTGCCCCAACCGGCAGCAGAGACCCGCTGGACAACCCTGGACCTGGTGCTGCTGGGCTGGATCGCCGCAGCGGGCGCGACCTCCCTGCCGGCCACCCGCGAGGAGCTCTACGACGAGGTGCTGCGGCACGAAGAGAACTACTGGTGCACGGTCTACACCCGGTTCCGCACGGACGTCGCACCGGACCGTGCGCTGCTCCGGCGAGCCGCGGCGTGTGTTTCCCTTGTCACGCCGCCAGAAGAGGCCATCGACACCGTGCTTACCGCGATGACGGACCTCGCCGAGGACCCGACGGAACGGCGCACGGTCCGGCGCACCCTGCAAACCTGCCTCAGCTCGGCGCCCGGCGAGGGGCTCGCCGTCCGCCCCGACCCGGTCGCCGACCACCTGCTTCGTGAGTTGCTTCGCGACGACGCGCTCGTACACCGCGCGGTCACACGAGCAGGCGAGGATCAACTCGAGGTGGCTCTGCTGGCCATGGACCGAGCCAACCAGGACATTCCGGATGCAGTCACCGACCTGCTCGTCACACTGGTCGACGCCGACCCCAGCCGGTGGCGGGCAGTCCTGGTGGTCGCGGCGAAGCGAGCGGGTGTGGCGCTTCGCGCCTTGACGCGTCTCGCCGACCGACCGAACAACCCGCTGCCGCTCGATGAGCTGTCGGCGGCCATTCCCTCCTCGTCACCGTCGTTATTCGAGCTGGGACTCATCGTCGACGAACGTCGTCTCGATGTGGCACGGACGGCGGCCGACGAGGAGCTGACCAGGCGCTTGATCGATGTTCATCATCGAGCCATGAAAGCCGGCGATCTCCCACGGGCCCTGAGCTGTGTCGTCGAGGCGGTCGACCGGCTCCGGGATCTCGCTGCCGAAGATCCGGCCACATACCTGGTCCAGCTGGCCGGCGCACTGAACAACCGCGGCGCCATACTGACGAACCTGGGCCGCCACGAGGAGGCTGTGGAACCGATCCAGGAGGCCTCCGGGATCCTGGGTGAACTGGCAGATCCTGCCGCGCGGTCCCAGTTCGCGTTGTCGATGGCCAACCTCGGCCACCTGTCATCAATGCTTGGCCGGCATGATGATGCGGCCTGGTACTGCCATGAGGCCGTCGAACTACTGCAAGACCTCGCGGCCTGTGATCCTGCCGAATATCGCGCCAAACTCGCCGCGTCGACGCAGATCTTGGCGTCCGTGTGGTCGAGGATGGGACAGTTCGACAAGGCCCTCGCCTGTAGTGCGGAAGCCCTCGCAATCCGCCGGAGCATGGTGGCCGACGCCCCTCACTACCTACCCGAACTCGCCGAGGCGCTGAGCAACGTCGGCGCGATGCTGCTGCGGACAGGGCGTTACGCCGAAGCGCTCGAACACTGCGCCGAGACCGTGCAGCTCTACCGTGAGCTGGCCGCGAGCAATCCCGCCAGCTACCGGCCAGGTTTGGCGCTCTCGCTGTACAACCTGGGTGGCGTGTTCACGAAGCTGGGACGGGCGGAGGTGGCACTCGACCACAACCTGGAATCCGTGCGTATTTATCGCGAACTGAGTTCGAGGATCCCGGCGATTCATCAGCCCGATTTCGCGATGTCCCTCAACAATCTCGCATCCGCTTTCCTCGGCATCAAGGACTATGAGCGGGCCTCGCTCACGAGCCGGGAGGCGGTCGCCAACTACCGGTACCTGGCCCGCCGATCCACCGCGTGGCAACCCGGGCTCGCGATGTCCCTCAGCACTCTTGGCGCCGTACTGATCGGGATGGACTCGCATGACGAGGGAATTGCCACCCTCCAGGAGGCCGTCACCCTCTACCGACGCTTGGCCACTGAGAATCGGGACCACCGAGCCGATCTGGCCAGCGCGCTGCACAACATCGCCGCTGTACTCCCGCTCATGGCGGATCCGCAGTCATCGCTCGAGTACAGCCAGGAGGCCGTCGACCTCTTCCGCGCGCTGGTAGCCGACAATCCCACCGCCTATCGACCCGAACTCGCGGGAGCTTTGCGCAACCACAGCGACACGCTCATCAAGCTCCGGGCGTTCGAGCAAGCACTGCCCGCCAGCCAGGAGGCGGTCGAGCTCTACCGGCAGCTCACCGCCAACGACGCGACCGCGTACCGACCAAACCTCGCTGCCGCACTGCACAACCTCGGCACGAGCCTGTCTGAAAGCGGACGCCATGCGGAAGCACTACCCAGTTGTCAGGAGGCCGTGGATCTTCGGCGAACTCTGGCCGACCGCGACCCCACCACAGGACTTCTGCCCTTCATCGAATCGACGCACCTCCTTGGCACCGTGGCACTACGCGTGGGCTGGTCCGACATGGCTCTGGACCACAGCCGATCCGCTGCAGAGTGCTACCGACAATTCGCCGACATCGATCCAGCCGCGTATCTACCCAACCTCGCCGGCGCTCTGCACAACGTCGCCTTGGCACTGTGCCAGCTGGGGCGCGACGACGAGGCGGTGGCGCCGGCCAGAACCGTCGTCGACCTCTTTCGTAGGCTGGCCACCGAAAACGGTGCGGAACACCTACCCGATCTCGCCCGAGCGCTGAACAACCTCGGTGCCCGGTTGGCGACGCTCGGACACTTCGAGCAAGCACTGGATCCGGTCCAGGAAGCCGCGGGCATCCGTCGCCGTCTGGCCGCCGACAACCCGGCTCACCTACCCGACGTCGCGGCCTCGTTGAGCAACCTCGGCGTTCTGTTGGCCGAAACGGACCAACACGACCGTGCCCTGGAGCACAGCAGCGAGGCAGTGCTCCTCTTTCGACGACTGGCGGACGAGTACCTGCCTTACCGGCTAGGACTCGCGACCTCGTTGAGCAGAACCAGTTCTGTCCTGTCTTCCCTGAACCAGCACGGACAGGCGCTGGCATACGCGAAGGAGGCCGCAGGACTGCACCTGGAAGCGGTGCTCGTCGACCCGCTCGCCCACCTGCCGGAGCTGCTCAGCTCGTTGCGGAAACTCACCGCCGTGGACACATCCCGGACGGCGTGGGCCGAGGTGCTCGCCGAGGTCGCCGACAGCCACGCCCGCGCGGTACTACGCACGGAACTGGCCCGGTGCAGCTCGCCGGACCAGGCACGGCGAGAAATCCAACTCGCCGCACAGGAAGCAGCCGTGCCGCCAGAAATCGTCTCGCTCGCCTTGGCCGGTGTCGCTCGGCAGACCGTACGAACCGCGGTCCTCGACCTCGACTTCGACCTCGACAACCTGCCCGGGTGGGCGACCACGGCACTGCCGGACGCCCACCTCGAACTGCTCGGCGCGCTCCGCGCGGCAACGAACTGGCCTGCGCTGCGTGCGGTACTCCACGAACATCGCGACACCGTTGAATCGTCAAAGCTGACCGCCACGGTGGACACCTACCAAGCCTTGCACCCGACCGACCCGGCGCCACGCGCGCTCCGGCGGCTACTGGACGAAATCCGCACGCATGGATACGACACCTACGTCAGCATGCAGGAAACCTTCAACACTCACGTGAGACTGCTCAACGATTGGACGGACGCGACGTCCTGGACCCGATCAGCCGAGTTCTTCCGCGAGAACCAAGAGGCGCTCACCGACCCCGAACTCGCCCGAACATTGTCCACAAACGACAGCGCCGTAGCCAGGCAGCACCTGGGCATCATCCAACTGGCCACCACTGAGACGGTCGATCATGCCTACGCGATCGCCACCGACCCAGCCATCGCGGAGGAGGCGGTTTTCGACGCCATCGAATCCGGCGACACCAATCGGTTGTCCGCCATCGCGGCAGCCGCACCCGACCTCCGCGCGCACGCCACCACCTGGAGCCTGCTCTCGGCCGTGTTGTGCCTCACCGACCACAACCTCGACGAGGCGACGAGCCTCGGCCGGCAAATCGCCGAGCAGGGCAGCCCGATCCTCCGTCGCGCCCACGCCGTTCGGCTGCGCTCTTTCGGCACACACAACCCGCGAACAGCCGGAGTTCAGGGCCTCGTGACCATCATCGACCCGACGGACACAGCATGACGGTCATGCCATCCGAAGGCGGACCGAGGGCCGCCCGCGGCGCACCCCAAGCGATCCAAGTGGCCGATCGATGGCACCTCTGGAACAACCTCGGCCAGGCCGTCGAAGGCACCATCGCGCGCCACCGCACAGCCCTACACCCCAATCCCAGCCCCGAACCACCAACCACCCGGACACCGACTCAACCCGGCGGTGCGTGCAGTTGATCGGGGCTATGCGAGTGATCTTCGCCGTCGTGCGGCCAAGCCCGTGTACTCAGCTGCTCATCGCGGCGAGTCTGAGGTGACCGGGACACTCAGATCGACAGCGCCAGCTGGAGGCTGACCTGCGGTCGGCGACCTCGCCGAGTCAGCCGTAGAGGTGAGCTTTCTGGGCTCGATCCTTGAGATCGGCGATGATCGACCGGCCGCGGCCGGGTCGACGGGGTCAGGTGCGGGCTGCGGCGGATGCAGGCTTGACCAAATTGATCTTGCGTGAGACGAGGCCCGCATCGATGATGCGCCGTCACCTACGATCACATATCGGAATCTTGCTGGGGTGGAAAGGTCGGGCGTGCCGTGGCTGGGGCAGAAATCGGCTGGGCCTTTCGCGTTGGTCGCGGAAGACTGCGTCCATGACCAGCGAGGCAAGACGCGCTGTGGTTGAGGCGCTGATCGAGCTTGCGGGAAGCCCTGACTATCGCGACAGGGCGGACGCAGGCCGGAGCCTGGCGACCTTCGCCGAGATGCATGAGGCCAGGGGAGCGTTGTGGGAACTCGTGCTAGACGACCGCGACACGTTCGTCACCCGCGTGACCGCGGAGGCTCTGCTCCGGCGTCATGACTCGGCCGGGCTCTCGGTGGTCGCCTCGGCGCTCGCTGCTATGGGACCGGGCCATCACACTCCCAGTCAGATTGACTGGATTCACGCCGCTGTACGTGACGTGTTCATGGTGTTTGCGCGCGACCGGGATGCCGCTGTGCGGGTGTGCGAGGTGCTGGCTCGGGACCCTGACGCGCAGGTGCGCGCCGGCGCGGATCAGCTGATCGCCGCGCTTGCCGAGATCGACCCGATCCTCGACCCCGCGGAGGAAGGCTAGACACCAGTCGCAGCCAGTCGATGAGGGTGGCGTAGTTGGCACCTGTAGTTTCCCAGTGACTCAGCGGTGCTACAGAAACCTGCGACCGGGGTCTAACTTTGCAGCGCCGAGGTCGCTGGCCCGAGTCAGGCGAAAGCACGTCCTGCAGGCGAAACTCAATTGCTTGCTGAACCCCGCGAAGTGATCATGAGCCAGTGTCTGGAGACGTGTGGCTGGAAGAGGTGAAGTCCGGGCTCCGTGATGCCTTCACCTGGCGCGGCGACCGCACAGACCAGCATCGTTATGCCGATGTCACCGGCTGGTGGCGTCGAGCGGACCTGCTCGGGCACCTCGGCCCCGCGTTGGCGCACCTGTTCGCCGGCGAGCAACCCACGGTCGTAGTCGGGCCGGAATCCCGTGGCTGCCTCCTGGGGCCACTGGTCGCTCTGCACTTCGGCGTCGGGTTCGTCGAGATCCGCAAAGATCGCGTGGCATCCAGCGACAGTGACATCTGGTTGCAGCGAACCACGCCACCGGACTACCAAGACCGCCACCTCACCCTCGGTTTCCGCAAGAGCCTGGTCACCAGCGGGGATCGCGTGCTGTTCGTCGACGACTGGATCGAAACCGGCGGCCAGGCCAACGGCGCTCACCTCCTCATCGAGGATGCGGAGGCCACCTGGACGGGTCTATCCCGTGATCGGTGTTTCCGGCGTTGTTGATCAGTAGGTTTCGGCTCCCGGCCAGCGATCACCGAAGGTGATGGCGAACGCGTTGATC
>NZ_JBEXVF010000100.1:0-30466 GCF_040629235.1 Amycolatopsis sp. NPDC005961 | reverse complement strand
AAGCTCTGCGTCGATTCGTCGATCCAGCTCGACGTCGCCGACGAAGCCCGCGGCCGGGTGTTCGCCCTGTACGACACGCTCTTCAACATCACGCACCCGCGACGAGCAGGACGCCGAGCACGACGCCGCCATCCCAGATCGCCGCCGCGCGCGCCTGCGCCGCCAGGGAGTCCGTGCGTTCCTGCAACTGGACCAGCAGTGCCTGCTGCACCTGGTGGGCGAGGTTCACCGTGTGCGTCGCCGAGACGTCCCACTGGTTCGCGTCGAGACCGTTGAGGTTCTGGCCGTTCTCGGTGCGGGTGAGCGCGGATTCGACCATGTCGTTGCCGATGTCGACGACCAGGCCGATCACCGTGTCGTCGAACATCCGCTGCTGTTCGGGCGTCGCGAAGGTGCGGTAGTCGTTGCGCGCGGCGGCGAGCTCGGCTTCGGCGCCGAGCAGCGCGCGCGTGCGGTCTCGGTTGAGGCTGCCCGCGGCGAGCGCCTCGGCCAGCACCGCGCGCTTGACCGACATCTGGTCCTTGATCCGGGCCAGTGCGTTGCCGGCCAGGCGCAGCCGCGCGAGCTCCGGGTCCGCGACGTCGGCGGCGGCCGAGTCGCCGATGTCGAGCAGGCCGGAGATCAGCTCGCTGTAGGAGCGCAGCACGGCGTCGGCGGGGAACGCCGAATGTTCCGCGGAGAAGCGGAGACCCCCGAGGACGCGCAACCTGTCATCGGTCTGTTGCAGGCTTTCCGCCGCTTTGGCGTCCAGGCGGGGTTTACTGTCGGCGAGGGTCCGTTCGAACGTGCCGATCGCCTGGTCGACGCGTTTGCGCTGACCGGTGAGTTCGGCGGTGTCGCCCTGGCGGTCCTGGGCGACGAACCGGACGGTGAGGTCACGCTCGCGCTGCAGCTCGTGCAGGGCCTCGGCGACCGTGCTGTCGACGCGGTCGTGGGTGGCGAACTCGGCGAGCTGCCGGGCGTCCCGCAGGTCCGAGCTGATGCGCAGGCCGACGAGGCCGATCACCGCGAGCGCGGGGATGAGGAGGACGGCGAAGAGCTTCGTGCCGAGACGCCAGTTCCGGAGCCGCCACCGGCCACCGGCCGGACGTGGATCCGCCGCGTCGCCCTTGGGGGGACGCTGATCGCGACGGGTCACCTGGTTTCCTCTTCCACCGCGGGCGGGAACCCGCGTACCTGACGACACTCGAACCTACTGAACGGTAGCCCGCTCGATGAAGATCCGAAAGCCGCGCTGGCGCGATACGGCCCTGCCCGCGATCGTATGGGGCGCGGACCATACGATCCAGCACGAGAACCAGATTCTCGCGGTAGGTGAAGGTTCATGATCAGACGCGGACGGACGATTCCGCTGGTGGCGGCACTTCTGGCGACCGCCGGCTGCAGCGTGTTCTCTTCCGGCGCGACCGCCACCCCGCCGCAATTGGAACGGACCACCCTGCGCGTCGGTGTGGGCAACGCCATCGACACGGCCCCGCTGCGGATCGCCGTCGCGGCCGGGAAGTTCGGCGCCGCGGGCCTGAACGTGCAGCTCGTCGAGCTCGGCGGCGAGGACGGGCTGGCCAAGCTGACCGCCGGTGACCTCGACGTCACGTTCGGCTCCGACATCGCGCTGTTCCGCGCCGCGGCGGGCGGGACGGCCCTGCAGCTCCAGGGCGAGGCGTACACGTCCGGCCCCAACACGATGGCGCTCGTCACCCTGCCCGGCTCCGACTACACCGTGCCGACGTCGAAGAAGTCGCCCGACATCGCGGTGAACATGCTCGACGACATCGGCGCGCTGGCCGCCCGTTCGGTGCTCGGGACGGCCGGGGTCGATGTGGCGAAGATCAAGTTCAAGCAGGTGGGGTTCGACGCGATGCCCCAGTCCCTGCAGTCGGGCGACGTCGACGCGGCGCTGATGATCGAGCCGTACATCACCCGCGCCGAGAAGGACCTCGGCGCGCACATCCTCGCCGACGGCGCCCGCGGCGCGACGCTCGACTTCCCGCTGTCGGCGTACGCGTCGGCCAAGCCGTTCGCGCAGGCCAACCCCCACACGCTGGCGGCGTTCCGCAAGGCGCTGGGCGCGGCCCAGCAGACCGCGACCGACCCGGCCGTGATCCGCGACTCACTGCCGAAGTTCTCGGACATCGACCCGACCACGGCGGCGCTGATCTCGCTCGGCTCGTACCCGACGTCGCTCAACGGCATCCGCCTGCAGCGCGTCGCGGACCTGATGCACAACTCGGGCCAGCTCGCGGACCGCCTCGACGTCCAGGCCCTGCTCCCCGACCAGAACAGTTATTAGCTGTCGTCAAACTTGCACCTGGTCTACTTTTGCACTCAGTCTACTTGAGGAGTGCTCGATGACCGACGTCCTGATCGCCGGAGCCGGCCCGACCGGCCTGATGACCGCCGCCGAGCTCGCGCTGGCCGGGGTCGACGTGACCGTCCTCGAACGCCGGACGGGCCCGGGCCTGCCGCGACCCGTCGGCCTCCAGCCCCGCACCGCCGAACTGTTCGACCTGCGCGGTCTGGACACCGGCACGGACAGCGACGGCCCCAGCGGGCACTTCGCCGGCCTGCCGGTCCCGCTCGACCACAGCGTCTGGCACACCCGCCACCCCCGGGTCCTCAACCGCACGCAGGACGACGTCGAGGCGACGCTGGCCGAGCACGCCGTCGAGCACGGCGCCGTCATCGAGCGCGGCCACGAGGTGACGGAAATCGAGACCACCGACGACGGCGTCACGGTCGACGGGCACCGGGCCCGCTGGCTCGTGGCCTGCGACGGCGCGCACAGCACCGTCCGGCGGCGGCTCGGGGTGCCGTTCCCCGGCCGCACCGAGACCTACGTCGCCACGCTCGCGCACGTCCGGCTCGCCGCCGCGTCCGACCTCGTCCCGGCCCGCGCCGCGCACTTCAGCCAGGTGACGCGGCAGGCGAACGGCTACTGGTCGATGCTCACCCCGCTCGGCGACGGCGCCCACCGGTTCGTCTTCGGCTCCACGACGACGCAGCCGGGCCGCGACGCGCCGGTGTCGGACGCCGAAGTGACCGAAGCGCTGACAGCTCTGTACGGCGCCGAGACGCGCTTGGGCGAGGTGTACGGCGCTTCGCGCTTCAACGACGCGACGCGGCAGCTGGAGCGCTACCGGCACGGCCGGGTCCTGTTCGCCGGCGACGCCGCGCACATCCACCCGCCGCTCGGCGGGCAAGGGCTCAACCTCGGCGTCCAGGACGCGCTCAACCTGGGGTGGAAGCTGGCCGCGACGGTCCGCGGCACGGCACCGGCCGGGCTGCTCGACAGCTACCACGACGAACGCCACCCGGCCGCCGAGCGCGTCCTGCGGCACACGGCGGCGCAGCGCGTGTTCACGGCCCCGGGCCGCGGCGAGAACGTCGAAGCGCTGCGCGAGATCGTCGTCGACCTCATGCGGACGCCGGACGGCAACCGCTACTTCAGCGGCCTGCTGTCCGGGCTCGGCCACCCGGACCGCGTCCCCGACCTCGACCTGACGACTTCAGCCGGTCCGACGCGGCTTTCGGCGCTGCTGCACGACGGCCGCGGGCTGCTCCTCGACCTCGGCGACCACGCCACGCCACCCGGCTTCCGCGGGCAGGTCCGCGTCGTCCGCGCGGCCACCGCCGACGCCGGGTACCGCGGCCGGCACCTGCTGATCCGGCCGGACGGCTACGCCGCCGACCCCGCGGAACTGGCCCGCTGGTTCGGCTAGATGTTCTCGCCCGGCGGCGCCAGGCACACCACGCGCATCGGCGGACCGGAGTAGATCCGGATGTCGTCGGCGTCTTCGCAGTCCTTGGGGTCGCGAGAACTGGTGAAGACCTCGGCGCGTTCCGTCGCCGCCGGGTCGGAGCAGCTCACCTTGGCGATCGTGACCTCGTCGTCGGCATCGCGGAGGCAGTCGCCGGTACGGACGTTCAGGGCGAGGCAGAGCGTCCGCTCGGCGCCGATGCCGGCCGTGGTCTTGAACCGCACGTAGCCGTTGGAGGAGCAGCGGGAGGACCCGGTGCGGGTGGCGTCGACCTTGTAGGTCGCGCTGTCGGTCCCGCAGCCGACGCGGTGGTAGGCGAGCTTGCCCGCGCTCTCGCGCGTCAGGTACAGGCAGTCGCCGTCGCCGGGCGGGCCGCTGCGGTCGGCCCAGTAGACGGCCAGCGCACCCAGCGAACCCAGGGCCAGCGCCAGGACGACGCACGCGGCGAGCGTGATCTTCACCTTCGTGGTGAACCAGGTCGGGATCGGCTGCCCGCCGGGCACCGGCGGCATCGGCGCGGACGGCGTCGCGTGGTCCGGCGACCGGAACGGGTTGTCGTCGAACGGTGGTGTGGTCAACGTGCCCTCCAGTGATCCCCTCGGCAGATCGTCCCACCGGCGACCCGCGACGGGAGCGGGCCGGAGCGAGCCACGTATAACAGTAGTTGTGACTGATGGCCCGCTGATCGTCCAGTCCGACAAGACCGTGCTCCTGGAGGTCGACCACCCCCAGGCCGGTGACGCGCGCGTCGCGATCGCGCCGTTCGCCGAGCTCGAGCGCGCGCCGGAGCACGTCCACACCTACCGGATCACGCCGCTGGCCTTGTGGAACGCGCGCGCCGCGGGCCACGACGCCGAGCAGGTCGTCGACGCGCTGACGACGTACTCGCGCTTCCCGGTGCCGCAGCCGCTGCTGATCGACGTCGTCGACGTGATGGGCCGGTTCGGCCGGCTGCAGATCGCCAACCACCCGGCGCACGGCCTCGTGATGTCGACCACCGACCGCGCGGTGCTGACCGAGGTCTCCCGGAACAAGAAGATCAGCCCGATGCTCGGCGCCCGGATCGACGAGGACACGGTCATCGTGCACCCGTCCGAGCGCGGGCGGCTGAAGCAGGCGCTGCTGAAGGTCGGCTGGCCGGCCGAGGACCTCGCCGGGTACGTCGACGGCGAGGCGCACCCGATCGCGCTCGACGAGCAGGACTGGCACCTGCGCGACTACCAGCGGATGGCCGCGGAGGCGTTCTGGGCGGGCGGCTCCGGCGTCGTCGTGCTGCCGTGCGGCGCCGGCAAGACGCTGGTCGGCGCGGCGGCCATGGCGAAGGCGCAGGCCACGACGCTGATCCTGGTGACGAACACGGTCGCCGGACGGCAGTGGAAGCGCGAGCTGATCGCGCGGACGTCGCTGACCGAAGAGGAGATCGGCGAGTACTCCGGCGAGAAGAAGGAGATCCGGCCGGTCACCATCGCGACGTACCAGGTCGTCACCCGCAAGACCAAGGGCGAGTACCGGCACCTGGAGCTGTTCGACTCGCGCGACTGGGGCCTGGTCGTCTACGACGAGGTCCACCTGCTGCCGGCGCCGGTGTTCCGGATGACGGCGGACCTGCAGTCCCGCCGCCGCCTCGGCCTGACCGCGACGCTCGTGCGCGAGGACGGCCGCGAAGGCGACGTCTTCTCGCTGATCGGGCCGAAGCGCTACGACGTGCCGTGGCGCGACATCGAGGCGCAGGGCTGGATCGCGCCGGCGGAGTGCACCGAGGTCCGCGTGACGCTGACCGACGCGGAGCGTCTCGAGTACGCCACGGCCGAGGCCGACGAGCGGTACAAGCTGGCCGCGACGGCCCTGACGAAGACCCCGGTGATCAAGTCCATCGTGGCGAAGCACGCGGGCGAGCCGACGCTGGTGATCGGCGCGTACCTCGACCAGCTGGAGATGCTCGGCGACGAGCTCGACGCCCCGGTGATCCAGGGCGCGACCCGCAACAAGGAACGCGAAGAGCTCTTCGACAAGTTCCGCCGGGGCGAGATCAAGACGCTGGTCGTGTCGAAGGTCGCGAACTTCTCGATCGACCTGCCCGAGGCGTCGGTGGCGATCCAGATCTCCGGGACGTTCGGGTCGCGCCAGGAGGAGGCCCAGCGCCTCGGCCGGCTCCTGCGTCCGAAGGGCGACGGCCGCCAGGCGCACTTCTACTCGATCGTCTCGCGCGACACGGTCGACACGGAGTACGCGGCACACCGGCAGCGTTTCCTGGCGGAGCAGGGGTACGCGTACCACATCGTGGACGCGGACGACCTGCTCCGGCCGCTCTGACCGAGACACGGAAGTGCGGGCCACGCCCCCTCGACGTGGCCCGCACTCACCGCCGGATCAGTAGTTCGTGAGCTGGAAGTCGCCCACCCCACTGGTCTGCTCGACCCACGAGCCGTACGGGCCGCCGTCCTTGACCGCCAGCGAACCGTCTCCGCGCAGCACGCCCACGCGGCCGGTCGGGGCGTCGACCTCGATCTTCGCCGCGCCCGGGAGCTGGTTGATCCAGCCCGCGTAGAGGTTGCCCTGCTTGACCGACGCGAGGCCGTCGGTGAAGACGACGCCGAGGTAGTCGCCGGACAGGTCGACCTGCTTCACCCCGGACGTCTGCTCGACCCAAGCGCCGTACAGGCCGCCTTCCTTGACCGTCAGCGAACCGTCGTTGCGCACGACCGCGATGCGGCCGGTGCTCGCGTCCACCTCGACGTCGGCCCCGCCGCCCAGCTCGTTCACCCAGCCCGCGTACAGGTTGCCCTGCTTGGCGAACACCGCGCCGTTGTTGTCGACGACGGCGATGTAGTCGCCCGAGAGCTCGACCTCCTTGGCGTTGTTGGTCTCTTCGACCCAGCCGCCCTGCAGGCCGCCTTCCTTGACCGCTACCGTGCCGTCGGTGCGCAGGACGGCGATGCGGCCCGCCGCCGACTCGAGCGCGAAGTCCTTGACGCCGCTCGCCTGGTGGACCCACTGCTGGTACAGGTTGCCCTGCTTGACGAACAGGTCGCCCGCGCTCGTGAGCACGCCGACCATGTCACCGTGCACTTCGGACTTGACGGCGCCGCCGCCGTAGACGTTCGTCCAGCCCTCGAAGAGGTTGCCCTCCTTCACCTGCGCCGAGCTGTCCCCGAACCGCACGCCGAGGCGCGGGGTGACCGGCTTCCCGGGCTCGGACAGCCCGACCGGGCTGACGAACGCGGAGATCTGCTGCCCGGCGAGGTACTGGCCGACCCGGCCGGGCCCGGACCCGAACTGGACGCTGGTGCTGCCGGGGCCGCCGTTGCCCCAGTTGCCGTTGATCGTGCGGATGGTGCCGTCGGCGTTGACCGTGTCGACCATGCCGACGTGGTCGGCGTAGCCGTTGCCCTGGTAGTTGAAGACGACCGCGTCACCCACCTGCGGGACGTAGCCGGGATCGGTGTGCAGCGTGCCCTTCTGCTGGCCGTACAGGTAGAAGCTGCCCGCCGCGGCGGTCAGCCGGTCGACGTTGAGGTTCCGGTTGCCCCACACCCATCTGACGAAGTCGGCGCACCACGCCCACTGCATCCGGCAGCTGTCCATGAACCCGGTGCCGCCGAGGCTGTTCGTGCTGCAGGTCTGCTTGTGCAGGTTCGCGGCGGCGAGGTCGCGGACGTCGGTGCGCGTGTCGGCGTGGGCCGGGACCGCGCCCAGCAGGGCGAGGACGGCGGCGGCGAGGACGGTCGTGGTGGCGCGTTTGAGCGACATGGCGTTCTCCTTGCGGGAAAAGGGGATCAGCGGGTGCAGTTGATCGCGCCGTCGGCGACGGGCAGCGAGCCGCCGTTGAAGTAGGCGAGCGCCTTCTTGTAGTCGGCGCACCGGTTGAGCGACTCGGTCGGGTCGAGGGTGGAGGAGTAGCCGATCGCCCGGCCGACCGCGCCCATGTCGTAGTTGTCCGCGGCGGCGTTGATGTTGCGGTAGCCCCAGTACCAGCGGGCGACCTTGGCGCTCCAGTCGAGCGTCGCGGCGTCGTCCGGGTGGTTCAGCAGGTCGTGGCCGAGCGCGTTGCCCGCGGCCTGGTAGTTGAAGTCGCCGGTCAGCTGGATGAACCCGCGGCCCCGGTACGGCTCGGAGTGGCCCGCTTCGCCCGCGTTGTAGCGGAATCCGCTCTCGTGCTTGAGCGTGGCGAGCAGCGCGGCCTTGCGGCTCGGCGTGGTGATGCCCCCGGCCGTCATCTCGGCGTTGAGGCTCGGCAGCCCGGCCGCGACGGTGTCCGTGGCGTAGGTCGAGCCGTAGACGGCGGTGATGTCGGCCAGCGACACCTGGCCACCCGTCGAGGGTGTGCCGGCGGCGGCGAGGGCCAGCTGCTGGACGCCGCCGATCTGCTCGACCCACGTCCCGTAGAGGCCGCCGTCCTTGACGGTGACGCTCCCGTCGGTGCGCAGCACGCCGATGCGGTCACCGGCGATCTGCAGGTTGGCGGCGTTGGGGAGCTGGTTGACCCAGCCCGCGTAGAGGTTGCCCTCCTTGACGGTCGCGAGCCCGTTGTCGAGCACGACCCCGATGCGGCTGCCGGAAAGCTTCAGCTGCTTGACGCCGGACGTTTCTTCGACCCAGTTCGACCAGAGGTTGGACTCCTTGACCGCGACAGTCGCGTCGGTGCGCAGGACCCCGACCCGGTCGGCGGAGAGCTCGAGGTCGGCGACCCCGCCCATCTGGTCCACCCAGGGTGCGTAGAGGTTGCCTTCCTTGACGGTCGCCAGGCCGTTCTCGAACACCACGCCGACCCGGGTCGGGGTCAGCTCCAGGTCCTTGACGCCGCTGGTCTCCTCGACCCAGGCCGCGTCCAGCGCACCGTCCTTGACCGCGACCGTGGTGTCGTTGCGCACCACGCCGATCCGGTTGCCGGCGAGCCGGAAGTCACGGACGTTGTTCGCTTCCTCGACCCAGCTCGTCCAGAGGTTGCCTTCCTTGACCAGCAGCCGCGAGTCGGCGGTCAGCACGCCGATCCGGTCGCCCGCGATCTCGAACTTCTTCACCCCGTCGATCTCCGGCACCCAGGAGTCGTACAGGTTCCCCTCCTTGACGAGCAGCTGCCCGCCGGCCAGCACCCCGATGCGCTGGGCGCCCGGCGGCAGCTCCCCGGCCGACGCGATCGCCGGCAGCCCGCCGACCGCGAGGCCCGCGACGAGCGCGGCGGTGGTCAACGTGATCCTGACCGAAGACATGGTTGATCCCTTCTTCACCGTGGGAAAGATCCGCACCGTCCCGAGTGCGGTGCCGCGCACCGCCCCCTGTTCTCCTTCGGGACGGGATGAGCCTCTCCCGGCGGGGTCAAAGAAACCTGAAAGCCGTTCTTCAGCTGCCGACCGGACGGACCGCGTCGGCGAGACGTCGCGGCTCCCGCGCCTCGCGGCTGCCGTGCAGGCGGAAGAGGCCCTCGGCTTCCACCCACGCCGCTTCGGCGCCCGCCGTCTCGCCGAGGGCGTCGAGCGTCGTGGCCAGATCGCGCAGGGTGCGCGCCCGCCAGACCGGCAGCACGAGCGCGTCCCACCACTGGACCGACCGCTCGAGGTGGGCGCGCGCCTCGGGGAACCGTCCGGCGGCGAGCTCCAGTTCGCCGAGGGTGCGCAGCATCAGGCCCTGGCCGAAGCCGTCCTGCATCTCGTGGCACGTCGCCAGGCACGCGCGCATGGCGTCGCGCACCTCCTCACCGCGACCTTGGCGGATGCGGACCTTGGCGAGCGCCTGCACGGCGTAGGCGGACATCAGCGGGTCGCCGACGTCGCGCAGCAGGTCCACCGCCTCCTGGCCGTAACGGGCCGCTTCGCCGAGCCGTCCGGCGGCGCGGTGCACGAGGCTCACCGAGCGCAGGGCGACCGCCCGGCTGGTCGCGTCGCCCGTCTTCGCGTATCCCGCCGCCGCGAGCTCGACGGCGACCAGGGCGCCGTCCAGCTCGCCCTGTTCGGTGAGGACGCGGCCGAGCCCGTGCAGCGCCTGGACGACCGCCTGCTCCTCACCCAGCTCGCGCAGTTCGGGAACCGCGAGGTCGAGGGACTGCCGCGCCTGGGCGAACTGGCCGTACTCGCACTGCACGGTGCTGAGGTCGAGGCGGCTCATGGCCTGCCCGTGCCGGTCACCACCGAGCTCGTAGGCGGCGAGGGCCTGCTCGTGGTAGGCGATCGACTCGTCGAAGCGGTCCTGCTCGTAGCGCAGCCAGCCCAGGCCCGAGAGCAGCCTCGCCTCCCCGGTCCGGTCACCGGTCCGGCGCGCGGCCGCGAGAGCCGCGTTGTGCGTGCGCCACCACTGGCCGAACAGGTTGCGCACGGCGAACACCGACGAGCACAACGCCGCGGCCAGCCGGGTCGCGACGTCGGTGAGGTCCAGCCCGCTGACCCGCTCGACCACGCCGACGAGGCCGGTCTGCTCGGCGTCGAACCACGCGTCGGGATCGGTGAGGATCTCGTCGATCCGGGCCGGATCGAGGTATCGGACCAGCGCGCCCGTCTCGGCGGGAACGTGCGGCGCCTGCCGGCCCGCGAGCTCGACCAGCTCCAGCCAGCACTCGGCGGCCCTGGCGGTCACCGCCTGGACGTCGTCCGCGGTCTCTTCCGCCTCCCCGCGTTCGCGGGCGAAAGCGCGCGTCAGATCGTGGATCTGGTAGCGCGCCGCGCCGCCGTCGTCCACTGTGGACACGTCGAGCAGCTGGGCGTCGACGAGCCGCTCGACGACCTTCTCCGCCTCATGGCCGTCACAGCCGAGGAGCGGCGCCGCGACCCACGCGCCGAACGAGGACACGTCGAGCAGGCCGAGCCGGCGCAGTGCGGTGCGCTCCCGCTCGTCCAGGCCGTCGTAGCTGAGGAAGAGGCTGCCGCGCACCTCCAGATCTCCGAGGGTCAGCTCCTGCAGGATCCGGTGCTGCCCGCGAAGACGTTCGGTGAGCTTGCCGACCTTCCACTGCGGCCGCGCGGCGAGCCGGGCGCCGGCGATGCGCACGGCGAGCGGCAGGTTGCCGCAGAGGCGCACCAGCTCACGGGCGGCTTCGGGCTGCTCGGCGACCCGGGTGCCGCCGACGACCCGGCTCAGCAGTTCCAGCGCTTCCCGCTCGTCCAGCACGGGCAGGTGCAGGTGGGTGGCGCCGCCGACCGCGCCGAGGCGTTCGCGGCTGGTCACCAGTGCGGCGCAGGTGTGGCCGCCGGGCAGCAGGGGACGGACCTGGCGTTCGTCGGAAGCGTCGTCGAGCACGACGAGGATGCGCCGGTCGGCGAGCATCGTGCGGTAGAGCTGGGCGCGTTCCTCCAGCCGCGCCGGGACGTCCTGGTCCGGCACGCCGAGCGCGCGCAGGAACCCGGCCAGCACTTCGGCCGGGTCGGCGCGGACGACCTGCACGCCGCGCAGCGACGCGTAGAGCTGGCCGTCGGGGAAGTGCTCGCGCACGCGGTGCGCGACGTGCGCGGCGACGGTGCTCTTGCCCGAGCCGGGCTTGCCGTAGACGGCGCACAACCGCGACCCGGCGGCCGCCTCGGACAGTTTCCGGGTCAGCTCCGCGACTTCGCGCGCCCGTCCGGTGAAGTCGGCGATGTCGAACGGGAGCTGACTCGGGACCCGGCGGCCCTCGGGGCGCGGCCGGCCGGCGGGCGGGTCGTGCTCGTCGCGCAGGACGCGTTCGTGGGCGGCCTGCAGCACGGGGCCGGGTTCCAGCCCCAGCTCGCCGAGGAGCGTCTGGCGGCCGTCCTGGTAGCAGGCGAGTGCGTCGCCCCGGCGGCCGCTCTGGTGCAGCGCGAGCATGAGCTGGGCGCGCAGCCGTTCCCGCAGCGGGTGCGCGGCGACGGCGGAGGTCAGTTCCGGGACCAGCGGCTCCCCTTCGCCGGTCTCGAGGTCGACGTCGACGCGGTCCTCCAGAGCTGCGACCCGCAGTTCCTCCAGCCGGGCCCGTTCGTTCTCCGCCCACCGGCCCTGCGTGCCGCCCAGCGCGGTCCCCCGCCACGCCGCGAGAGCGTCCCGGATGAGGGCGCTGGCGCGGCCGGGTTCACCGGCGGCCCGCGCGCGACGGCCCGCCGACAGGTCCCGGGTGAAGACGTGCAGGTCGACCTGGTCGAGGTCGACGGCCAGCCGGTAGCCGCCCCCGCTGCGCGCGAGCACGTCGGGGTCACCACCGCCCGCCAGCGCCCGCCGCAGGGCCGAGACGTAGGTGTAGACGGCGGCGCGCGCCTGGTCCGGCGGGTCCTCGCCCCAGATCGCGTCGATCACCTGCTCCAGCGGGACGACGTGCCCCGCGTTCACGGCGAGCAGCGCGAGGAGCGTGCGCGGCTTCGGACCGCCGAGGCCGATCACGCGGCCGTCGACCGCCACCTCGACCTGCCCCAGCACGTGGAACTCCATGCACCCTCTCCGATGGACCGTCGTACTGGACGAGCCTGGCAATCGATCACGGCCCAGGCAAGATCCGCACCGGTGACCGGTCTGTCGTGTTCGTCTCCTTGCGTCCGGCCACTCCTTCGGCGCAGTGGCGTGTCTCAGCAACACCTCGTGTCACATCAGTATCAGCAACGCTCTGACCTGCACATTTGCGGATTCACTCGAACGGATGAGCGGCCAGATCGCTGGAAATTGTCGGACCCTCGAACTACTGTTCGACATGCACCATCCGAACACAAGTTCGAGGGGACGTCATGACGATCGCACCGCTCCGCCCCGGTACGCCCGCACCGCCGGTCCAGACCCTGCCACCGGGGTCGTGGCACGGCAGGCTGTGGGTGTCGGACCTGCCACTGACCCGGCCCGAGCGTTACCTGGGCTGTGTGGCCGAGTTCGAGCGGTCCGGGCTGTGGCCGGTGCTGATCCCCCACGACCAGCGTTTCGCGGCGAACGGCGAGGACTGGATCGACGACCGAGGCCGCCTGGCCCCAGCAGGCCACCGAGTGGCCTCGGCAGACGCGGCGGGAGCATTGGCCCGCTGGTGGGACAGTTCCTGCTGCGACGGCGCGTGCCTGCGCCCGTTCGGCCCGAGGTTCCCGGGCCTGGCCAAGCGCAGCCCCCGCAGGTCCGACCCCCTGGCCGAGGCGGGCAACACGGGCTCAATCCTGTCGTCGCGCGCCCCGCACCGGCTGGGCCTGGTCCAGACCGAGCGCCCGGCGGACATCCCGGCCCTGCTGGGCTGGACGGGCATGATCAAGTGCACGGACCAGGTGGCCGAGCTGTCGGCGGTGCTGCGCAGCTGGGAGGACCGTTTCGGGGCAACGCTGGTGGTGCTGGGGTTCGACACGCTGGAGCTGTCGGTGTCAGCACCGCCGAGGAACCAGGCGAGGGCATTGACGGTGGCAGCGGAGCACCGGGCGTTCAGCCTGCCGACGTTCGCAGGCCAGCCGGGGAACCTGAGGGAGTACGCCTCGGGCTTGGTGCAGTCGAGGGTATGGCGGTTCTCCTGGGCATGAGGCCCGATGGCCGAAGGCCGAGGCCGGCCGCGCGGCGAGGCGCGGCCGCAGGCCGCGGTGCCCGAAAAGAGAGCTGGGAGGTCATCCCGTCGCCTGAGGCCGTCAAATCACTTTGAGCCAGGCCCGCAACCACCAGCCCAAGCCAAGAAGAAAGCGCAAGCTTGCGGGCCTGGCTCAAAGTGATAGGCCTCGATCAGGCGACGGGATGACCCCCAGCGACCCCCAACACAAGGCGAGCCAACAGCAGCCCCCAAGGCCATCCCAGAGCCTGCCCGCCCGGCGAGGGCAGTCTTTCACCCAGAGCCTGCCCATCCGGCGAGGACAGTCGAAACACCCAGAGCCTGCCGGACCGACGAGAACAGCCTTCCACCCACAGCAGAACCCAGGCCCCCGATGAGCAAACGACGAAAAGGCCCCACAAGACGACCGTCCGCAAAATCAGGTCACCTGTCCCGCCCCACGGTCCACCCGTCCAAGATCCGCAGAGTTTGGAACCACCACCGACCGGGAACCACCCCCCGCGGAAAGGCGGTGAGGAAAATCGCCGAAATCCGCATAGGCACGTCAGGCTGGCGCTACCCACCCTGGCGCGGAGTGTTCTACCCACCGGGCCTGGCCCAGCGACGTGAGCTCGAATACCTGTCCCGCCGCATGAACACGGTCGAGATCAACGGCTCCTTCTACTCACTGCAGCGCCCCGAGCGCTATCGCGCGTGGTTCGACGAAACCCCGTCCGACTTCCTCTTCGCGGTGAAGGGCGGCCGCTTCATCACGCACATGAAGCAACTCCGCGACGTCGAAACGGCACTGGCGAACTTCTACGCCTCCGGAGTCCTCGCCCTGGGCGCGAAACTGGGCCCGTTCCTCTGGCAGCTACCCCCGAGACTGACGTTCGACCCCGACCGCCTCGCGAACTTCTTCGCCCTCCTGCCCCGCACGACGACCGACGCGGCCGAGCTGGCGACGAAGCACGACGACAAGCTGAAAGGAACCCCGTACCTGGAAGCCGGACCGCGAAAACCCCTACGACACGCACTCGAAGTCCGGCACCCGAGCTTCGCCGAGCCAGCGGCGAAGGAACTCCTCCGAAAGCACGGAATCGCCCTGGTCGTAGCCGACACCGCGGGCAAGTGGCCGTTCCTCGAGGACCAGACCGCGGACTTCGCCTACCTCCGCCTCCACGGCGACGAGGAGCTGTACGTCAGCGGCTACTCGGACCGCGCCCTGCGCGACTGGGCCGACAAGATCCGCACCTGGCACGACGACGGCAAGCGCGACGTCCTCGTCTACTTCGACAACGACGTGAAGGTCGAGGCTCCGCGCAACGCCGAGGCCCTGGCCGACCTGCTCGGCGTCATCCCGCGAACAAGACAGTGAGTGGACAGTGAGCGCCATCGGCTTGAGTGGACAGGCGGGCCGGACCGGCTTGCGTGCTGTCACTGGGGGTCGGCACGCGGGCGGTCCGCCACGCGCACCCCGTCAGCTCCCGGTGCCCACCAGAGCCGCCAGCTTCGCGCGCACGTCGTCGGCGTCCGGGTGCCCCAGCTCCGTCAGCAGCCGCACCGAGCGGACCCAGCACTCCCGCGCCACCGCCCGGTCGCCGGTGCGCAGGTGGATCGTCCCCAGCTGGGCCAGCACGTCCGCCGCCTCGTACTGCTCGCCCATCTCGAAGAACATCGCGACCGAGTCGCGGATGCAGGCGATGCCCTCGTCCACCCGGCCCAGCCCGACCAGCGCCAGCCCGCGCGTGTGCAGGGTGAACCTCCGGTCCACCGGCTCACCGTCCGGGCCGAGCACCGCCAGCGCCGCATCGGCCAGCCGGAGCGCCTGGTCGTGGTCGCCCATCGACGTGCAGATGTCGCCCAGCGCCCGCAGCACGCTCGCCTCGAATGCCCCCAGCCCCAGCTCGCGGACGATCTCCAGCGCCTGCATGCCGTGCTCGTACGCCCCGGCGTAGTCGTCGAGGTTGTGCGCCGCCATCGCCAGGTTGTACTGCGCCCGCGCCTCGCCCTCCCGCGCGCCGAGCTCGCGCTGGATCGCCAGCACCTGCTCCAGGAACCGCCGCGACTCGTCGTACTTCCGCGCGACGCCGTTGACGACGCCGAGCCCGCTCAGGATGCCCGCCTCGCCCGGCCGGTGACCGCCGGCCCGCGCGGCTTCGAGCGCCACCGCGAACACCGAGCGCCACTCGTCGAGCCGCGAGCGCGTCGCGAAGTGGCTTTGCAGCAGCCAAGCCAGCTTCCAGCAGACGTCGTCGCGGCGGTGCCGCGCCAGGTGGACCGCGGCGATCAGGTTGCCGGCTTCCTCGCCGAACCAGTCCAACGCGTCGTGGTACGCCGTGAACGTCTGGCCGCCGTCCAGGTCGTCGAGGTCCAGCAGCCGGTAGTAGCGCTCCGGCCGCATCCGCCGTGACGCGTTCAGCGCCGACGCCAGGTACCAGTCCAGCAGCCGATCCAGGGCGGCGTCGCGCTCCGAAGGCGTGTCGACCTGCGAAGCGACTTCGCCGGCGTATGCCCGGATGAGGTCGTGGAACTGGTAGCGGCCCGGCCGCGGCTGGGCGAGCAGGTGCGCGGCGGCCAGGGTTTCCAGCATCGGCCGCGTCGCCGGGACGTCCAGCCCGGCGACCGCGGCCGCCACCGGCGCGGTGAAGTCGACGCCGGTGGGCAGCCCGAGCAGCCGCAGCAACCGCGCCGTCGGCGGTTCCAGTGCCTGGTAGGAGTACGAAAACACCGAGCGGATGTTCGTCCCCTCACCGTCGGCGAGGTCGAACGAGCCGAGCAGGTCGGCTTCGAGCGAGTCGACGAACTCGTCGAGCGGCAGGTCGGGGAACTGCGCCGCCCGCACGGCGAGGATCCGGATCGCCAGCGGCAGCCCGCCGCAGTAGCGGACGAACCGCTCGGTCGCCGCGGAATCCCGTGCCACCCGGTCGAAGCCGATGGTCGACGCGAGCAGCTCGACGGCGTCCTCCTCACCCAGCTCCTCCAGCGCGATCCGCCGCGCGCCGTGCGTCGCGACCAGTGCGCGCAGCTGCCAGCGGCTCGTGATCACGACCAGGCAGCCCGGCCCGGGCAGCAGCGGGCGCACCTGCTCGGTGCGGTTGGCGTTGTCGAGCACGACGAGCAGCCGCCGGCCGGCGCTGTGCGTCCGCCAGCTGGCCGCACGGCCGTCGAGGTCGGCCGGGATCGCCTCGCACGGCACGCCCAGCGCCGTGAGCATCGCCTCCAGCGCCGCCGACGGCTCGACCGGCTCGCCCGGCCCGTAGCCGCGCAGGTTGAGGTAGACCTGCCCGCCGGGGAACCGGTGGGCGATCTCGTGCGCGAAGTGCACGGCCAACGTCGTCTTGCCGATGCCGCCCATGCCCTCGACGGACGCGATCGGCGTCGACGTGCCGGCGTCGATCGCTTCCGGCAACAGCGCGTGCAACGCCTTGAGGTCGCACTCCCGCCCGGAGAAGGCCCGCAGGTCGGCGGGCAGCTGGTGCGGCACCTGCGGTTCGGCGCCGAGCCGGTAGCGCGCCAGCCGGGCGGGGTCGGCGCCCTCGCTGCCGGTGAGGATCGCCTGGCGGGTGCGCTGCAGTGACGGCCCGGGGTCGAGGCCCAGCTCCTCGGCCAGCACGCTGCTGATCCGGCGGTGGACGTCGAGCGCCTCGGCCTGCCGGCCCGACCGGTAGAGCGCGACCATCAGCTGCTCGTGCAGCCGCTCCCGCAGCGGGTTTTCCCTGGTCAGCCGGGTCAGCTCGGGGATGACGGTGCCGTACTCGCCGACGTCGAGCAGGGCGTCCGCCCACTGCTCGCGGACGCGCAGCCGTTCCTCGGCGAGCTGACCGGCCTCGTCGCGGTGCAGCGCGTCCGACTCGACGTTCAGCAGCGCCGCGCCCCGCCATTGCCCGAGCGCTTCGGCGAAGTGCGCGGCCGCTCGCCGGCTTTCGCCGCGGTCCATCGCGGCCTTCCCCCGGATGGCGAGGGCGCGAAACCGCGAGAGGTCCAGCAGGTCGTCGTCGAGCTCGATCAGGTAGCCGCCGCTCTCGGTGCGGATCGAGACCTGGTCGCCGAGGGCGCGGCGCAGGCGCAGGACGTACGTCTGGAGCGCGCCCTTGGAGCGGCGGCGGTCGTCGTTCCAGAGCCAGCGGCCGAGCTCGTCGACCGGCACGACCCGGTTCGCGCGCAGCAAAAGCCCGGCCAGGACGATCAACGGCCGGCTGCCCCCGAGCGGCACCGGGTGGCCGTCTGCCGTGACCTCGGCCGGACCCAGCACGCGGAAGTCGAGGACCACGGAGTCATTCTGGCCGGAAACGCGCAGTTCGGCACCCGTTTACCGAAGTCGGGGGATGGCATGATCGGCGACGATGAAGGTCTACGCGATCCCCCTGCGCAATCGGTTCCGCGGCATCACGGTCCGGGAGGGCGTCCTGCTGCCGGGTCCGGCGGGCTGGGGCGAGTTCTGCCCGTTCGCCGACTACTCGGACGCCGAGAGCCTCCCCTGGCTGCACGCGGCCCTCGAAGCGAGCGAGACGGGCTGGCCGGCGCCGGTGCGCGACCGGGTCGAGGTGAACACGACGGTGCCGGTCGTCGGCGCGGAGAAAGCGTACGAACTGGTGCGCGCGTCCGGCTGCCGGACGGCGAAGGTGAAGGTGGCGGACCCGCGTTCGTCGTTGACGGACGACTGTGACCGGGTGGCGGCGGTCCGCGACGCGCTCGGCCCGGCCGGCGCGGTGCGGATCGACGCGAACATGGCGTGGGACGTCGACACGGCGGTCCGCGCGATCATCGACCTCGACAAGGCGGCGGGCGGCCTGGAGTACGCGGAGCAGCCGTGCCCGACGATCGACGACCTGGCGGCGGTCCGCCGCCGGGTCCCGGTCCGCATCGCGGCCGACGAGTCGATCCGCCGGGCGGAGGACCCGCTGAAGGTGGCGGTCGCGGGAGCGGCCGACATCGCGGTGCTGAAGGTGGCGCCCCTGGGCGGCGTGCGGCGGGCGTTGGAGGTCGCGGAGGCGTGCGGACTGCCGTGCGTGGTGTCGTCGGCGGTGGAGACGAGCGTCGGCCTGGCCGCCGGACTCGCCTTGGCCGGCGCGCTCCCGGATCTGGAATTCGCTTGTGGACTGGGGACGATTTCCTTGCTGGAAGGCGACGTCTGCGCGTCACCACTGTCCCCTGTGGACGGATACCTGCCGGTGCCACGCCAGGCACCGGAGCCGACGGACGCGTACCGGGCGTCAGCCGAAGTGCGGGCGGCGTGGGAAGCCCGGCTCGAGCGGGTGCGCGGGTTGTCGTGAGTGAGAACCCTGTTTCCCACTCACGACCTCAGGCCGCCCGCCACGCCGAGTCGTAGGCCCCCACGAGCCACTGGTCGGCCCAGGCCCGGTCCGGCTGCTCCGGCAACGGCGACGCACCCCGCACCAGCCGGTCGAGCCGGTCTTCCAGCTCCGCGACGACCGCGATGGCTTAGTCCTGCGCGTGCTTCCCGCGCCGCAGGTCGCGCAGCCAGGTCAGCCAGGGTTCGGCGACCTGGGGACAATTCGTGGTTCGCCGGCGTACCCCGCCCCACCCCCCGCCCGTGGTGGGGAATATCCGGTTTTCCCCGAGGTCAAGTTCAGGGTCGGGGTCCGGGCCGTTCCGGATGTGGCAGCACCCCGCCCGGAAGCACTATTGCTGCATGACGAACAGCGTGTACACCCCGGAAACCAAGAAGCTCCGCCGCAGCACCGGCGACAAGATGCTCACCGGCGTCTGCGGTGGCTGGGCCACCTACCTCGGCATCGACGCCAGCATCCTGCGCATCGGCATGGTCGCCGCCGTTTTCCTTTCCGTCGGGATCGCCATTCCGGTCTACGTCGCCGCCGCGATCCTGACGCCGGAAGAGGGCTCCTGACCCGGGCGGGCACCGGCTCGCAGGGGGAGCCGGTGCCCGCCGGACGATCAGGGGTGTGACGCAGGCGTCGGGGGACGCCAGGAGCGCCGGTCCGCGGGGGACGTCGGCGCGGGAACGGCCCGGACGCCAAGGGGACGTCCGGGCCGTTCGGCGTAGCGCACTGGTCCGACCAGCGCAAATGACCACCGCGAACCCCGTGCGAGGGGTTAGGGTTCGCGGTCGTGGATCAAGGGAGCAGAACGGCGGCGAAGATCGTCGTCGGGATCTTGGGCGGGCTCTACCTGATCGCCGGACTGGGGCTGACCGCCTTCTCCGCCTTCTTCGCGCTCGCCTTCAACGACACCGGCAGTACCAGCGTCACCAAAACCGTGCTCTACACCGCCGCCGCGCTCGCGATCTGGATCCTGCTCACCGGGATCGGCGCCATCGTCGTCGCGCTGGAAGCGGAAGAGGCGAGCACCGCCTGGCTCGGGGGCCTCGGGGTGCTCGCACTCGGCGTCGTCATCCTCGGCGCCTACGCCGTCTGGTTCTTCACCAAACCATAGACAGCGCTCATAAAGAACGCCCGGCCCGCCGAAGCGGACCGGGCGTTCGAAGCAGCCGAACTCAGAAGTCCATGCCACCCATGCCACCGGACGGGTCGGCGGGAGCGGCCGAAGCCTTCTCCGGCTTGTCCGCCACGACGGCCTCGGTGGTCAGGAACAGCGCCGCGATGGAAGCGGCGTTCTGCAGCGCGGAGCGGGTGACCTTCGTCGGGTCCGGCACGCCGGCGGCGAGCAGGTCCTCGTAGACACCCGTGGCGGCGTTGAGGCCGTGACCCTGCGGCAGGCCCTTGACCTTCTCCACCACGACGCCGCCTTCGAGGCCGGCGTTGATCGCGATCTGCTTGAGCGGGGCCTCGACGGCCACCTTGACGATGTTGGCGCCAGTGGCCTCGTCGCCCTCGAGCTTCAGGCCCGCGAAGGCAGCCTCGGCAGCCTGGATGAGAGCGACGCCACCACCGGCGACGATGCCCTCTTCGACGGCGGCCTTGGCGTTGCGCACCGCGTCCTCGATGCGGTGCTTGCGCTCCTTGAGCTCGACCTCGGTCGCGGCGCCGGCCTTGATGACGGCCACGCCGCCGGCCAGCTTCGCGAGCCGCTCCTGCAGCTTCTCGCGGTCGTAGTCCGAGTCCGAGTTGTCGATCTCGGCGCGGATCTGGTTGACGCGACCCTGGATCTGGTCGGCGTCGCCCGCACCCTCGACGATGGTCGTCTCGTCCTTGGTGATGACGGCCTTGCGGGCCTTGCCCAGCAGGGACAGGTCCGCGTTCTCCAGCTTGAGGCCGACGTCCTCGGAGATGACCTGGCCACCGGTCAGGATCGCGATGTCCTGCAGGATCGCCTTGCGGCGGTCACCGAAGCCCGGGGCCTTGACGGCGACGGACTTGAAGGTGCCGCGCATCTTGTTGACGATGAGGGTGGCCAGGGCCTCGCCCTCGACGTCCTCGGCGATGATCAGCAGCGGCTTGCCGGACTGGATGACCTTCTCCAGCAGCGGCAGGACGTCCTTGACGGTGGAGATCTTGGAACCGAAGAGGAGGATGTAGGGGTCCTCCAGCTCGGCTTCCTGGCGCTCCGGGTCGGTGACGAAGTAACCCGAGATGTAGCCCTTGTCGAAGCGCATGCCCTCGGTGAGCTCGAGCTCGAGACCGAAGGTGTTGCTCTCCTCGACGGTGACGACGCCTTCCTTGCCGACCTTGTCCAGCGCCTCGGCGATCAGCTCGCCGATGGTGCGGTCAGCGGCCGAGATCGAGGCGGTAGCAGCGATCTGCTCCTTGGTCTCGATCTGGACGGCGGCCTTGTGCAGCTGCTCGGTGATGGCCTCGACGGCCGCCTCGATGCCGCGCTTCAGGCTGACGGGGTCGGCCCCGGCCGCGACGTTGCGCAGGCCTTCCTTGACGAGGGCCTGGGCGAGCACGGTGGCGGTGGTGGTGCCGTCACCCGCGACGTCGTCGGTCTTCTTGGCGACCTCCTTGACGAGCTCCGCCCCGATCTTCTCCCACGGGTCCTCGAGCTCGATCTCCTTGGCGATGGAGACACCATCGTTGGTGATGGTCGGCGCGCCCCACTTCTTTTCGAGCACGACGTTCCGGCCCCGCGGGCCGAGGGTCACCTTGACGGCTTCGGCGAGGATGTTCAAGCCACGCTCGAGACCGCGGCGGGCGTCCTCGTCGAACGCGATCAGTTTGGCCATTGCGGTGTGGTCCTCCGGTATTGGGCGCCACCGCCGCGCTGCGCTGTCCGAATGTCTCAGCACTGCAGCGGCGACGGCAGGACTCTTTTCCTCGGCCAGGCTCGGTGCCCGCGACGGACGACTGGACCCGGGTGGGGGCCAGCCTCACCGTCCCGACCTTTGGCACTCGACGGCGTCGAGTGCCAAGTCCGTGTTTAGCACTCTGCGGGGGAGAGTGCAAGAAGGCCAGCTCAGCGCGGCACGATCTCGTGAGCCCGCGACGTCGTGAACGACGCCCGGGTCAGTTGCCGGGCTTGATGGAGATCGACGTCGGCGGGGCGTTGAGCGACGACGTCGGGTTGCCCTGCGAGTCGCCGCCGGGGCCGACCGGGATGTTCGGGGCCGTCGTCGTGCCACCGCCGCCACTACCGCCGTCGCCGAACAGGAAGATCGCGCCGACGATCAGGCCGGCCACCACGAGCAGGCCGAGGACGAGGAAGATCCACTTCTTGCCGCCGCTGCTCTTCGGCTGGTGGAACGCGCCCGCGCCGCCGGCCGGCATCGGGGGACGCAGCCGCATCGGGTCCTGGCCGTAGCCCTGCGGCGGCATGCCCGGCTGCTGCGGGTAGCCGTACCCCGGCGGCGGGCCCTGTGGCATGCCCGGGGGCGGCCCCTGCGGAGGCGGGCCCTGCTGGGGGTAGCCGTAGCCGGGCGGCGGGCCCTGCGGCGGCATGCCCTGGGGCGGCATGCCCGGGGGCGGCCCCTGCGGCCCGGGCTGCTGGCCGTAGCCGGGCTGCTGTCCTCCGTACGGATGCACGGGGGCCCCCTCTCCCTGCGGTGCGCTGTTCTGGTGCGGCCCCTGTTGTACCTGACCGGGGCGCTGCGGCGCGGGGATTCCCCCCGAATTCGACCCGGGAGGACCCGGTGGGGTGTCGGACGCCGCCAGGGGGCCGAGCGCGCGGCGGGCGGCCGCGATCAGCTCGACGCAGCTGGGGTAGCGGTCCGCGGGGCTCTTCGCCATCCCCTTCCGGATGACCTCGTCGATCGCCGGCGGCAGCGCGACGGCGCGGGAGATCGCCGGCGGGTCGCCGTTGAGGTGGCCCTTGATCACCGTCGGCACGTCGCCCTTGAACGGCGGGCTGCCGGTGAGGCAGGCGTAGAGGACGCACGTCAGCGCGTACTGGTCGGTGCGCCCGTCCAGCGGCTCGCCGCGCAGGTGCTCGGGCGCCGCGTACGTCGGCGAGCCGAGGAAGTCGCCGCCGCGCGTCCGGTGTCCCGTCGCGCCGCGCCGGGTCAGCCCGAAGTCGGCGACGTACACGTGCTCGCGCGAGGTCTCCTTCTTCGTCACGAGCACGTTGGCCGGCTTGACGTCGAGGTGGACCAGACCACGGTTGTGCAGGGTGTCGAGAGCGTCCGCGACCTGGTCGAGCATCGTCAGCGTGCGCGCGGGCGCGATCGGCCCGCCCGCGATCAGGCCGGCGAGATCGCCGCCGTCGACCATGCGCATGGCGATGTAGAGCATGCCGTCGAGCTCGCCGAAGTCGTACAGCGGCACGACGTTGGCGTGGTCGATCGCGGACGTGTTGCGTGCCTCGTCGACGAACCGCTCGCGGAACTCGGCGTCGGTCCCGAGGTGATCACCGATGACCTTGAGCGCCACCTTCCGGCCCAGCCGCACGTCGGTGGCCTTGTAGGTCACGCTCATGCCGCCCTTGCCGAGCACTCCGTCGATGCGGTAGTTGCCCAGCCGGCGACCGGTGAGGTCCCCCGACACATCGCCTGTCACGCCCGGCAGCCTAACGTCCCTGGTTCGGAGCCTGCCGGGGGTTCGCCAATCGGGTGATGAAGGTCGTTACGACACCTTGCGCACGTCCGCGGCCTGGCTCCGCCCGTCACGCCCGGACTGGACTTCGAACTCGACGCGGTCACCTTCGTCCAAAGTGCGGAATCCGTCGGCCTGAATGGCCGAATAGTGGACGAACACGTCCGGTCCTTCGGTGGATTCGATGAACCCGTAGCCCTTTTCCGAGTTGAACCATTTGACGGTGCCGACAGCCACGGCGCCCTCCCTCAGCACAAAGGATCCGCTGGCCCGAGCGGATGCCAGCGGCGGAAGTGTCAATCACGCTACCGGAATTATTCCCCTCGGCAATGGGCAATTCGTCTGAAGATCACGCCGAAGAAAGGCGACGGTTCCGCGCTTGCACGAGCACCGTCCCGGGCCCCGCGAAGTCGACCGCGAGCCCTTCCCCGCTGCGCAGCGACTGCGGGCCGCCGGGATCGAGCGCCCGCAGCCGGCACTGCACGGTGTCGGGGTAGGCCAGCAGGTAGTCCGGCCGGACGGTGACCAGCTCGCCCTTGCCGAGCTCGAACGCGTCGACCGGGCCGGGCGCGGCCAGCACGAGCGGCCCGGCCCCGCTGTAGTGCTCGAGGAACCCGGAGTCGGCGCCGAAGAGCTGCTGCAGCGGTACCCAGTTCGGGTCGTGCCGGACCGACGACGGCCGCACCAGCACGGCGTCGCGATGTACCGACCAGCCGGTGCCGCCGCCCAGGTCGAGCGGGTAGACGTCACCGGGGCGCAGCGGCGCGAAGTCGATCCAGCCGCCGTCCGAAGGCGCGGTGTAGACCGTCGTCGTGGACTTGCCCGCGCGGACGCCGCCGCGGCCCGCCGGTGCCTCGGTGACGCCGAAGCGGCTGGCGAGCAGCGTTTCGGGCGCGGCCTGGACGGACTCGCCCGGGTCGAGCAGGACGCGGGCGACACCGAAGCCGGGGGTGTGCCGGGTCTGGACGCGCATCAGCGGGAGGGGACGTGCGAGACGATCCAGCTGACCAGCGCGGACGGGTTGCGCGTCTGCGTCATGATCTGGCCGGGGCCGACGAAGTCGAACACGAGGCCCTCACCGCTCTTCATGGACTGGATGATGCCCGTCGCGACCTTCCGGATCTGGTACTGCACGGTGTCGGCGTACGCGACGACGTGCCCGGTGTCGACGGTGACCATCTCGCCCTGCTGCAGGGTGATGGTCTCGACCGCGCCGTAGCAGGCGACGAGCAGCTGGCCCTGGCCGGTGGCGTGCGTCAGGAACCCGCCTTCGCCGCCCATCAGGTTCTTCATCCCGCCCCACTTGGTCTCGGTCTGCACGCCGTGCGACGACGCGAGCCAGCAGCCGCGGGTGACGGCCCAGCCGGTCCGGCCGTCGAGGGTGATCACCTGGATGTCACCGGGCAGGTTGGCCGCGACGTCGACCCAGCCGCCGTTCTGCGGCGCGGTGAAGGTGGAGATGAAGAAGGACTCGCCGGAGAGGAACGCGCGGCCGAGGCCCTTCATGATCCCGCCCTGCGACTGGGACTGGACCTGCACGCCGTAGCTGGTGGCCATCATCGCGCCGGACTCGACCTGGCACGGCTCGCCGGGCGCCAGCATCATCCTGGCGACGGCGAACGAGGGCTGTTGACGGACCTGGACCTGCATGCGTACTCCCCGATGGCGTGCTCTCGAACGACGAGAGTCTTGCATGCCCCGCACGGGGGTGGAGGATGGTCCGGTGATCTCCGTCGACGACTACCGCGACCGCGTTGCCGCGCTCCTGGGCACCACTCCCGCGACCGACCTGCCCCTCGCCGCCGCGGCCGGCCTCGTCCTGGCCGAGGACGTGCGGGCCGGCGTTTCCCTCCCGCCCTTCGACAACTCGGCGATGGACGGTTACGCGGTCCGCGCCGCCGACGTCGCCGCGCCGCCGGTGACACTGCCGGTCGCCGACGACATCCCGGCGGGCCGCGTCGATGTCGGGACCCTCGAACCGGGCACGGCGCACCGGATCATGACCGGCGCCCCGCTGCCGCCCGGCGCGGACGCCGTCGTGATGGTCGAAGACACCGACGGCGGCACCGAAACCGTCACGATCTCCGCCGCCGCCAAGGAAGGCGCGCACATCCGGCACACCGGCGAGGACGTCGTCGAAGGCAGCGTGGCGCTGTCCGCCGGGACCGTCCTCGGCCATTCACAGCTGGGCCTGGCGGCCGCCGTCGGGCTCGCCGAGGTGCGGGTGCACCGGCCGCTGCGCGTGCTGATCGCCTCGACCGGCACCGAGCTGATCGACGCGCCCGCCCCGCTGCGGCACGGCCAGATCTACGAGTCCAACAGCGTGATGCTCGCCGCCGCGGTCCGCGACCTCGGCTGCGAGGTCGAGGTGGTCCGCAGCGTCGTCGACGACGTCGAGGAGTTCCGCAAGGTCATCGAGCCGAAGCTGGCCGACGCGGACCTGCTGGTCACCTCCGGCGGGGTCAGCGCGGGCGCGTACGAAGTGGTGAAGGACGCGCTGACCGGCCAGGGCGTCGAGTTCGCGAAGATCGCGATGCAACCGGGCGGGCCGCAGGGCTGCGGACGCTGGCAGGGCGTCCCGGTGGTGACGCTGCCCGGCAACCCGGTGAGCGTCCTGGTGTCGTTCGAGGCGTTCCTGCGCCCGGCGATCCTGACGGCGCTGGGCCACACCGACGTCTCACGACGGCGAGTGCGGGCCCGGCTGACCGAGGCGATGTCCTCGCCGGGCGGCCGCCGTCAGTACCGCCGGGGCGTGTTCACGCCGTCCGACGGGGAGGTCACCGGGGTCGTCGGGCCGCGCGGCGGCCCCGGCTCGCACCTGCTGGCCGCGTTCACGCAGGCCAACTGCCTGATCGTGCTGCCGGAAGACGTCACAACGGCAGCGGTTGGCGACGAGGTGGACGTCCTGCTGCTCTGACCGGGAAGTCGCGCAGCTTCCGGTACGGCGCGAGCAGCGGGAGCGCCGCGATCAGCAGCACAGCGGCGACCCAGAGCGTCTCGCGGACGCCGATCGCCTCGCCCAGCGCACCGCCGAGCACCCCGGCCAGCGGGATCGTCCCGTAGGCGACGAGGGAAGCGCTCGAGGTGATCCGGCCGAACAGCTCGGGCGGGCAGTAGCGCTGCCGGAACGTCGCGGTCAGCACGTTCGAGGCGACGACGCCGGCACAGACGCCGAAGTCCGCGAGCACGAACAGCACCAGGCCGGCGCCCGGTCCGGCGAGCGGGCCGAGCAGCATCATCGGGGCCGCGAAGGCCTCGCAGAGCAGGAACGCCCGCGCGGCGCCGAAGCGCGCGCCGAGCCGGGCGGCCAGCATCGCGCCGAGCACCCCGCCCGTCGCGGCCGAAGCCAGGACCAGGCCGACGAGGCCGGGACCCGCGCCGAGCGTGCGGGACAGGAACACGATCTGGATCGACGTGTACCCGGTGAGCGCGAGGTTCGAGGCGGCGGCGAAGGCCATCATCGACCGCAGGTACCGGTCACCGGCGACGAACCGCAGCCCTTCGGCGATCTGGCTGCGCAACGGCGTGCGCTCGGCCGGGACGAGCGTCTCGCGCACCCGGATCGCCCGCACGCACAGCACGGAGATCCCGAAGCTGACCGCGTCCGCGAGGATCCCGCTGACCGGGCCGAACGCCTGCGCCAGCAGCCCGGCCAGGCCCGGCCCGGCGACCTGCGTCGCGGACTCGCTGCCTTGGATCTTGGCGTTGGCGCCGAGGAGCTCGTCCTGGCCCACCAGCGCCGGGAGGTACGCGCGGTAGGCGAGGCTGAAGAAGACCTTCGCGGTACCGCCGAGCAGGGCCGCGCCCAGCAGGTACGGCATGGTCAGCACGCCGAAGGCCGCCACGACCGGGACGCTGCCGAACACCGCCATCGACACCGTGTTGCAGACCAGCATCACCGGCCGCTTCGGCAGCCGGTCGACCCACGCGCCGGCGGGCAGGCCGACCACCAGCCACGGCAGCCACGCGACCGCGGTCAGCACGCCGACCTGAAAGGTGCTCGCCTGCAGCGTGAGCACCGCGACCAGCGGCAACGCCGTGCTCGCGACCATGCTGCCGAGCATGCTCGTGGTCTCGCCGGTCCAGAGCAGCCGGAAGTCCCTGTTCCCCCAGAGCCCCTTCACGGCTTGCCCAGCGAAGCCCGCGCGACGAAGAAGACCGGACGGCGCTCGACGCCGTCACCGGGTTCGGTGCGGTCCTCGAACTCGGCCAGCAGCAGCAGGACCCGCTCGTTGAGCTCGTCGAGCTCGGCGGCGGACAGGCGCATCCAGGTGTCGGTGCTGAACGCCACGCCCCGCCACTCCGGCGGATAGGTCTCGCGCGTCGCGAGCCACTCGCGCGCGACCGCCATCTGGTGGTCGAGGGTCAGCACTTCGGCGGCCTCGGCGACCGGGTCGTCCGGGAAGTCCGCGGCCGCCCACCGGAGGGTCTTCGCGGATCGTTTCCACCAGCGTTCCCGCTGGTCGCGCGCCAGCTCGGGCGCCACTTCGACCAGCTTGGCCGCGGCCAGCACCTTCATGTGGTGACTGATGTTACCGACCGCCTGGTCGGTCTTGCCGGCCAGCATCGACGCCGTCGCCGGGCCGTCGAGGTGGAGCAGTTCCATCAGCCGTCGCCGCAGCGGGTGTGAAACCGCCGCCAGCACCTTCGAATCCCGGATGTCCCGGACCTCGTCGCTCATGAAGCACAAGAGTAGTTGTACAAGAGTTCTTGTGCAATGACTCTTGTGCATCTCGTCCGACCGGCCCCGCGTAAGCTCCCGCCATGGGTTTCGTCGCATGGGTGATCTTCGGGGCGATCGTCGGCTGGGCCGGGAACCTCGTCGTCGGCGGCCGGGACCGGCGCCGGCAAGGCTGCCTGGTCAGCGTGCTCGTCGGCGTGATCGGCGCGGCCCTGGGCGGGCTGCTCTACCGGCTCGCGACCGGCCAGTCGAAGACGTTCGACTTCGACTTCCCCAGCTTCGGCGTGGCCGTCCTCGGCGCCGTCGTGCTGCTGGCGATCCTGCGGCTCGTGAGCGGTCTCGGCCGTCGTCCGGGCGATCGTTCGTAACTTTTGCCGGACGAACCGCGTTCGAGGCCGTTCAGACCGTTAAAATGCTTCCTCACGCGCATCGCCCGGTGGCCGGGTGCCTGCGCCGTCGGGGGGCGCATGCACCCGGCCGCGTTTCTTCGCCTCGATGACGATGTCGACGGCGCGCACCGGGTCCACCAGCCGCGGCACCGGCACCTCCTCGATCTCCCGGCACCACGCGCCCAGGAGCTCGTCGAGGCGAGCTTCGGCGGGATCGCGGTGATCGGTCATCGTCCCCTCACAAGGTCTCGTGGCAGCGCCGCGAACGGCGCCGACTACTGAGTGTTATCGCTGAGTTCGACCTTGCGTTACCGGGATGTGGCCACTCCCACCCGCTGCGGGGACACCCTCACGAGGGAGCCGACCAGGGGCACGCGCCGACCCCCACCTGGGGCAGCGGTAGCGTGGGGGCGCCCGTACGCGGCCGCCGGACCCCGGCGCCGACGCGTCCTTCCGACACGAAAACAGGGGACCCGACCATGAGCGGCACCCGGCCGGATTCCGCCGGCAACCCCGTCGCGCACGCCGTCCAGCTCGCCCGCGAGACGCTACCGCCGATGCACCCGGCCGGCCGCCCGTTCGTGGCGGGCGGGGTCGCCGCGACGCTGCTCGCGCGCCGGTTCTCCAAGCGTCTCGGCGTCCTCGGTGCGCTCACGACGGTGGCCATGGCCGCGTTCTTCCGCGAGCCCAAGCGGGTCCCGCCGCCGCGTGACGGCGTCGCGCTCGCTTCGGCCGACGGTCTCGTGTCGCTGATCGAGGAAGCCGTCCCGCCCGCCGAGCTGGGCCTGCCGGCCGAGCCGCGGATGCGCGTGTCGGTGTTCCTCTCGGTGTTCGACGTGCACGTCCAGCGCGTGCCGGCGAACGGCGTGATCGAGCGCGTCGCCTACCGCCCGGGCAAGTTCCTCTCCGCCGACCTGGACAAGGCCAGCGACGACAACGAACGCAACTCCGTGCTGATGCGCACCGAAGACGGCCACGAGCTCGTCGTCGTGCAGATCGCCGGGCTGGTCGCGCGCCGCATCCTCTGCGAGATCCGCGAGGGCGACAAGGTCGGGGCCGCCTCGACCTACGGCATCATCCGCTTCGGCTCGCGGGTCGACCTCTACCTCCCGCCGGGTTCGCGCGTGCTGGTCGCCAAGGGCCAGCGCACGGTCGGCGGCGAGACCGTGATCGCCGAACTCCCCGCCTCGCCTGTGTCGCTTTCGGAAGGCTGATCGATGGTCCGCGTGACCACCCCGGGCGTCCGGCTGCTGCCGAACGCCATCACCGTGCTCGCCCTGTGCGCGGGCCTGTCGGCCGTGCAGTTCGCGCTGACGAAGAACTTCGCGATGGCGATCGCCTCGATCGGCATCGCGGCGGTGCTCGACAGCCTGGACGGCCGGATCGCCCGCCTGCTCGACGCGACGTCGAAGATGGGCGCGGAGCTGGACTCGCTGTCCGACGGCATCTCGTTCGGCGTCGCGCCGGCGCTGGTCATCTACGTGTGGCAGACGGGCGCGGACCGGATCGGCTGGGTGGCGTCGCTGATCTTCGCCGTCTGCATGATCCTGCGGCTGGCGCGGTTCAACACGCTGCTGGACGACACCGAGCAGCCGGCGTACGCGAGCGAGTTCTTCGTCGGCGTCCCGGCGCCCGCGGGCGGGCTGCTGGGGATGCTGCCGCTGGTGGCGTACCTGCAGTGGGGCGAGGGCTGGTGGTCTTCGCAGTACGTCGTGTGGGCGTGGACGATCGCCATCGCGGCGCTGCTGATCAGCCGGATCCCGACGCTGTCGCTGAAGACGGTCAAGGCCCCGGCCAAGGCGATCGCGCCGCTGCTGCTCGGCGTGGCCCTGCTGGCCGCGGCGATCATCCAGTTCCCGCTGGTCGCGCTGCTCGCGGCGATGATCCTGTACCTGGCGCACATCCCGTACGCGGTCTACCGGCACCGCTGGCTGGCCGCGCACCCGGAGGCCTGGACGGTCCCGCCGCGCGAGCGCCGCGCGATCCGCCGCGCCTCCCCGCGCCGCCTGGGCCTGCGGCGCCCGCTGCGCCGCCGCGTCGCGGGCGCGGCAATGCGCGCGGTCCGCCTCCCCCGCACCGGCGAGCCGATGCGCACCCCCCGCGAAACCTCCCAGAACGGCAACGGCCAGCGCCGCCGCTCCTGGCGCCAGATCGGCCTCCGCCGCAAGTAGCCGTGTCGACCCGCCAATCACGCGTGATGCCCTCCCAATCACACGTGTGGAGTTGCCCCGGTGAGGCGGACACGGGGTTGTTAGGCAGCGTGGGCTTGAGCGTAGTTGGTTCGGGTTTCGGCCGGTGTGTGGTGACCGACCGTT
>NZ_JBEXVF010000099.1:0-30530 GCF_040629235.1 Amycolatopsis sp. NPDC005961 | reverse complement strand
GGCGAGCCAGCGCTCCTCCCAGGAGCGGATCAGCCGGGCGCCCCACTGGTCGGCGACGAGCTCCTGCAGCCGCTCGGCCGTCGCGCGCAGGTGCGCACCCGCCCCGTTCGGCGTAGCCGTGGATCGGTGATCAGCTGGCGTAGGCGCGGAGCCGGTCCGCGCGCTCGCCCTGGCGGAGCTTCGACATGACCTCGCGCTCGATCTGGCGGACGCGCTCGCGGGACAGCCCGAAGTGCTTGCCGATCTGGTCGAGCGTGCGGGGCTGGCCGTCGTCGAGGCCGTAACGCAGGCGGATGACCTGCTGCTCGCGGTCGTCCAGCGTCGACAGGACCCGGCGCAGGTCGTCCTGCAGCAGGCTCGAGATCACGGCGCTCTCGGCGTCCGTCGCCTCGGAGTCCTCGATGAAGTCGCCCAGCGGGGCGTCCTCCTCGGTGCCGACCGGCATGTCCAGGCTTACCGGGTCACGCGAGTGGTCGAGCAGGTCCGAGATCTTGTGCGCCGGGATGCCCGACTCGGCCGCCAGCTCCTCGTGCGTCGCGTCGCGCCCGAGCTGCTGGTGCAGGTCGCGCTTGATGCGGGCCAGCTTGTTGACCTGTTCCACGAGGTGGACCGGGAGCCGGATCGTGCGCCCCTGGTCGGCCATCCCCCTGGTGATGGCCTGGCGGATCCACCAGGTCGCGTAGGTCGAGAACTTGAACCCCTTGGAGTAGTCGAACTTCTCCACCGCGCGGATCAGACCCAGGTTCCCCTCCTGGATCAGGTCGAGCAGCGGCATCCCCCGGCCGGTGTAGCGCTTGGCCAGCGAGACCACCAGGCGGAGGTTGGCCTCCAGCAGGTGGTTCTTGGCCACGTGCCCGTCACGGACCAGTGCGGAGAGCTCCTTGCGGCGCTTCGGGGTGAGGTTCTCCCCGGTGTCCAGCATGTGCTGGGCGAAGACGCCGGCTTCGATGCGCTTGGCGAGCTCGACCTCGTCGGCCGCGGACAGCAGCGCCGTCTTACCGATACCGTTGAGGTAGACACGCACGAGGTCGGCGGCGGGGCTCGGGGCGTCGAGGTCGCCGTCGGCGAGCGCCCCCACGCTCACCGGCTCCTCGGACACCTGAGCCGGGATGCGCTCGCGAATCCCGCGCGACTCGCGTTCGAGAGTCTGGACTGACATTCTGCCTCCCCGGTCACGGGCTGAACGTGTTGCTGCGGTCGTCCCACCGGGTGCGTACCCGCGGACCGGGGCCTGTGGAACCCGGTACGCCGGTCCGGCCGGCTTGGCTGGACATCTGGCACAACGCTCCGGGTTTCCAAAACGTTCCCGGCTCGCCTGAAAAGGAGACGGCTGCGGGCGCGCTCCGGTTGCTCCACCATTGCTGAGCTTTTGCTGAGAACGGTCCGTGACCGGACAACCTGAGAATCCGATGTGAATCGGGTCAGGATGTGAACCGGCGGGCAGTGGTCTAGACCTCTACGAGAACGGTGAACGGACCGTCGTTCACGCTCGAGACCGCCATCATCGCCCCGAAACGGCCCGTCGCGACGGTGGCGCCGCGGCCGCGCAGCTCGGCCACGACGGCGTCCACCAACGGCTCGGCCGCCTCCGGCCGGGCGGCCTGCGTCCACGACGGCCGGCGCCCTTTCTTCGTCTCGCCGTAGAGCGTGAACTGGCTCACCACGAGCAGCGGCGCATTCGCCGTGGCGCATGATTCCTCGTCGCGCAACACGCGCAGCTCGTGCAATTTGCGCGCCATCGTCACGGCCTTCGCCGCGTCGTCGTCGACGTGGATTCCCAGCAGCACCAGCAAACCCGGTTCGGCGATGGCTCCGACGACCTCGCCCTCGACGGTCACGTCGGCCCGCGTGACGCGGGCCGCGACCGCCCTCACCGGCCCGCCGGGACGAGCATCCCGTGCCGGACGAGCTCGCGGACGACGGGCAGCGCGGCGGCCGCCAGCTCCTCCGCCTCGAGCCCTTGCGAGAACGCGAGGAGCTCGATCAGGTCCTCCAAGGGCAACGCGCCGCGACAGCCGGCGAGCAGCCGCGCGGCCAGCTCGTCGACCTCGTGCTGCCAGCCCGGCCCGTCGGTGCGGTGCAGCCGCCTGACGGTCGTCGCCCAGCCCTCGTCACCGGGTTCCTCGACGCTTTCCAGCAAAACCGTGTCCGGGACCACAAAACGGACATCGAGCAAGGAATCTCCCGATTCCCGCAGCCAGTCCACGCGCTCGAGCCAGCCGGCCGCTTCCGGGCCCAGCGGGTCGTCGTAGGCCTGCCGCAGGTCCTCGCACACCACGGTCGGGGTGCGCCCGGCCGCGCGCCGCAGCGTGACGAAGCCGAACCCGATGCCCTGGACGTCGTTCGCCGCGAACCAGTCGAGCCACGCCGCCGCCTTCGCCCGGCCCTCCGGCGAGCGCGGGTCGAGGCCCGCGTCCCGCAGCCAGGTGCCGACGTAGAGCGCCGGGTCGGCGATGTCGCGCTGGACGAACCAGGCGTCGGTCTCGGCAGGCAGCCAGCGGCTCACCCGGTCGGCCCAGTCCTCGCGACCCGTGTGCAGCCAGGAGCCGAGCAGGTGCCCGACTCCGCCGTCGTTGAGGAAGCCCGGGAGCTGCCGGATCACCAGCGCGGTCGCGTCGTCGCCGGCCAGCCCGGAGTCGCGGTAGGTGTAGTCGACGCGGGCCGGTCCGACCACGAACGGCGGGTTGCAGACGACCTGGTCGAACTTCCGCCGCGCGACCGGCGCGAACCACTCGCCGCGGGCCAGCTCGACGTCCAGCTCGTTCAGCCGGAAGGTCGCCGCGGCCAGCGCCAGCGCCCGCTCGGAGACGTCGGTGGCCGTGACGCGCCGGGCGTGCCGGGTCGCGTGCAGCGCCTGCACGCCGTTGCCGGTGCCCAGGTCGAGCAGGGTGCCGACCGGGCGGCGGCTGGTCGCGCGGATCAGCGACAGCGACGCGTGCCCGACGCCGAGCACGTGGTCCTCGGGCACGGTGGTGCCGAGCACGTCGGCGTCGAGGTCGGATACCACCCACCACGAGCCGTCGTCGTCCCCGTGCGGCCGGATGTCGAGCGCCGCGCGGTAGCCCTCGGCCGCCGGGGCCAGTACCCCCGCGGCGACGGCGTCCTCGGGGGACAACGGCGCGAAGGCGGCCTTGATCGCGGTCTCCGGCTCGGTGCCGCCCAGCAGGAACAGCCGGATCAGCGTGCCCAGCTCGCCCGCGTCCCGGGTCGCGCGCTCGGCCGGCACCGGCTCGCCGCGGCCCAGCGCCGCGTGCGCGGCCCCGCCGAGGGCGGCCACCACGCCGTCGGCATCGTAGGAGGCGCGCCGGAAGGCCTCGCGCAGCCGCGCGCAGACGTCGTCGGACAGGTCGGGCAGTACGCTTCGCGTGCTCACGGTGGGTAATGCTGCCACGATGGCCCCCGTGACCCTTGAACGCGTCCTCGCCCCGCTCGACGCGGCGCTGCCCGAGCTCGAAGCGCTGTACATCGACCTGCACCGGCATCCCGAGCTGTCCTTCGCCGAGACCCGGACGGCGGCCGAGCTGGCCCGGCGGCTGGAGCGCGACGGCTACGAGGTGCACACCGGCATCGCCGGCACCGGGGTGCTGGGCGTGCTGCGCAACGGCGAGGGCCCGACGGTGCTGCTGCGCGCCGACATCGACGCGCTGCCGGTCGAGGAGAAGACCGGGCTGTCGTACGCGAGCACCGCCCGCGGCACCGACGAGCACGGCAAGGACGTCCCGGTCATGCACGCGTGCGGGCACGACATGCACGCCACCTGGCTCTCCGGCGCCGCGGCGCTGCTCGCGAAGGGCCGCGACACCTGGTCCGGCACGCTGCAGGTGGTCTTCCAGCCGGGGGAGGAGGGCGTCGGCGGCGCCGTCGCGATGGTCCGCGACGGCCTGTTCGACCGCGCCGGGACGCCCGACGTCGTGTACGGCCAGCACCTGGTGCCCGGCCCGGCCGGCTGGGTGCTCACCCGGCCCGGCGTGATCATGGCCGCGACCGACACCCTGCGCATCACCCTGTTCGGCCGCGGCGGCCACGGCTCGCGCCCCGAGACGACCGTCGACCCGGCCGTGCTCGCCGCGTCCGTGGTGCTCAAGCTGCAGACGATCGTCTCCCGCGAGATCGCCGCCACCGACTCGGCGGTCGTCACCGTCGGCTCGCTGCACGTGGGCACCGCGAGCAACGTGATCGCCGACGACGCCGTGCTCGAGGTGAACGTCCGGTCGTTCGACCAGGCCGTCCGCGAGCGCGTGCTCGCCGCGGTGGAGCGGATCGTCAACGGCGAGGCCGCGACGGCCGGCGCGCCGAAGCCGCCCGAGATCGTCCGGTCGGGCTCCTACCCGATCACCGAGAACGACGAAGCGGCCAACGACGCGCTCACCGAGGTCTTCCGGGCCCACTTCGGTGCCGAAGCGGTGCTGCCGGCGCCGCTGGTCACCGGCAGCGAGGACTTCAGCGAGTTCGGCCGCGCGGCCGGCGTCCCGTCGGTGTTCTGGCTGGTCGGCGGCTTCGACCCGCACACGGTGATCACGGCGATGACCGAGGGCCGGTTCGAGCGCGACATCCCGTCCAACCACTCGCCGCGCTTCGCTCCGGTGCTGCACCCGACCCTGCGCACCGGCATCGAGACGCTCGTGACCGCCGCGTTGAGCCGGTTGTCCCACCCAGGTGTCGGATGACCGGAACAGGTGGGACGATGGGACGTGGAGGTGGTGCAGTGACCATGCCCGCCAACGACTCGGACCCGGTGCTGATCACCGGGGCGGCCCCGTCGTACGAAGAGCAGTTCAAAGCGCGCAAGCGCAAGTACGTGATCATGATGGCGTGCCGCATCCCGTGCCTGATCCTCGCCGGGCTGACCTACCACACCTGGTGGCTGGCGCTGGGGTTCCTGGCGATCTCGGTGCCGCTGCCGTGGATCGCGGTGCTGATCGCCAACGACCGCCCGCCCCGCAGGTCCGAGAACGTCTCGACCTACCAGCGCGAGGCGACGGCGATCGAAGGCACCAGCCACCGCGTCATCGACGGCTGAGCGTCAGACCGGCTGCGGGCCCACCTTCCCGACCGCCAGGGCACCCAGCCGCGTCCCGTGCCGCAGGATGTCCACAGTGGACTCCTTGGCCAGCCAGCCGGTGAGCACGCCCGCGTCGAACGCGTCGCCCGCGCCGGTCGAGTCGATGCACTCGGCTTCGACGGCCGGGACGCTCGTGACGCCGACCTGATCGACCCAGCTCGCGCCGTCCAGCCCGGCGGTCACCACGACCGCGCCGACGGCGTCGAGCAGTTCCTTCGCCGACGCCGGGTCCGCAGAACCGGTCAGCGCCACCAGTTCCTCGGTGTTCGGCATCAGCAGGTCGACGCCGCGGACGTCGTCGAGGAACGCGGCCGGGTCGGTGATGTGCGCGGCGGCCTGCGGGTCGACCGACGTCGTCAGCCCCGCTTCGCGAGCGGCGGCCAGTGACGCCAGCCCCGCGGCCCGCGACGGCGGGTCGAGCAGCACGTAGCCGGACAGGTGGAGGTGCCGGGCGCCGGCCAGCGCCTCGGCGGTGACGTCTTCCGGGGCGAAGCGCTGGTTCGCGCCGCGGTCGGCGAGCATGCTCCGCTGCCCGGAACCGTCGACCATCACCACGACGCAGCACGTCGGCGCCTCGGGGTCGACGGCGAACGCGCACCGCACGCCCGCGGCCTCCAGCTCGGCCTTGATCAGCCGGCCGCCCGGGTCGTCGCCGATCCGCGCGACCAGCGTCGTGTCCGCGCCGAGGTGACGCAGCCACAGCGCCGTGTTGGCGCCCGAGCCGCCGCCGGTGAACCGGATCTTCGCGCGCGCGTCGCCGCCGTGCGGCAACGGCTTGTCGTGCCGGGCGATCACGTCGAGGGCCGCGTCGCCGACCACCACGATCCCGCTCACGACAGCGCCACCGCCACCTCGGTCGCCAGCTTGGCGTTGTTGAGCACCAAGGCTTCGTTCGCGTCGATGCTCACGCCGCCGCTCGCTGTGTGGAAGTGCTCCAGCAGCACCGGCGTGACGTCGGCGCCGTGCACGCCCCGCTCGGCCACCAGCGCGAGGCCCTCGGCGAGCAGCCGGTCGTGCAGCTCTTTGTCCATTTCGGACGCTTCGGGGATCGGGTTCGCCAGCAGGACCCCGGAATTCGCGTACGCGCGGTGCGCGGCGACCACGGCGGCGGCCTGCTTCGGGTCGTCGACCCGCCAGCCCACCGCGTGCCCGGACGACCGGAGGTAGAACGCCGGGAAGTCGTCGGTGCGGTAGCCGAGCACCGGCACCGAGTTCGTCTCCAGCACCTCGAGCGTCGCCGGGATGTCGAGCACCGACTTCACGCCGGAGCAGACCACGACGGTCGGCACCTTCGCGAGCACGCCGAGGTCCGCCGAGACGTCCCACGACTGCGCCGCGCCGACGTGCACGCCGCCGAGGCCGCCGGTGGCGAACATCCCGATGCCGGCCGCGGCGGCCAGCGCCGACGTGCTCGCCACGGTCGTCGCGCCGGAGCGGCCGAGGCCGACGGCCGGGCCGAGGTCGCGCAGCGACAGCTTGTCCAGGCCGGCGTCCGGCGCGCAGACGCGCTCCAGTTCGGCGGGGGAGAGGCCGACGACGACGCGGCCGTCGAGCACCGCGATGGTGGCCGGGACGGCGCCGCCGTCGCGCACCACGCGCTCGAGGCGGTGGGCGACGTCGAGGTTGCGGCCGGCGGGGAGGCCGTGGGACAGGATGGTGCTCTCCAGCGCGACGACGGGGTGCCCGTCACGCAGCGCCGAGGCGACCTCTTCGTGCAGGGTGAGTGGGGTGGTCACGAGGAACCATCATCGGTGATCGGTTCGCTCACGGCGCCAGTGGGTCAGCTCGGCCGTCAGGTTCTTTTCCGCGGCGGTCGCCCAGCGTGTCCGCGCGGCTTCGCTGCGGTAGAGCGTCCTGCTCAGCATGCCTTCGAGGACGGCGATGCGGCCTTCGCGCCAGACGTCGTCGGGGTACTTCGCGTACTCCTCACGCACTGCGCGGGCGTACGTCGAGTACCGCTCCTCGGGCGCGCCGAGGATGGCGAGGTCGGCGTCGAGGAGCGCGGTGGCGAGGTGGTCGTCCGGCGGGGCGTCGTGCTTGATCGTCGCGAGGATCAGGCCTTCGACGCGCCTCTGGTAGGTTTCGGCGACCCCGTCCAGCGCTTCGCGGGCCCATCGCGCGCTGGCGCGTTCGTCTTCGCCGGGGTTCGCGTCGTAGACGACGTCGTGCGTCCAGGCGGCGACGGCGACGATCGCGCGGTCGACGTCGCCGAGGTCGCCGGCCAGCCAGGCGGAGTCCCGCGCGACGGCGGCCGCGTGGCCGAGCGTGTGGTAGCGGCGGTGGGGCTCGGCGTAGCGCGCTTCGAGCCGCGGCCACGCGTCGGGAACACCGCCCAGTGCCGCCACCGCATCGCGCCACTCCATCAGTCGAAGATGCCGCGCGGGCGGGCGACCTGGTCCAGCCAGTCCTCGAGCTGCTTCTCCCAGTTCACGTCCGGCTTCATCGTGAACATCCCGAGGAAGTCCTGCCCGCGCCCGCCGAAGCCGCCGGTCTTGCTCACCCGGACCCGCTTGGTGACCTCCAGGACGACGTCCGTGCGGCTCGACGACGCCAGGAACGTTACCGCGAGCTGGGAGAACACGCTCGCGAAACGCGGCGAGGGCGTGAAGCGGATCTCCTGGAAGAACGGCAGCTGCTGCTGGGCGCCGTTGATCCGGCCCTGCTCGAGGATCGCCTCGCGAAAGGTGAAGCCGGTGCGGCTCAGCGCGTCGAGGACCCGCTTCTGGGCCGGGAGCGGCTCGATCGAGACGGCGTCGGCGTCGAACGGGTCCGACACGGCCGAGGCCAGGTCGAGCTCGGCCCGCACGCCGACGGCCATGCCGGTGAGCGGCTTGGCGAAGACGCTGGTGACGGGCGTCTCCCACGGCAGCGGCACCTCGAAGGGGAGGCGCACCTGCTGCCCGGCCCGGATCGTCTCGGCGCCGACCAGGTGCTGGGAGCCGAACGGGAGGTCCTCGGTCTTGTCCGCGCCGGGGACCTGGACGCGGGCCAGCAGCGTCACCGCGAGGCCCTTGATCTCCTGGTCGACCTCGCCGCCGGCCAGCAGCACCTCGCCGTGCAGGGGACGGCCGGGGGAGGCGGTCCGGTCGAGCAGGCGGGCGTCGATCTTCGCTCCGCCCGAGCCGAACGTCGCGAGCACCTTCTGGAACATGCCGCCGATCCTGCCAGGTCGAGGGGCTTTCGTACGAGGTCCGGCGGGACTCGGGCACAATGGCCGGGTGAGCACCGAGACGCTGACGAAGCCGGAAACCACGCCCGAGGGCACGGACACGGCCGACGACGACACCCCGAAGATGTTCCACTACGTGAAGAAGAACAAGATCGCCGAGAGCGCGGTCATGGGCAACTTCGTGGTGGCGCTGTGCGGCGAGGTCTTCCCGGTCACGAAGTCGCCGAAGCCCGGTTCGCCGGTCTGCCCGGACTGCAAGAAGATCTTCGACGGGCTGCGCCCGGGGGAGTGACCCCGGCTTGAACCCCGGCGGGTGTTCCCGCCGGGTCTTCGGGCTGTCCGGAAACGGACAAGTCGTCGAACAAACGTGAAAAACCTTCATTCGGCGGGTGTGCCGGGTGCGGGAGACCTGGTAAATCCAGCGGGCCAGGTCCCCTCACCCACCGGAGTCGCACATGCGCAGAACCGGGATCGTGCTCATCCTCGCCGCCCTGCTCGCCGTGGTCTCGCCCGCGCTCGCCCAGGCCGTCACCGGCTGGTCGGAGGTGGGCCGGGACTCCGCGCGCGCCCTCGACGAGAGCCAGGGGCTCGCCACGATCGTCCGCCCCTCGGGCACCACCATCCGCTACACCGGGATCGGCACCATCCCGGCGGACCTCAACTCGCAGGGCTGGAACCACGTCGGCGACCCCGGCTCGGCCCAGGGCTTCTACGTCGAGCCCTACCAGCGTGACGACCGGGGCGCGAAGCTCTTCCGCGTCCAGGCCCCGGACGGCTCGTGGAAGAACTACAAGCACAACCTCGAGTCGTGGGAAGCGAACAACAACTCGTTCGCCGCGGTGTCGCCCGACGCCCGGTGGATGGTGGCGGGAGAGTGGGGCACGATGGACCGCCTCCTGGTCCACCCGATGCCCGGCGTGGCGGCCACCGACCCGGCCCAGAACCTGCCCCTGTCCGGCACGATCCGGCTCGACCACCAGGTCCGCGACGTCCAGGGCTGCGACTTCCAGACCGCGACCCGCCTGCTCTGCGCGTCCGACGACCCGGACGGCAGCCTCTTCGGCACCACGAAGCCGCTGCTGCAGGTCGACCTCGCGAGCCCGCTGTCCGGCTCGGACGTCGCCGGGCACGTGACGTCGCTGGGGCAGCTCCCGCTGCGCAGCGGCTGCAGCGGCAACTTCGAGGTCGAGGGCATCGACTTCGACGAGCGGGACAGCACGCTCCGCGTGATCGTGATGTCGCCGAGCATCTGCATCCTCTTCGACAGCATGACCTACCGCTTCAAGCAGTAGACGTGTGATCGAAGGGTCGACTCGCGTGATTGCGGAGTCGACACACGTGATCAGGCGGACGACACGCCGGGGCTGGGATGGCCTCGGCGTGTCGTCCCTTCAATCACGCGTGTCGACCCTCGGATCACGTGTGTCGGCGTTCTGATCACGGTTGCCGGTGAACGCCTTCGGCGTGACTCAGGCGGTCGGGGCGGGGTCCAGGGACTCCGACTCCGGCGCCTCCTTCGGCGCCCGCTTGGCCTCGCGGCGAGCGCGGCGGCGCTCCTTGCGGGTCTCGACCATCGTGTAGAGGGTCGGGACCAGCACCAGCGTCAGCAGCGTCGAGCTGACCAGGCCGCCGATCACCACGATGGCGAGGGGCTGGCCGATGAACCCGCCCTGGCCGGTGATGCCCAGCGCCATCGGGACGAGCGCGAAGATCGTCGCCGCCGCGGTCATCAGGATCGGCCGCAGCCGCCGCCGGCCGCCTTCGGTGACGGCGTCGGCGACGCTCATCCCCTCGGCCCGGTACTGGTTGATCAGGTCGATCAGCACGATCGCGTTCGTCACGACGATGCCGACCAGCATCAGCATGCCGATCAGCGCCGGCAGGCCGAGCGCGGTGCCCGTCGCCAGCAGCAGCCCGATCGCGCCGGTCGCCGCGAACGGGATCGACACCAGCAGGATCAGCGGCTGGATCAGGCTGCGGAACGTCGCCACCATGATCAGGAACACGATCGCGATCGCCGCCAGCAGCGCCAGGAACAGGTTCGAGAACGCCTCCTGCTGGTCCTGGCTTACGCCGCCGAGCGAGTACGACGCGCCGCCGGTGAACGTCAGCCCGTCCAGCTTGGACTGGATGTCCGCGGTCGTCTTGCTCAGGTTGTCACCGGTGTTCTTGGCGGTGACCGTGGTCGAAAGGTCGCCGCCGGTGCGGTGCACCGACGCCGGTCCGTCCACAGTGGACACCTTCGCGACCTCGTCGAGCCGGACGACCCCCGTCGGACCGGGGATCTGCAGGCCCTTCACCTGGTCGACCGTGGCCGGCGCGGTGCCGGCGCGCAGCACGATGTCCGTGCGCTGGCCGCCGACCGGCAGCTGCGTCACCGTGCGGCCGGCGATCGCCTGGTTGGCGACCTGGCCGATGGTGCTCGCCGACAGCCCGCGCGCGGCGGCCGCGGCGTCGTCCACCTCGACCTGCACCCGCGGTGAGCCGACGGCCAGGTCGCTGCTCACCTCGGTCAGCCCGGACACTCCGCCGAGCGCCTGCACGATCTGGTCGGACGCGGGCTTCAGCGCGGCCTCCGACGGCGCCGTCACCGTCACCGAGACCTGGTCGGAGTTGAACCCGGACGCGTCCGCGCCGATCTTGACCTCGCCCAGCTCCGGCCGGGAGGTCAGCTTCGACCGGAGCCGGTCGGACAGCGCGTTCAGGTCGGTGTCCTTCGCGACGGTCACCGAGATGCTGGTGTTCGTCCCGCCCCCGAAGCCGAACGCGCCCCCGCCGCCGATACTGACCTGGTAGGTCTGCACCGCGGGCTCCGCGGCCAGCGCCTGCTCGACCGCCGTCGCCGCCTTCTCCTTCGCCGCTGCGCTCGTGCCCGCGGGCAGCTTCTGCGTCATGTTCAGCGTGGTGCCGCCGGACTGGTCGAGGAAGTTCGTGTTCAGCCGCGTCGCGAGCCCGACCGTGCCGGCGAAGATCAGCAGCGCCAGCAGCACGACGGTCAGCCGCCGCTTGGTCGCGAACCGGATCACCGGCAGGTAGGCGCGCTGCAGGAAGCTGCGGCGCTCCTTCTCGACGGCCGCTTCGCGGGCCCGCTCGGCCTCGATGGCGTCCGCCGGGACCTCGGGCTGCTTCAGGAACCAGTACGCCAGCACGGGAACCACGGTCAGCGACACGAGCAGCGAAGCCAGCAGCGCCACCGTGACGGTGATCGCGAACGGCGAGAACAGCTCGCCGACGAACCCGCCGACGAACGCGATCGGCAGGAACACCGCGACGGTCGTCAGCGTGGACGACGTCACCGCGCCGGCCACCTCGCGGACGCCGTCGAGCACCGCCCGCTGCTTCTCCTCGCCGTAACCCAAGTGCCGCTTGATGTTCTCCAGCACGACGATCGAGTCGTCGACCACCCGGCCGATCGCGATGGTCAGCGCGCCGAGGGTGAGCAGGTTGAGCGACAGGTCGCCGGTCCACAGCGCGATCAGCGCGACCACCACCGACAGCGGGATGGACACCGCGGTCACCAGCGTCGAGCGCACCGACAGCAGGAACAGCAGGATGACGATGACCGCGAACGCCAGGCCCAGCAGGCCTTCGGTGGTCAGGCCGCTGATCGCGTCCTTCACCGGCGTGCCCTGGTCGAACACGACGCTCATCTCGGAGCCGGTCTTCTTCGCCAGGTCCGGCAGCTTGGCGCGGACGGCGTCGGAGATCGCGACGGCGTTCCCGTTGTCCACCATGGTGATCGAGAGGCCGAGGCTGGGCTTGCCGTTGGTGCGCGTGATCGACGTCGCCGGCGCGAAGCCGGTCTGGACGTCGGCGACGTCACCCAGCTTCACCGGCCCGCGTGCCGGCGTTCCCGGCCGCGCGGCGCCGGCCGCGGCGCTCGGCGTGAGGTAAAGGTCGCGGAGGGTGTCCACAGTGGTCTGCCCGCCACCGACCTGGACGCTCAGCGTCTTGTCGCCTTCGGTCAGCGTGCCGGCCGGCACGGCGGCGCCGGCGGTCTGCAGCGTGGTCGCGATCGACGCCGGGTCGACGCCGGCGGCGGCCAGCTTCGCGTAGTCGAGTGTGATCGTGACGCGCGGCTGCCGCACGCCGGTGACGGTCACCGTGCGGACGCCGTCGATCTTCCGCAGCTCCGGCGCGACCTGGTCGGTCAGCGCGGGCGCGAGCTGCTGCGGGTCACCGGCCGTGCCCGCGGCGACCAGGATCACCGGCAGGTCGTCGGTGCTGCCGGCCGATACCGACGGGTCGGAGTTCTGCGGCAGCCGCGGCCGGACCTGGTTCACCGCCTGCTGGATCTGCGAGACGGCCGCGTCGAGGTCGGTGCCGAACGCGAACTGCGTGACGACGCGCGAGACGCCGTCCGAGCTGGTCGAGTTGATCTCTTCGAGGCCCTTGAGCCCCTGCAACGCGCCTTCGAGGGGTTCGGTGACCTGGCGGTCGACCGCGTCCGGCGACGCGCCCGCGTACGAGGTGACGATCTGGGCCTGCGGGAACTGCAGCGACGGGAAGAGCTGCTGCTTGATCTGCGGCAGCGCGAAAGCACCGAAACCGACGACCACCAGCGCGAGCAGGCCGATCAGGCTTCGGTTGCGCAGGCTCAATCTGGCCAGCACGGACATGACTTCGACAACCCCCTCGGGAACGACGCGGCGACCGACGCCTGCGTCAGTGACCGGCCGAGCTTCCCATGTCCGACCTGAGGGGCGACTCAGTCTGGGGGTGGATTCCGGGTCGTCCCTGGGGAGGAGACGCGACCCTGAGCAGCGCTGGGTGCCGGGTCGGGCGCGCTCGGTGACGGCTCGTCCTCTTCGGACGGTCCGGCGTCCTCGTCCGGCGCGTCACCGTTGGACGAGACCTCTTCGGGACGCGGGCGCCGCAGCGGTGTGGTCGTGCGCTCCCACAGGTTCCGGCCTTCCTCGGTGCGCAGCCGCTCGGACGCACGCTCCATCTCCAGGCGCCGCCACTTGCGCCGCTGCCGCCGGGTCGCCTTCGCCGGCCACAGCTCCTGGATCGCGCTGTTGAAGTAGGCCCCGCCGACCACGGCCAGCCCGATGAAGAACATCAGCAGCAGGAACGCGATCGGCGCGGCGAGCGCGCCGTAGGTGTAGCCGGTCTTGGTGATCCAGTTCAGGTAGACGCGCAGGCCGACCGAGGAGAGCAGGAACACGACCATCGCGAGCACGGCGCCGGGCAGCCCGCGGTGCCACGGCAGCTTCCGCGGCAGGGCGAGCTTGTACAGCGTGGTCAGCGCGAGGGTGATCATGATCCCGAGGGTCGGGAAGTACAGCGCGCTCACCCACGAGGTGACCGTCGGGCGCCACTCGGTGGGGAAGAACTCCGGCAGCAGGTCGGGGCCGATCGCCAGCAGCGGCAGCCCGACGACCAGGATGACGAGGCCGCACAGGTACAGCAGCAGCGCGAAGATCCGCTGCCAGACGTCGTTGCGGACGCCGTACTGGTCGTGGGCGACGGTGATCGCGTCCACGAACGACGACATCGCCGACGAACCCGCCCACAGCGAGATCAGGAAGCCCACCGAGACGATCTCGCCCTTGCCGACGGTGAGGATGCTGTTCACGGTCGGCTCGATGATGTCGTGGACGGCGTTGGCGCTGAAGACCGTCTTGCAGAAGCCGATGATCCGGTCGTGCACCTGGGTGACGACGTCCTGCCCGAACCACTCGCCGACGAAGCCCAGGCTGCCGAGCAGCCCCAGCAGCAGCGGCGGCAGCGACAGCGTCTGCCAGAAGGCCGCCTCGGCGGCCTCGGAGAAGATGTTGCCCTCCCAGGCCTTGGCGAGCGTGCGCGTGACGAGGCGCCACGGCCCCCTGCGGGCCACCTTCGTCGCTGCGGACGGCTGAACCTCACCCATGACGTGTCCAGCATGGTCCATCCGTGCTGATTTGGCTCGTCACCGTGCCTGCGCCCGGGCGTGTCGGGGGACATCACCCGTGCCGGTGCCGGGAACTGTCGGACCCGGCCGGTAGACTCGCTCCAGTGCCCTCACCGCAGTCGCCACGCCGGTCGTCATGGCCGAAGTCGGTACCACAGTGAGGGTTTTCGCACGTCACAGCACTTGAGGCACGTGAGCGAGGGGGAGGACCGGCGATGACGGAGACGCAGCTCGGGGCGCCTCCCGCGGAGAAGGACTCGACCGCGCGCCCGCTGCGGGCGTGGCAGCGGCGGGCGCTCACGAAGTACCTGACGCGCAAGCCGAAGGACTTCCTCGCGGTGGCGACGCCCGGTGCCGGCAAGACGGTGTTCGGCCTGCGGATCGCCGCCGAGCTGCTGAGCGACCGCACGATCGAGGCCGTCACCATCGTCACCCCGACCGAGCACCTCAAGCACCAGTGGGCGTCGGCGGCGGCGATGGCCGGGATCCAGATCGACTCGAACTTCCGCAACACCACCGGCGTCACGTCGTCGGACTACAACGGCGTCGCGCTGACGTACGCGCAGGTCGCGGCGCACCCGACGTTGCACCGCGTGCGCACCGAGAACCGCAAGACGCTGGTGATCCTCGACGAGATCCACCACGGCGGCGACGCCAAGTCGTGGGGCGACGCGATCCGCGAGGCCTTCACCCCGGCCGTCCGGCGGCTGTCGCTGACCGGGACGCCCTTCCGGTCCGACGACTCGGCCATCCCGTTCGTCACCTACGAGCCGGACTCCGGCGGCTTCCAGCGCAGCAAGGCCGACCACTCGTACGGCTACGCGGACGCGCTGGCCGACGGCGTGGTCCGGCCGGTCGTCTTCCTCGCCTACTCGGGTGAGGCCTCCTGGCGCACCAGCGCGGGGGAGGAGTTCACGGCGCGGCTCGGCGAGCCGCTGACGGCGGAGCAGAACGCCCGCGCGTGGCGCACGGCCCTCGACCCGGCGGGCGAGTGGATCCCGGCGGTGCTGCACGCGGCCGACACGCGGTTGTCGCAGGTCCGCCAGAGCGTGCCGGACGCCGGCGGGCTGGTGATCGCCACCGACCAGGAGTCGGCGCGCGCGTACGCGAAGATCCTGGAGCGGCTCTCGGGCGAGACGCCGACACTGGTGCTCTCCGACGATCCGAAGGCCTCGGGCCGGATCAAGGAGTTCTCCGAGACGAACGAGCGCTGGATCGTGGCGGTCCGCATGGTCTCGGAAGGCGTCGACGTCCCGCGCCTGGCGGTGGGCGTGTACGCGACGAGCGCCTCGACCCCGCTGTTCTTCGCCCAGGCGATCGGCCGGTACGTGCGAGCCCGGAAGAAGGGCGAGACGGCGAGCGTGTTCCTGCCGTCGGTCCCGGTGCTGCTGGAGCTGGCCAGCGAGCTGGAGGCGCAGCGCGACCACGTGCTCGGCAAGCCGCACCGGGAGAAGGAAGGCTGGGAGGACGAGCTCCTCGCCCAGGCCAACCGCACCGAGGACGAGCCGGGCGAGGAGGAGAAGGCGTTCACCTCGCTGGGCGCCTCGGCCGAGCTCGACCAGGTCATCTACGACGGCAACTCGTTCGGCACGGCGGTGTTCTCGGGCTCCGACGAGGAGCAGGAGTACCTCGGCCTGCCGGGGCTGCTGGAGCCCGACCAGGTGCGCGCGCTGCTGCGGAAGCGGCAGGAAGAGCAGATCGCCGACGAGAAGCGCCGCAAGCCCGCGAAGGAAGAGGCCGCCCCGGCCCCGGCCCGCCCGCAGTCGGTGAGCGAGCGCCTCGGCGCGTTGCGCAAGGAGCTGAACGCGCTGGTGGGCATGTACCACCACCGCACGAAGAAGCCCCACGGCGCGATCCACAACGAGCTGCGCCGCGTGTGCGGCGGCCCGGTGACGGCGATGGCGACGGTCGAGCAGCTCGAGGAACGGATCGTCACCCTCCGGACCTGGTGAGGCCCGACCGGCTCCGAGCGTCGACGCGTCGGGTCTGGCGGCTCCCCGGGGACCCGCGATGTCGCCCGAGAGGCTGAACCCGCTCGTCACCGTCCGTTCCGCCGAGGCCGCGCCGGACCTTCCACAAGTCCGTGACGTTGCGTGCCCGATCGGTCGTCTCCCGGCTGCCCGCGCGTCCCCCGGGCGGTGGTGCTTCGGGCACCTTCGGGTCCGAAGTTCGCAAGTCGGCGACCAATCCGAGGCGTTTGCCGTGGGTTCACCACCACTTCCCGGCGGATCGCGCTGGGTGTACACCTCCGGAGTATCTTCAGCTCGCTAGGAAACCTGGATGTAACACACCGTGAGTGCTGGCGATCACATCGTCAGCGGATCTACTCTTTCCGGGCGATACCCAGCCTGTGTTGCCGAACCGTGTCCAATTGGTGTCATTTAATCGATCCAGCTATCTTCCCCGCAGCCGCTCAGCGGCATATGTTGTCGCCCACAACATATGCGCGTCGGTGCGCCGGGACCCTTCCGGATCACCGCCTCGCAGGGCCCGAGACGACGTCGACGGCCCACTCGTCACAATGCTTGGATCCGGAAGGAACGAGGATGCGCAGCAGAACCCTTACCCTCCTCGCCGCCACGGTGAGCACCGGCTTGGTGCTGACCGCTTGCGGTGCAAACAGTTCGGACAGCGGGGGCACGGGGAGCAACTCCGCTTCCTCGTCCGCCCCGGCCGCCGCCGGTGGTGCCTCCGGCAAGGTCGGTGTCATCCTGCCGGAGACCGCCACCTCGGCCCGCTGGGAAGCGTTCGACAAGCCGATGCTGACCGCCGCGCTGACGGCGCAGGGCTTCGAGGTCGACGTCCAGAACGCCCAGGGTGACAACCAGAAGTTCTCGACCCTGGCGGACGGCTTCATCAGCTCCGGCGTCAAGGTCCTGATCATCGCCCCCGGTGACCCGGCCGTCGGTTCCGCGGTCGAGGCCAAGGCCAAGACGGCCGGCATCCCGGTCATCGACTACGACCGCCCGAGCCTCGGTGGGTCCGCCGGCTACTACGTCTCGTTCGACAACGAGAAGGTCGGTCAGCTGCAGGGCCAGGCCATGGCCGACGCGCTGAAGAGCAAGGCGGGTGCGGGTGTCGTCCAGATCGAGGGCGCGCCGACCGACAACAACGCCACACTGTTCACCAAGGGCCAGGACTCCGTCCTCGAGCCGCTGTTCTCGGCGGGCACCCTGAAGCGCATCCAGAAGCAGCCGATCAACGACTGGGACAACCAGCTCGGCGGCACGACGTTCGAGCAGATCTTCACCGCCAACGGCGGCAAGGTCGACGGCGTCGTCGCGGCGAACGACGGCCTGGCCGGCGCGGTCATCACCATCCTCAAGAAGAACGGCCTCAACGGGAAGGTCCCGGTCACCGGCCAGGACGCGACCGCCGACGGCCTGATGGCGGTCATGCGCGGCGACCAGTACATGACGGTCTTCAAGCCGATCAAGGAAGAGGCCGAAGCCACCGCCAAGCTGGCTGCCGCACTGGCCAAGGGTGACACCGCCGGTGCCGACGCCATCGCGACCGCGAAGCTGCACGACCCGACCGGCAACCGCGACATCAAGTCCGTGCTGCTGACCCCGACGACGATCCTGGCGAAGGACGTCAAGACGGTCGTGACCCAGGGCTACGTGAAGGCGACCGAGATCTGCGGTGGCGACCTCGCCGCCAAGTGCAGCTCGCTCGGCATCTCCTGACCTGCCCGTAACACCCAGAACAGCCGGGCCGGGACGCGCACCCCGACGGCGCGTCCCGGCCCGGTCCCCACTCCCCGTTCGCGGGGATCGCCTGGCCCCAGCGGCGGCAGAGGGCATCGGAAATTCGGAGAAATGCCATCCATGAGTGAGCCCATCCTCGAGATCAAGGGCCTGAACAAGAGCTTCGGCCCCGTCCACGTCCTCCACGACGTGGACTTCGACGTGCGCGCGGGCGAAGTCACCGCCCTGGTCGGCGACAACGGCGCCGGCAAGTCGACCCTCGTCAAGTGCATCGCCGGCATCCACCCGTACGACTCGGGGGCCGTGCGGTTCAACGGCGAGGACACCCACATCCGCGGCCCGCGCGACGCGGCGGACCTCGGCATCGAGGTCGTCTACCAGGACCTCGCGCTCGCCGACAACCTCGACATCGTCCAGAACATGTTCCTCGGCCGCGAGCGCGGCAATTCGTGGAAGCTGGACGAAGCCAGCATGGAGAAGGCCGCCCGCGAAACGCTGGCCTCGCTCTCGGTCCGGACCGTCAAGTCCGTGCGCACCCCGGTTTCCTCGCTGTCCGGTGGTCAGCGGCAGACCGTGGCCATCGCGAAGTCGGTGCTGTGGAACAGCAAGGTCGTCGTCCTCGACGAGCCGACCGCCGCCCTCGGCGTCGCGCAGACCCGGCAGGTGCTCGACCTCGTCCGCCGGCTCGCCGAGCAGGGCCTGGGGGTCGTGCTGATCAGCCACAACATGGCCGACGTGTTCGAGGTCGCCGACCGCATCTCCGTCCTCTACCTCGGCCGGCTCGTCGCCGAGGTGCACACGAAGGACGTGAGCCACGGCCAGATCGTGGAACTGATCACCGCTGGTCGCTCCGGTGACCTCGGCCTGGCCCGGCCCGAAGCCGTGGTCCTGTGAGCGGGAAGAAAGAACCGGAAATGACTGAAACTCCTGCCAAGCACGAGGTCGGCACCCCGGCCGCGGAAGCGCTCGCGCAGACCCAGAACCCCACCGCGGCGATCACCGACTTCGGCATCGACACGACATCGATGTCAACCGGGGAAGCCGTCCGCGACTACTTCGCTCGCATCCGCGCCGGTGAGCTCGGCTCGCTGCCGTCGTTGTTCGGCCTGCTCGTGCTGGTGATCCTGTTCAGCGCGCTGTCGGACAACTTCTTCACGCTGGCCAACATCGCCAACGTGTTCCCGCAGGGCGCGGGCGTGATCATCATCGCGATGGGCATCGTCTTCGTGCTGCTGCTCGGCGAGATCGACCTCGCGGCCGGTGTGGCGTCCGGCACCGCCGCGTCGGTGATGGCCCTGCACTATGTCCATGCCGGGAACCTGCTGGGCACCTTGGGCTCCGGCGTGTTCATCACGTTCATCGCGGTCCTCGCCGCGGCCATGCTGCTCTCGGCCTACCAGCGGATCTGGGGCGGCGCCGTGCTGTCGCTGATCGGCCTGCTGATCGTCGCGATCGGCGTCCCCGCCAACGCCTGGCTGGAGATCGTGCTGGCCATCTGCGTCGGCACCTCGATCGGCTGCATCACCGGCTTCCTGGTGTCGAAGATCGGCATGCCGTCCTTCGTCGTGACGCTGGCGCTGTTCATCGTTTGGCAGGGCGTCCTGCTGCAGTTCATCGGTGAGGGCGGCACGATCGGCATCACCAACTCGGACGTCCTGTACAAGATCGCCAACGGCAACCTGAACGTCCTCGGCAGCTGGATCTTCTTCCTCGTCGCCGCCGGCGGGTTCGCGGCGATCACGCTGCTCAGCCACTTCCGGCGGCTCCAGCGCGGCCTGGTCGTCCAGCCGACGACGCTGGTGCTGATCAAGGTCGGCGCGCTCGTCGTGCTGTCGGCGGTGGGGACCTGGCTGCTGACGATCAACCGCTCGCCGAACAAGGCGGTCGTCACGATCCAGGGCATCCCGTACGTCATCCCGATCATGCTGGTGCTGCTGGTGGCCGGGACCTACGTGCTCAACCGGACCAAGTACGGCCGGTACGTCTACGCGGTCGGCGGCAACAAGGAAGCCGCCCGCCGTGCCGGTATCGACGTGCCGAAGATCCGGGCCAGCGTGTTCGTCATCGGCTCGGCGGTCGCGGCCATCGGCGGCATCGTCGCCGCGTCGAAGGTCGGCTCGGTCAGCCCGCAGTCCGGTGGCCTCAACACGCTGCTGTACTCGGTCGGCGCGGCCGTCATCGGCGGCACGTCGCTGTTCGGCGGCAAGGGCCGCGTGGCCGACGCCGTCGTCGGTGGTCTCGTGATCGCCGTGGTCATCAACGGCCTGGGCCTGCTCAAGCAGCCGGCCGCGGTGGTCAACATCGTCACCGGTCTGGTCCTGTTGCTCGCCGCCACGGTCGACGCGCTGTCCCGGCGCCGCGCGGCTGCGTCGACGCGCTGAACCAGCCTGGCATGATCAAGCCTGTGTCCAGCTCACCCGTTGCTCGACCGGACGAGGTGCGCCGGCACAACCGCACGACCCTGCTCCGCCTGCTGCACGTCGGCGGGCCGAGCACCCGGGCGACCCTGGCCACGCAGCTGGGGCTCAACCGGAGCACGATCAAGACCCTCGTCGACGGGCTGGCGGAAGCCGGCGTCGTCGAGGAGAAGGTGCCGAGGCCGGGACGAGGGGCGGGCCGCCCCTCGCTCCTGGTCCTGCCCCAGCCGCACGCGGCGGTCGTGCTCGCGGTCGACCTGCAGGTCGAGCACGTCGCGATCGCCCTGGTCGGGCTGGGTGGCCAGATCCTGGGCCGCAACAGCTGGAACCTGCGGGGCCGGATGGGGCAGCCCGACGAGGTCATCACGCACGTCATCGAGTCGACGGCCATCCTGGCGAGCGACCTCGACGTGACCCCGGTGGCCGCCGGGGTGTCCGTGCCGGGCGTCGTCCGGCGAGCGGACGGGTACGTGCACGAAGCCCCGAACCTGCGCTGGACCGACGTCGCGCTCGGCGAGCGGCTCGGCGCGGTGTTGCAGATCCCGATCCTGGTCGGCAACGACGCCGAGTTCGGCGCGGTCGCCGAGCACCTGCGCGGCGCGGCCCGCGGGGCGTCCGACGTGGTCTACATCTCGGCGGACGTCGGGGTCGGCGGCGGCGTCATCGCCGAGGGTTCGGCGCTGCGCGGCGGCTCCGGCTACGTCGGCGAGATCGGGCACATGGTGATCCGCCCGGACGGGCGGGACTGCTACTGCGGCAGCAGCGGCTGCTGGGAGACCGAGGTCGGCGAAGCCGCGCTGTGCCGGGCGCTCGGCCTGCCGGAGGACACCCCGCGCGGGGCGATCCTGTTCGAGCTGCGTGAGCTCGGCCGGAACCCGGAGGTGGCGCTGACGCGGCTGGCGGAGTTCGCCGAGTGGCTGACCCTGGGGTTGATCAACGTCGTCAACCTGCTCGGACCGCAGCTGGTGATCCTCGGCGACCTGCTGACGGTGCTGCCGGAGGCGGTGCTGCGGCACGTCGGCACGGAGGTCCGCCGGCGCAGTCTGGTGAGCCGCGCGGTCGGCGGCACCCGGATCATCAGCTCGGCGCTGGGGGCCGACGTGAAGCTGCTGGGCGCTGCGGAAGTGGCGTTCGAAGTCGTGCTGGATTCTGTCTGATTTCCTGTCCGGTTTTGTGTCCGGAATCACGGTCATTCGCGGCCGTACCGTGATATCGGCCACGCATTGTGCAAGTTGCAGACTGTGCAGGTTTCAGCTGTGCCGGTTTCGAGAAAACGCGAAGGCGGCCGGTGCCTGTGCGCACCGGCCGCCTTTTCGCTTGTCTGGGTTACCGCTGGATGTCGGCGGACAGTTCCTTGAGCTTGGCCTCGTGCTCGCGGGCGTGGTGCCCGCAGAAGAGCAGTTCCCCACCCTTGCTGAGGATGGCTCGTACCTGAGCTGCAGCTCCACACCGGTCACAGCGGTCGGCAGCGGTCAGTTCGGGGCGGGTGAGCGTCGGCGTTGTCATGGGGGTCTCCCTCCGTCCCGGCACCGGTTGCCCGGTGCCATCGATCCAGCTACGCCCACATCGGGACTGATGCCGGTGGCGGCGATCGCCTTCGGCTCCGCGGTGTTCGTGCTTCCACTCTTCCAGACGTTCGGCGGCTCGCAAGTGTTCCCGCGCCGGTGGGACCTGAGTCACGCCGATTTACCCCGTATGCCGTAGCGGCGTCCCGCAATGTAGGAGACGAATATCCGGAGAGTTACGTTTTCCGTGGTCAGGCACCATGGACTCGTGAGCACGCAGACTTCGCCGAGGAGGCTTTCCGCGGTACCCGCCCCGCTGTTGTTCGTTCTCAGCGGAATTTCCATGTACGCCGGAGCGGCCATCGCGGTCGGCCTTTTCGGCCACGCGACCCCGGCCGGCATCGCCTGGCTCCGCTGCCTGGGCGCGGCGGTGGTGCTCCTGGCCTGGCGGCGCCCGGGGCGCGCGGCCTGGCGCGGCCGCCGGCTGGTGCTGGCGATCGCGTTCGGCATCGTGACGGCGGGCATGAACGTGCTCTTCTACGAGGCGATCGCCCGCCTCCCGCTGGGGACGGTGGTGGCGATGGAGTTCCTCGGCCCGGTCCTGGTGGCCGCGTTCGGGTCCCGCTCACCGCGCGACGTGCTGGCGGTGGTCCTGGTGGCGTGCGGCGTGGTGGCGATCGCCGACGTCCAGCTGTCGGGGTCCGTGATCGGCGTCGTGTTCGCGCTGGGCGCGGCGGCGGCCTGGGCGGGGTACATCCTCCTGGGTAAGCGGGTGGCGTCGTCCGAGGGATCGGGCATCGACAGCCTGGCGATCGGCTTCGCGGCGGCGACGGTGGTGCTTTCTCCGCTGGCCTTCGGGACGGGTGAGGTGTGGTCTTCGCCTCGGATGCTGCTGCTCGGGGTCGGGGTGGGGGTGTTGTCGACGGTGGTGCCGTATGCGTTGGACCAGGTGGTGCTGCGCCGGCTGGGACAGGCGCGGTTCGCGGTGCTGCTGGCGTTGCTGCCGGTGACGGCGGCGGTGATGGGGTTCGTGTTGCTGGCCCAGGTGCCTTCGCCGGTGGAGGCGGCGGGGACTTTGGCTGTGGTCGGTGGGGTGGCTTTGCGGAGCCGGGATGAGGCTGTTCGGCCTGGTCCGGAGCCGCCGGGGTGAGTGCTCGCCGGGTTGCTGGATAGGCCGGGTTGCCGGGCTGATGGCCACTGAGCTGCCGGGGCTGCCGGCTACCGGGCTCCCGGCGCGGGGCTGATCGCTGTCGGGCCGCCGGGGTTGGTGGCGCCGGGACAGCCGGGCTGACCGCCGCCGGTTTGTCGGAACAACCAGGCTGACGGCCGCTGAGCTGCAGGGGTGCCGGGCCGATGGCGCCGAGTTGCCCACAGGCCGGCCGTGATGTGGACAACCCGACCCGCCCGCCGCTCACCCCGCCCTTTTCGCCGGACCCGCCCGATACGCTGGAGCGGGGCTCGCCCCCCTGGGATGGGCGGGGGTCTGTTCCGGGCCGGAGGAGGCGGGTGCCATGACCAAGGCGGCGTCAGCCGCGGCGAAGGACTTCGCCGCCGCCGGGGTGGGTGGGGTTCATCTCGCCTGGGCCGACAACAACGGCATCCCGCGCTCGCGCATCGTCCCCATCGGTGGCCTCGCCGATGCCGCCACGCGGGGGGTCGGGGCCACCTCGCTCTTCGCCGTCTTCGACAGCCATGACGCCATCACCTACGGGCACGCCGGCCTCTCGACGCCCTCCGGGGACGTCCGGCTCGTGCCCGTCGTCGAGCGGCTGCGGCGGCTCGCCGGGCAGCCCGCGCTCGCCTGGGCGCCCGTCCGGCAGCTCACCCAGAGCGGCGATCCCTGGCCCTACTGCCAGCGCGGCGTCCTCGAAGCGCAGGTCGCCGAGGGTGCGCGCCGCGGGCTCGAGTTCCGGGCCGGTTACGAGCTCGAGTTCGCCGTCGCTCCCGCCGGCAGCACCGATGTCGTCACCTCGCCCGGGCACCCCGGGCCCGCCTACAGCCCGCACGCCCTCGTCGGGCTCGACGGCTTCGTCGCCGCCCTCCTGCACGACTTCGCCGCCAACGGCCTGCGGATCGGCCAGCTGCACGCCGAGTACGGCGTGGCGCAGCTCGAGCTGTCACTGGCCGCCACCGATCCGGTTTCCGCCGCCGACGACCAGCTGCTGGCCCGGCAGACCATCCACGCCGCCGCGCACGCGCACGGCCTCGTCGTCAGCTTCGCGCCGCTGATCGGCCTCGGCGCGGCCGGCAACGGCTGGCACCTGCACACCTCCGTCCGCCGCAAGGGCCGCAACCTCCTCGACGACGAAAGCGGCGTCCCCGCCGGTGACGGGGCCGGCTACCTCGCCGGGCTGCTGCGGGACCTGCCGGCGCTGACCGCGATCACCGCCCCGAGCGTCCCGTCGACCCTGCGGCTGCGCCCCGGCTACTTCGCGGGCGCGTACGCGTTCTGGGGCGTCGAGAACCGGGAGGCGCCGCTGCGGTACGTCCCCGGCTCGCCGCTGCTGGGCGCCGACCACGCGAACGTCGAGCTCAAGACGTCGGACGCCTCCGCCAACCCCTACCTCGCCCTCGCCGTGGTGCTGGCCGCCGGGATGGCCGGCATCGCCGACGCCGCCGCGCTGCCCGACCCGATCGCCGAGGACCCGGGTGGCTGGACGGAAGGCGAGCGGGAGACGCGCGGCGTGCGCCGGCTGCCGGCGGACACCGCCGGGCAGGACGCCGCCCTGACGGCGTCGCCGCGGGTCGCCGGGGTGCTCGGCGACGACCTGCTCGGGGCCTTCCGCGCCGTCCGGGCGTCCGACGCGGCGTGGGCCGAGGAGCGCACGGCCGACGAAATCGTCGCCGCGCACCTGTGGCGTTATTGAGGCTGGGACAATGGACCCGACGAATCCGGGAAACCGCTGAGGGGACCGATGTCTTCGGGGATCGACGGCGGACAGCTCGACCTGTCCGGGGTGCGGTGGCTGCCGGGCGGAGCCCGGCTGGCCGCGATCGCCCAGGCGGAGCTGCCGCAGAAGGACGGCCTGGCCGCGGCGTTCTGCGGGCTCGCGGCCCTGCGCGCGGCCGGGCTCGACGTGCCCGACCAGGACACCGTCGCGCTCGCCGCGGGCACGGTCCGCGGGCCGGTCGTGCGCCCGCCGGGCGAGGCCGGCCGCGCGGAGTTCCGGTTGCCCGTGCCGCACGTCGACGACCCGGCCGCGGCGGGCACGCGGGTGTCCGGGCTGGCGACGGCCGTCCGCGCGCTGTCGGGTGGCGCACTCGCGGCGGTGCCGGTGACGGGGGAGTGGACCACCGAGACGCTCTTCGACCTGCTGATCGGGCTGTGGGACCTGCCGCGCGTCGCGGTCATCGCCCGGATCGACGGCGCCGAGCTGGGCGCCCACGACACCCCGGAACGCGCGCTGCTCGACTACCTCGACACCGGTGTCCCGCCACTGTGGACGTCCCGCTGGCGCCCGCCGGGTGGCCACTTCGTGCTCGTGGCCGGTGTCCGCATCGGCGCGGAGGGCACGCTGCTGTCCGTTGTGGACACTTATCCGTCGTTCGGGGACAACGGGATCCACGACCAGCCGGTCGAATGGGTCGCCGCGGCGCTGGCCGGGCTGGGCGTGCTGGTGGTCGTCGACGCGGACCAGGTCGCCGTGGCGCGCGAGGCGGCCCGCGTCGCCGGCCTCACTCCGTCGGCGTGGGACTGACCTCGCCGGCGTTCTCCGGCGCGAAGCGGGAATGGCGGCGGCCGTAGGCGAAGTAGATGACCAGGCCGATCGCCAGCCACACGGCGAACCGGATCCAGGTGAGCACGTTGAGGTTGAGCATCAGGTACAGGCACGCCAGCGCCGCCACGACCGGGACCACCGGCGAGAACGGCACGCGGAACGGCCGGTCCAGGTCGGGGCGACGGCGGCGCAGCACCGGAACCGCGACGGCCACGATGATCATCGCCGACAGCGCGCCGATGCTCACCATGTCGGCGAGCTCGGAGATCGGGATGAACGCGGCCAGCACGGCGATCAGCACGGCGCCGCCGATGGTCATCCGGTGCGGGGTGCCCCAGCGCGGGTGGGTGCGGCCGAGCGCCTTCGGCAGCAGGCCGTCGCGGCCCATGGCGAAGCCGATCCGCCCGATCGTGACGAGCTCGACCATCATCACCGACGTCAGCCCGGTCACCGCGCCGAGCGAGATGAGCGCGCCGACCCAGTGCTGGCCGACCTTGTCGAACGCGTCCGCCAGCGGCGCGCCCGTGTCGATGTCGGTGAACGGGATCATGCCGGTCAGCACGATCGACACGCCGATGTAGAGCAGCGCGCACACGCCGAGCGCGCCGAGGATGCCGACCCGGAGGTCCTTGCGCGGGTTCAGCGTCTCCTCGCCGAGGTTCGCGAGCGCCTCGAAACCGGTGTAGGCGAAGAAGACGATGGCGGCGGCGGTGACCATCCCGGCGATGCCGTAGACCGACTGCTCCAGGCCGAGCGCGGCCTGGACGATCGGCTGCTCCAGCACCGTCGAGCCGTTCGCGGGAGGCTGGGCCGGCGGGATGAACGGCGTCAGGTTCGCGCCCTTGACGAAGAACAGGCCGACGGCCAGTACCAGCACGCAGACGGCGACCTTCACGCAGACGAGCAGGTTGGTCAGCCAGGCCGACTCCTTGATGCCCAGCACGGCGACGACGGTCAGCACCGCGATGATCAGCACCGCCCCGACGTTCACCTTCGCGTCCTCGCCGAACCACTCCGGCGACAGCCCGAGCAGGTTGGCCAGGTAGCCGGACCAGCCGCGCGACACCACCGCCGCGCCGAGCGCGAACTCCAGCAGCAGGTCCCAGCCGATGATCCAGGCGAAGACCTCGCCGAGGGTGGCGAAGGCGTACGTGTAAGCACTTCCGGCGGTGGGGACGCTGGAGGCGAGCTCGGCGTAGCAGAGCGCCGCGAGCCCCGCGACGACCGCGCCGAGCACGAACGACAGCGTCACCGCGGGCCCGGCGTGCGTCTTCGCCTCGACGCCCGCGAGGGTGAAGATGCCGGTGCCGATGATGATCCCGACGCCGAAGCCGACCAGGTCGCGCCCGCGCAGCCGCCGCTTGAGCTCCCCGGAGTCCTGGCGCTTCAGGACGTCGTCCACGTTCAAGGTTCTCCGCACACCCATGAGGAGAAGTTAGAAGGTCACGGGATTTTTCGCAGAACGGTTCCAGGGTGACCTCCGTCGCGCGGATGGCGCGATCGGCCGGGCACCGGAATGCTGGACCCGTGCCCGACGACATCCCCTCCCGCAGCGCCCTGCACCAGCTCGCCGACCGCTACGGCGTCGCCACCCGGTACGAGAACGCCGACCAGGTCTGGGTCGAGGTCGAAGACGACGTCGTCGTCGCCGTCCTTGGGCAGTTCGGGGTCGACGCCACCAGCGACGCCGCCATCGCGCGGGCCCTCGACGTGCGGGAAACTCCCGGCAGGCTGCCGCCGACCATCGTCCTGAAGGAGGGCAGTACGCGGAGCCTCGGGACCAACGCCGAGATCTTCCTCGAAGACGGCGGCCGGCGCGTCACCGCCGGCGAGCTGCCCGCCGACCTGCCGCTCGGCTGGCACCGGATCGTCACCGCCGACCAGGACGTCGTGCTCGCCGTCGTCCCCGCGAAGCTGCCGGACGTCCCGCCCGCCTGGGGCTGGATGCTGCAGCTCTACGCCCTGCACTCGGCCGGGTCGTGGGGCATCGGCGACTACGCCGACCTCGCCACCTTCGCCGCCCGCTCGGCCTCGGAGCTGGACGCCGGCGTCCTGCTGGTCAACCCCGTGCAGGCCTTCAGCCCGGCTCACCCGGTCGAACGGTCGCCGTACTCGCCCGCGAGCCGGCGCTTCGCCAACCCGATCTACCTGCGCGTCACCGCGACCGAGACGTTCGAGCGGGCCGACGCGGCGACCCAGGAGGCGGTCGAGTCGCTGGTCCCGGACCGCGACGGCGAGCTCATCGACTACGACAAGGTCTGGACGGCGAAGCGCGCCGCCCTCGAGCTGCTGTGGCCGCACCGCGTCGAGGAGCTGCCCGAAGACCGGGACCTGCTGGACTTCGCCCTCTTCTGCGCCCTCGCCGAGCAGCACGGCGCCGACTGGCGGGACTGGCCGGAAGCCCTGCGCGACCCGGCCGGCCCCGAAGTGGAGAAGGCCCGCGAGGAGCTGAAGGACCGCGTCGGCTTCCACACCTGGCTCCAGCACCTCTGCCGGGAGCAGCTGGAAACCGCCCGGAAAGCGGCGAAAGACGCCGGGATGACCGTCGGGATCGTGCACGACCTGCCCGTCGGCGTGCACCCGGGCGGGGCCGACACCTGGGCCGCCCGGGACGTCTTCGCCGCCGACGTCCGCGTCGGCGCGCCGCCGGACGCCTTCAACCAGCAGGGCCAGGACTGGAACCTGCCGCCGTGGCGGCCGGACAAGCTCGCCGAGGCCGGGTACGCGCCCTTCCGGGACGTCATCCGGGGTGTCCTGCGCTACGCCGACGGCATCCGGGTCGACCACATCGCCGGGCTCTGGCGGCTCTGGTGGATCCCGCCGGGCGAGCCCGCCCACCGCGGCACGTACGTCCACTACGACGCCGAGGCCATGGTCGGCGTGCTCACGCTGGAGGCGCACCGCGCCGGCGCGATCGTCGTGGGGGAGGACCTCGGGACCGTCGAGGAGACCGTCACCGAGACCATGCACGAGCGCGGCATGCTCAGCTCGGCCGTGCTCTGGTTCGAGCGCGACTGGGACGCGCCGGGCAAGCCGTTCACGCGCCCGGCCGAGTGGGACCCGGCGGCCATGGCCAGCATTTCCACGCACGACCTGCCGACGGTCACCGGCTGGCTGCGGGGCGAGCACGTCCGGGTCCGGGCCGAGCTGGGGCTGCTGGACCGGGGCGTCGAGGCCGAAGAAGAGGCGGCCGCCGCCGAACGTGAAGCTTTGTTCGAACTCGTTGCGCGCGAAGGGATCCCGGACGACGACCCGGTCGTCGCCTTGCACACGCTGCTCGCGGAGGCCGCGTCGCGGCTGGTGCTGACCTCGCCGGCGGACGTCGCGGGCCAGGTGCGGCAGCCGAATCTGCCCGGGACGGTCGACCAGTACCCTAACTGGCGGATTCCCCTTCCCGTCAGCGTCGACGGCTTCTTCACCGCGAAGGGGGTGCGCGCCGCGGTGGCGCCGCTGGCTGCGGCGCGTCCGTTGCCCGGGTAACGGGTACCCCCCGGCGCACGACCCCCGCAGTGATGCGCGTCCGCGAGTGCGGGCGCGCCCGGTACACCCTGTAACAGCTCGAGGAGACCCCAGTGCGGCCCTGGCCCGGAACGCCCTACCCGCTCGGCGCCACCTACGACGGAGTCGGGACGAACTTCGCCCTCTTCTCCGAGGTGGCCGAGCTCGTCGAGCTCTGCCTGTTCGACGCCGAGGGCAACGAGACGCGGTACGCGCTCGAAGAGGTGGACGGCTTCGTCCACCACGGCTACCTGCTCAACGTCGGGCCCGGACAGCGGTACGGCTTCCGCGTCCACGGCCCCTACGACCCGGCTCGCGGCCTGCGTTGCAACCCCAACAAGCTGCTCATCGACCCGTACGCGAAGGCCGTCTCGCACGGCGTGAAGTGGGACGAGTCGCTCTTCGGCTACCAGTTCGCCAATCCGGAGGAGCGCAACGACGACGACTCCGCCGGCCGGGTGCCGTACTCGCTGGTGGCGAGCCCGTTCTTCGACTGGGGCAACGACCGCCAGCCGAAGCGGCCGTACAACGAGACGGTCATCTACGAAGCGCACGTCAAGGGCATGACGGTGAACCACCCGTTCGTGCCCGAGGCGCTGCGGGGGACGTACGCCGGGATGGCGCACCCCGCCGTCATCGAACACCTGCAGAAGCTCGGCGTGACGGCGGTGGAGCTGCTGCCGGTGCACCAGTTCGTCTCCGACCACGGCCTGGAGGAGAAGGGCCTCACGAACTACTGGGGCTACAACACGATCGGCTACTTCGCGCCGCACGACTCCTACGCCGCGATGCCCGGCGAAGGCGGCCAGGTCCAGGAGTTCAAGGGCATGGTCAAGGCCTTCCACGAGGCCGGCATCGAAGTGATCCTCGACGTGGTTTACAACCACACCGCGGAGGGCAACCACCTCGGGCCGACCCTGTCGATGCGCGGCATCGACAACGAGGCCTACTACCGCGTGGTCGAGGGGGAGCCGGAGTACTACATGGACTACACCGGCACCGGCAACTCCCTCAACGTGCGCAACCCGCACACCCTGCAGCTGATCATGGACTCGCTGCGCTACTGGGTGACCGAGATGCACGTCGACGGCTTCCGCTTCGACCTCGCCTCGGCGCTGGCGCGCGAGTTCTACGACGTCGACCGGCTGTCGACGTTCTTCGACCTCGTGCAGCAGGACCCGATCGTGAGTCAGGTGAAGCTGATCGCCGAGCCGTGGGACGTCGGCCCCGGTGGCTACCAGGTCGGCAACTTCCCGCCCCTGTGGACGGAGTGGAACGGGCAGTACCGGGACACCGTCCGCGACTTCTGGCGCGGCGAGCCCTCGACGCTGGGTGAGTTCGCCTCGCGGATCACCGGCTCGTCCGACCTCTACCAGGACGACGGCCGCCGCCCGTTCGCGTCGATCAACTTCGTCACCGCCCACGACGGCTTCACGCTGCGGGACCTGGTGTCCTACAACGAAAAGCACAACGAGGCCAACGGCGAGGACGGCCGCTCGGTGCGGTCGCCGGGGGCCGGCACGCCGATGCGGTGCACGTGGTGGTCGAGGTCGAAGTCCT
>NZ_JBEXVF010000098.1:0-30568 GCF_040629235.1 Amycolatopsis sp. NPDC005961 | reverse complement strand
CCGCCCTGCTGCGCCACGACTCCGACGACGTCGCCGTGTCCGACGACCGGGTCTCGCTCACCCACCGCGAACTGGCAGTGTTCTGACCCTGTTTCTCACTCACGACCCCTTGCGCCGACGCTCAGGCGACCGTGGCGTCGAGGGTGACCTCGATGTTGCCGCGCGTCGCCTTCGAGTACGGGCACACCTGGTGCGCGCCGGCGACCAGCTCGTCGGCCGTCGCCTGGTCGATGCCCGACGCCTCCAGGTGCAGGACCGCGCTCAGCCGGAACTCGTTCGCTTCCGAGTCGTGGTGCAACGTCACCTCGGCGACGACGGCGAGGTCGGTCAGCGGCACCTTCTTCGCGCCCGCGACCCGGCGCACCGCGCCGACGAAGCACGACGCCCAGCCCGCGGCGAACAGCTGCTCCGGGTTCGTCCCGTCGCCCGCGCCGCCGAAGGCCTTGGGCACGGCGAGCGTGACGTCGAGCGCACCGTCGTCGGAGGTCGCGCGGCCGCCGTTGCGGCCCTCCGCGGTGGAGGTGGCGACGGCGGTGTAGGTCACTTCGGACATGGTGTTCCTTTCAGCGGGTGACGGCACCACGCTAGGAAGCGCGCGAGACCGCGGCGCCCGTCGCGCGACGTCACCCGTGTAAGTCACCGTCCGCCAGCCGCAGCCACCGGTCGATCCCGATCCCGGCGAGGAACCGCTCGTCGTGGCTGACGACGACGAACGCGCCGCGGAACGCCGTCAGCGCGCTCTCCAGCTGTCCCGTGCTGACGAGGTCGAGGTTGTTCGTGGGCTCGTCGAGCAACAGCAGCTGCGGCGCCGGTTCGGCGAACAGGACGCAGGCCAGCGTGGCGCGCAGCCGTTCCCCGCCCGAAAGAACGCCGACCGGCAGGTGCGCGCGCGAGCCGCGGAACAGGAAGCGGGCCAGCAGGTTCATCCGCTGCGACGGCGGCGACGCGGGAGCGGCGGCGGCCAGGTTTTCGGCCACCGTGCGGTCGTCGTCCAAGAGGTCGAGACGCTGGGAGAGGAACGCGATCCGCCCGTCGGCCCGCGAGACGGAACCGCTGTCCGGCGCGAGATCGCCCTGCACCAGCCGCAGCAGGGTGGACTTCCCGGCGCCGTTGGGCCCGGTGAGCGCGATCCGCTCGGGGCCGCGGATCGCCAGGTCGACGCCGGCCGGGAAGAGGCCGCGCGCCCGCAGGCCCTCGCCGGCGAAGAGCGTGCGGCCCGCCGGGACCTCCGTCCGCGGCAGCTCCAGGCTGATCTTCCGCTCGTCGCGCCGCGCCCGCTCGGCCTGGTCGAGCTTGGCCTTCGCCGCGCCGACGCGTGCCGCGTGCGTGCCGTCCGCCTTGCCGGCCGACTCCTGGGCGTTGCGCTTCATGGTGCCGGCGAAGATCTTGGGCAGCCCGGCGTTGCCGAGGTTGCGCGACGCCGTGCTCGCGCGGCGGGCGGCGCGCTCGCGGGCCTGCTGCATCTCCCGCTTCTCCCGCTTGACCTCCTGCTCGGCGCTGCGGACGTTCTTCTCGGCGACCTCCCGCGCGGCCTCGACGGCTTCTTCGTACGCCGTGAAGTTCCCGCCGTGGAACCGGATCTCGCCGCGGTCGAGCTCGGCGATCCGGTCCATCCGGTCGAGCAGCGCCCGGTCGTGGCTGACCACGACGAGACAGCCGGACCAGTCGTCGAGCACGGCGTACAGCTTGTGCCGCGCGTCGAGGTCGAGGTTGTTGGTCGGCTCGTCGAGCAGCAGCACGTCCGGCCGCTTGAGCAGTTGCGCGGCCAGCCCCAGCGAGACGATCTGACCGCCGGACAGCGTGCCCAGCGAACGGTCGAGCGCGACGTCGAGGCCGAGCCGGTCGAGCTGGGCGCGCGTGCGTTCCTCGATGTCCCAGTCGGTGCCGATGGTGGTGAAGTGCGCCTCGCCGGCGTCACCGGACTCGACGGCCGCGATGGCGCGCAGAACCGGGGCGACGCCGAGGACTTCGGCGACCGACGGCTCGCCGCTCAGCGGCAGGTCCTGCGGCAGGTAGCCGAGGACACCGTCGGCGGTGACGCTGCCCGCCGACGGCTTCAGGACTCCGGCGACGAGCTTCAGCAACGTCGTCTTGCCGGCGCCGTTCGGGGCGACGAGCCCGGTGCGGCCGCCGGGGAACGTGGCGGACAGGTGGTCGAAGACGGGGGTGTCGTCGGGCCAGGAGAAGGACAGGCCGGACAGCACGATTTCGGGCATGGCGAAGACCTCGTGGTGGTGCGAAGCGAAAAGGGGGACGTCGAAGGCGGCCGCACCGGCACTGCCGGGGGCCCGCACGCTCCGGAGCTATCCGGAGATGTCGACGTCACCTGCCACGAGTGGTCTCCTCCTGAGGATCTTCGTCTTCGACGATAGCAGGGCCGGTTCAGTGCCCCTGGATCTCCGGCTCGGGATAGCGGCCCCGCTTCCGGTCGGCCGCCGTCGTGGCGATCCCCGCGGCGATCATCGCGACGCCGAGGCCGAGGTGCAGCCAGTCGCCGGCGTCGTCGACCGGGATGAAGTTGGCCGGGGTGTCGTGGTTCATCGCCAGCCCGAACACGAAGAGCAGCACGTAGACCCCGCCGCCGATCATCAGGAACGCCCGCGAACCGCCGCTGGCGCGGGCGGCCAGCACGCCGAGCACCCCGAACACCAGGTGGACCAGGTTGTGCAGCACGGAAACAGTGAACACGCCGAACAGGCGCGCCCCCGACTCGTGGCCGGCGAAGCGCAGGTCCGCGTACCCCGCGGTGATCCCCGGCACGAACCCCAGCACCCCCACCAGCAGGAACGCGACCCCGAACACCAGGGCGGCGGTCCGCGCCGCGCTCCGCCGTGACCGGACTTCCGTCGTCATGACAGCTCCGCTTGTCTCGAGCCGGTCGGCTACCCGGCCCGGGCGCGGACAAACCGGTCAGGACCGCGCGGCCGCGCGCACTTCTTCCAGCACCCGGCGCAGCGGCTGCCCGGTGGCGACCGCGGCGGCCTTCACTTCCTCGTACTCCGGCTGCGCGGTCACCACGATCCCGTTGAGGTACCCGCGTTTCACGCTCACCGGACGCCCGCGGTAGTCCACGACGACGCTGTCGCGCGGCAGCGACCGCCGCTCGACCGGGGACAGCCGCACGCCCAGCGTCGAGGTGTGGGCGAACACCGCCGCGCAGACGCCGTCGACGCGGTCGTCCGCCGCCAGCGCCGTCAGGACCATGCCCGGCCGGCCCTTCGGCGCGGTCACCGGCGCGCACCACGCGTCGGCCGCGCCCGCTTCGCGCAGGGCCGCCAGGACATCGGGCCACAGCCGCGGATCGAGGTCGTCGACCGTCGTTTCGACGACGGTCATCGTCGCGCGCACCCACGTCCGGTCCGGCTCCGAAGCCGAGCCGACGACCACTCGGACGATGTTCGCGTGCCCCGGCGGGTCGGCCGTGCCCGCGCCGACGCCGACCTTCACCGGTACGCAGGCCGGCATCGGGCCGTACGCGTCCGCCAGCGTGACGAGCAGCGCGGCCCCGGTCGGCGTGCACAGCTCCCGCGTCGCGGGGTGCGTGGCGATCGGCGCGGCCGCCCCGGTGAGCAGCGCGAGCACGGCCGGGGGCGGCACGGTCAGCCGGCCGTGCGCCGCGGTCACCGTGCCCCCGCCGACGGCGATGGGCGACACCGTCACGGTCGCGTCCAGCAGGCCCAGCGCGTCCAGGCCGAGCGCGCACCCCACGATGTCGACGATCGCGTCCAGCGCGCCGACTTCGTGGAAGTGCACGCGGTCGCGCTCGATGCCGTGCACGGTGGCTTCCGCGTCCGCGAGCGTGTCGAACACCTTGGTGGCGAAGCGTTCCGCGGCATCGGGCAGCCCGGCGGCGGCGATCAGGCCGAGGATCTCCGGGAGGTGGCGGGCGTGGCGCGTCTCGGGCGCCTCGACGACCATCCGCCGCGCGCGCAGCCCGTGCCGCCGCACCACCTGCTCGGTGAGCCGGACGTCGTCGACGCGCAGCCGCGCCAGGCCCTCGACGATCGTGCCGAAGTCCGCGCCCGCGTCGACCAGCGCGGCCAGCAGCATGTCGCCGGCGCAGCCGTTCCCGGCGTCGATCCACGCGACGGTCACGGCGCGACCGACTGCCGGGCGACGCGGGCCGCGGCGACGCCCGCGCCGAAGCCGTTGTCGATGTTGACCGTCACCACGCCGGGGGCGCAGCTGTTCAGCATGGTCAGGAACGCGGTCAGGCCGTCGAGGTGCCAGCCGTAGCCGACGCTCGTCGGCACGGCGATCAGCGGTGTGCCACACAGTCCACCGAGGACGGTGGGCAGCGCCGCCTCCATCCCGGCGATCGCCACGACGGCGTCGGCGCCGGCGATCCGGTCGCGTTCGGCCAGCAGCCGGTGCAGGCCGGCCACGCCGACGTCGACGACGAGGTCCGGCTCGGCGCCGAAGACCGCCACCGTCGTCGCGCACTCGCGGGCGACGGGCAGGTCCGACGTCCCCGCGCACACGACGGCCACCCGGCCACGCGGCGGCGGCACGGTCCCGAGCGTCACCGTGCGGCCGGCGTCGTCGATGTCCGCCTCCGGCAAGCGGTCCCGGCACAGCGCGCGGGCTTCTTCGCCGACTCGCGTGGCGAGCACCGCGCGATCGGGATGGGCCTCGTGCAGCCGCGCGAGGGCCGCCGTGATCTGTCCGGGTGTCTTTCCCGCGCCGAACACCACTTCGGGATCCCCCGTCCGGGCGGCCCGGTCGAGGTCCAATCGCGCGAATCCCAGATCGGCGGTCGCCGCCGCCGTAACCCCAGTCGATACCACCTTCGACACGTTAGCCTTATCGCGCATCGTATGTAAACTGCTCCCGGGGGATGCCGCACGAATACGGCAATGGGTTGACTGGGTGGACCCGTCGCGATCGACTTACCGCACGCAAGACGCCTCGAGCGGAGGACAAGTGCTGTTCTTTTGCCGAAATTGGATCACCGTGACCGCGCGACCAGCGGGGACGGCGTAATGACGACCGGAATCGAAGACCGGCTGCTGGGCCGGGTCCGCGAGCTGGGGAGCGTGGCCGTCGCCTTCTCGGGCGGCGTCGACTCGGCCCTCGTGCTGGCCGCGGCCGTGCGGGCGCTGCCGGCCGGGCACGTGCTGGCGGCGATCGCCGACTCGCCCAGCCTGGCCAGGGCGGAACTCGGTGCGGCGCGGGGGATCGCGGCCGATCTCGGCGTCGAGCTGGCCGAGGTCCCCGGCACCGAGCTGGCCGTTCCCGGCTACCGGGACAACGCGGGTGACCGCTGCTACTTCTGCAAGCAGGCGGTGCTCGGCGCGATCGGCGGGCTGGCCGTGCGGCGCGGGTTCGCGCACGTGGCGACCGGGACGCACGCCGACGACCACCGCGCCCTGCACCGCCCCGGCCTGCGCGCGGCCCGTGAGCTGCGCGTCGTCGAGCCGCTGGCCGAGGCCGGGCTGGGCAAGCGCGACGTCCGGGCGCTGGCCGCCGCGTGGTCGCTGCCCGTCGCCGACAAGCCGTCGGCGCCCTGCCTGGCATCACGTATCTCCGTGGGCGTCCCCGTCTCTTTAGGAAGGTTGGGACTGGTGGAACGCGCCGAGATCGCCGTGGGCGCGCGGTTGGCCGAGGCGGGGATCCGCCCCCGTGACCTGCGCGTCCGCCTGCTCGGCCGAGGATTCCGGGTGGAGGTGGATGGCCCTTCGCACACGGCCGTCGAAGCGCGGCCGGGACTCGCCGCCGCCGTGGTGGGCGAGCTCGGCGGTCTCGGCCTGAGCGGACCGGGAGTGGTCGCGGCCTATCGCGCGCCCGCACTCGCACCGCCGCCTTAGGCTATTTGCGCGCGCGTTCGCCGTGGTGAATTATGCCGTCACCGAACGGGGTATGAAAAAACCACATACCGAACCCGCAGGTTTCGCGTTGGATTTGTTCGGCAGCCAATCGCGACTATTCGTGTACGGTCCGCATCGGTCATTGTCCGATGCCGTGCCGAAAACACCGTGTCGGTTATTACGTCTTGCCGAGCGCATTTTTCGGCTATGTTTCCCGGGTTCGGCGCGCGGCCGCTGCGAGCGGTAGCCGTTCGCGTACGGTGGGGGAGGATCTGATGTACTTCGAGTTGCTCGGCACTTTGCGGGTCCAGCGTGACGGGGAGCGGGTGGACCTCGGCGGTCTCCGGCAGCAGCGGCTGCTGGTGATGCTGCTGCTCAGCGCGAACCGGGTGGTCGGCGCCGACCGGTTGCTGGAGGCCATGTGGGACGGTGAGCCGCCGGTGACCGCGCGAAGACAGCTCCACAACGCCGTCGCGGCGCTGAGACGCAGCTTCGGCACGGCCAAGCACATCCTCGTCAAGGACGGGCCCGGCTACCGCATCACCGTCGACCCGCAGGACGTCGACGCGCACCGCTTCACCCGGATGGTCGCGGCGGCGTCGGCGGCGGCCTCCGCCGGACGCGCCACCGCGGCCGTCGAGCACCTGGAGGCGGCGCTCGCCCTGTGGACCGGGCCCGCGCTGTCGGGCTTGAACAACCCGGTGTTCGAGATCGTCGCCGCGCGGTTCGAAGAGAACCGGCTGACCGCGACCGAACGGCTCATCGGGCTGCGCCTGGACGGCGGCGAGGCGTCGGCGCTGGTGCCGCAGCTGGGTGAGCTCGTCTCGCGGCACCCGCTGCGCGAGGGGACGCGCAAGCTGCTGATGCTGGCGCTGCACCGGTGCGGGCGCACGGCCGACGCGCTCAACGCGTACGAACAGGGCCGTCGGATGCTGCGCGACGAGCTCGGCGTGGACCCCGGCGCGAGCATCCGCGAGCTGTACGAACGGATCCTGCGCGACGACCTGCCGAAGCGGCGGCCCGAGCCGGCGCCGGGCCGGTCGTTCCTGCCGTACGACACCGCGCACTTCACCGGCCGCGCCGAGGAGCTGCGGTTCCTGTCCGCGAGCCGTCCGGCGGGAACCGCGCTGAGCATCCTGGCGATCGACGGCATGGGGGGCGTCGGCAAGACGACGCTGGCTGTCCGGCTCGCCCACCAGCTGGCGCACCGGTTTCCCGAGGGGCACCTCTACATCGACCTGCACGGGCACACGGCGGGCCAGGAGCCGCTCGACCCGGACGCGGCGCTCGAGCGGCTGCTGCTCGACTTCGGGCTCGCGCCGGACCGGATCCCCCGCGACAGCAGGCAACGCGCGGCGCGCTGGCGCGCGGAGGTCGCCGAGCGGCGGGTCCTCGTGGTGCTGGACAACGCCCTCGACGCGCGGCAGGTCCGCCCGTTGCTGCCCGGCACGGGAAAGGCGCAGGTGATCATCACGAGCCGCCGTCGCCTGGCCGGCCTCGACGGGGTGACGTCCCGTTCGCTGGACGTGTTCCCGCCGCCGGACGCGGCGGCGCTGTTCACCCGGATCGCGGGACCGGAGCGCACGGCGGCGTGGCCGGACGTCGTCGCGGAGGTGGTGGCCCTGTGCGGGCACCTGCCGCTGGCGATCGCGATCGCGGCGTGCCGGTTCCACAACCGGCCGGCGTGGTCGCTCGACGACCTGGCGTTCCGGCTGCGCGACCGCGGCACGCGGCTCGCCGAGCTGAGCCTGGAGGACCGCAGCGTCGAGGCCCGGCTGGAGGTGTCGTACGAGCGGTTGCCCGCCGGGCAGCGCCGGCTGTTCCGGGCCCTGGGCGCGTTCGACGGCGAGGAGCTCGACGCGGCCGACGCGGCGCTGCTGCTGGGGCAGCCGGTGCCGGAGGCGGAACGGCTGCTGGAAGAGCTGTTCGACGCCCACGTGCTGCGCCAGCGGGCCGCGGGGCGCTACCACTTCCACGACCTGGTCCGGGAGCACGCGCGTGCGAAGGCGGAGGAGCACGCGACGCTGCTGACGACGTTCGGCCGGACGACGCTGCACGCGGTCGACGAGCTGGAGTGCAGCGTCGGCTGAACCTCCTGGGGTGCCTGGAAAACCGTCCGCGGCCTGCCGGCCCGGGCGGTTTTCGCTGTCTGCCGGTGACCGGGCGAACGCGCAGTGCCACGCCGGTATCCGTTGCCTCGCAACGCCATCGGTGCCGATGCAGCACCGATGCACCGGCAAGGCCGCGCCGATGGCCCGCTCGGGCACGCTCGGCCGTGGGAGTAGACCGCAGCAGAAAGTGATGCCATGGAGTTCACGCACAAGACCGTCCTGAGCCCCGAACTGCGGGCCCGGGTGCTCGCGGATCCGAGCATCGGCGGAGGGAACCTGCTGCCCGCCATGCTGGAGCTCAACCCGTACCCGGACGAGCCGTTCATCCACTCGCTCACGCCGATCCCGTACACCGACGGCGAAACGAAGCACTGGTTCAGCCTCCGCGACCTCGACCACCTCGTGCAGAGCTGGTCGGTCTGGTACCTCGGACAGGGTGTGCGGCCACACGACCGGGTGGCGGTCTTCCCGCCGGACTCCATCCAGTACTTCCTGCACCTTTCGGCGCTCGCGCGGATCGGCGCGATCTCCATGCTCATCAACAGCAACGCCAAGCGGGACAGCGCCGTCGCCCTGATCGAGCGCAGCGGGGCCATCGGCCTCTACACCGACTCCGAACGGCTCGACCGGATCGCCCCGGACCTCGACCGGCTGAACCTGAAGTGGGTGCACACGCGCCAGGACGGGCCGCCGTCGGCCGTCCTGCCCGACGCGGACCGCTTCCGGCACCACCCGGACGACCCCGTCGGCCTCATGCACTCCTCCGGCACCACCGGCCTGCCGAAGCCCGTCATCCACACCCACAAGACCATTTTGGACGGTCCGAAGTGGCGTGCGGTCAACTACAAGGAAGAGCCCGACGCGCTGATCCTGAACGCGCTTCCGCAGTCGCACCAGGGGTGCGTGTCGTTCAACGCCTACGCCGTGCTGGGCGGCCAGCCGATGGTCGTCCACCGGGACGTCTCCGGCGCCGAGCTCGCCGAGGCCGTCGAAGCGCACCGGCCGACCATGGTGATGGCGTTCGGCCACGCCTACCCGGAGCTGGCGGCGATCGAGACGCCGCGGGGTGCCCTCGATTCGGTGAACATCTGGGTGTCCATGGCGGACGCCATCCACGAGCGGCACCTGAAGAACATCCTGGGCCGCCGCTCGCCGGAGCGGCCGCCGGCCGCGTTCCTCGACCGGCTCGGCACCACCGAGCTGGGCTGGGGCGTGCTCATGCAGCCGCGCACCCTGGCGACCGAGCGCAACGACCGCTGCGTCGGCAAGCCGGTCGGGTTCGCCGAGGTCGCGATCGTGCGGGAGAACGGCACGCTCGCCGAGCCCTACGAATACGGCTTCCTCGGGGCGAAGCCGCCGTCGATGACGGTCGGGTACTGGGGCAACCAGGACACCTACTACCGCAGCAAGCTCGCCGGCTACTGGCTGACCGGGGACGTCGCCTACCGGGACGAAGAGGGCAACTTCTACCAGGTCGACCGCGCGGTCGACGTCGTGCACACGGCCTCGGGGCCCGGTTACTCGGTGCTGATGGAAGAGCTCGTCATCAACGAGGTCTCCGGGGTCGAGGACTGCACCGTCGTGGCCGGCGACCACCGCGGCGAGAAGGTCGCCGTGGCCGTCGTGACCGGCCGGGACGTGGACGCGGAGAAGGTGCTGTTCGCGGCCAACGAAGCCCTGCGGGCCAACGGGAAGCCCGAACTGTCCGTCGTCGAGGTCGCCGGCGGCGAAGACGACTTCCCGCTCGGTGTCACCGGGAAGTCGCTCAAGCGCTTCCTCCGCGACAAGTACAAGGACCTCGCCGTGTACGTCCGTGACCGCCGGGGCAAGAGCCTCGCCACCAGCGACGCGCTGGCATGAACCCCCTTCGGGAAGAGACGATCGCCGTGACCGACCAAGACCTCCTGCTCGTGTTCGACGAGACCGTGACCCGCGCCAGGGTCGACGGCTGGCTGCGGTACCTGGAGTCCGCGGGCACGCCGACGCAGATGTACCGGCTGGGGGCGAGCCACGTCCTGCCGGTGTCCGGAGTGGACAACGCCGATCTGCTCGCCGCGGCCGCGGACCTGCCGCTGCCGACCCGCCGCGTGACCCGGGGCGGCGAGGCGTGGCTGGGCCGCCGGGAGATCCGCCCGGCCGGCACGGAGGTGTCCCTCGGCCCGGCCACGATCGGCGACGGCTCGGTCGCGGTGATCGCCGGCCCGTGCGCGGTCGAGACGCCGGAGCAGATGCTCGCGACGGCGGAGCTCGTCGCCGGACACGGTGCCGTCGGCCTGCGCGGCGGGGTCTTCAAGCCGCGCACGTCACCGCATTCGTTCCAGGGCCTCGGGTTCTCCGGGCTGGAGCTGCTCGTCGAGGCGCGGAAGCGGACGGGTTTGCCGTTCGTCACCGAGGTCGTGGACGCGGAGCACGTCAAGCGGCTGGCCGAAGTGGTGGACGGCTTCCAGATCGGCGCGCGGAACATGCAGAACTTCGCGCTGCTGAGCGCGGTGGGCCAGAGCGGCCTGCCGGTCGTGCTCAAGCGCGGGTTCGGCTGCACCGTCGAAGAAACGCTCGCCGCCGGGGAGTACCTGCTGCTCGAAGGCAACGACCAGGTGGTCCTGTGCGAGCGCGGCATCCGCACGTTCGAGCCGTCGTCGCGCTTCACGCTCGACCTGACGGCGGTGGCGCTGTGGAAGCAGCGCACCCACCTGCCGGTCATCGTGGACCCGAGCCACTCGGGCGGCCGTCCGGAGCTGGTCGAGCCGCTGTCGCTCGCGGCCATCGCGGCCGGCGCGGACGCGCTGCTGATCGACGTGCACGTCCGGCCGGAAGAGGCGCTGTGCGACGCGAAGCAGGCGTTGCGGCCGGAGCAGTTCGCCGGGCTGATGACCCGGCTCGCCGGCGCCGCGGCCGGGCTGGGCCGAAGCCTGCAGAAACGCTGACCAAGACGTCGTGAGTGAGAAACTGTGTTCCAACCCGGTTTCTCGCTCACGACCAGTACGGGAGTGGGAGACAGTGTTCGGGGAGACGTCGGAGATCGCCGTGGTCGGGCTCGGCCCGCGCGGGCTGTCGGTCGCGGAACGGCTGAGCGCCAACGCCGGTGTGCTCGTGCCGCGGAACCACCGGCTCGTGGTGCACCTCGTCGACCCGCGGCTGGCCGACGGCGGCCAGGTGTGGCGCAGCACGCAGGACCGCGTGCTGCTGATGAACACCGTCGCCGGCCAGGTGACGATGTTCGTCGACGAGACCGTCGACTGCGCGGGCCCGGTCGTGCGCGGCCCGAGCCTGTACGAGTGGGCGCGGTCGATCGCCCTGCTCGGCAGCCCGGACGTGCCGGACGCCGTCCGGGCCGAAGCCGAGGCACTCGGTCCGGACGACTACCCGTCACGGGCGTTCTACGGCAGCTACCTGCGCTGGACGCGGCGGCGGATCACGCGGACCGCGCCGCCGTCGCTGCGGTTCGTGGCCCACCAGACGCGGGCGGTCGACGTCCGGGACGGCCGCGCCGGACGGCAGGACGTCGTGCTGGCCGACGGCACGACCATCGGCGGGCTGGCCGCCGTCGTGCTCGCGCTGGGCCACCAGCCACACGAGCTCAGCCCGGCTGAAGCGGGCCTGAGCCGGTACGCCGAGCGCCACGGCCTGCGGTACTTCGCGCCGGGCAACCCGGCCGACGCGTCGCCGTCCGGCGTGCCCGCGGGGGAGCCGGTGCTGCTGCGCGGGATGGGCCTGAACTTCTTCGACCACCTGGCCCTGCTCACACTCGGACGCGGGGGCGAGTTCACCCGCGAGCCGGGTGGCGCGCTGACGTACGTGCCGTCCGGCCGGGAACCGCGGCTGGTCGCCGGATCGCGGCGCGGGGTGCCGTACCAGGCCCGTGCCCGCAACGAGAAGGGCGCGTCCGGCCGGCACGAACCGCGGTTCCTGACGCCGGCGGTGATCGGGCGGCTGCGGGACGGCGCCGACTTCCGCCGGGACGTCTGGCCGTTGATCGACCAGGAGGTCCGCACGGTCTTCTACGCGGCCCAGGTACGGGAGCAGGGGTGCGCCTGCGACGTCGGGGAGTTCACCGAGGCGTTCTCGGCGGCCGGGCCCGCGGAGGTGCCGCTCGACGGCGATCCGCTGGCGGTGCGGGAGACCGAGGCGCAGCGGATCGTCCTGGCGAAGTTCGGGCTCGACCGGAGCTGGGACTGGCGGCGCGTCGCGGTGCCCTACACGGCCGCCGACCTCGCCACGACGGCGACGTTCCGGACGTGGCTGCGGTCCGCTGTGGACACCGAGCTGGCCGAGGCGCGCAAGGGCAACGTGACCGGCCCGCTCAAGGCGGCCACCGACGTCCTGCGCGACCTGCGCAACGAGATCCGGCTGGTCGTCGACCACGGCGGGATCTCCGGCGCGTCCTACCGCGACGACCTGCGGCGCTGGTACATGCCGCTCAACGCGTACCTGTCGATCGGCCCGCCCGCCGAGCGCGTCGAGCAGTTCGGCGCGCTGCTGGACGCGGGCGTGCTGGAGGTCATGGGCCCGGACCTGCGGATCGAGGGCGCGGACGGCCGGTTCGTCGCCCGGTCGGCCGCGTGCCCCGACGTGGTCGTCCGCGCGAAGACGCTGATCGAGGCCCGCCTGCCGGACACCGACGTGCGGCGCACGACGGATCCCCTGCTGCGCGCGTTGCTCGCCCGCGGCGAGTGCCGCCCGTACCGCATCGGCGAGTTCGAGACGGGCGGCCTGGCGGTGACGCGGCGGCCGTACCACGTGCTGGACACGCGAGACCGGCCCCACCCGAGGCGGTTCGCGTTCGGCGTGCCGACGGAGGCGGTCCACTGGGTGACGGCGGCGGGCATCCGCCCCGGCGTCAATTCGGTGATCCTCGGCGACGCGGACGCGATCGCCCGGTCGTGCCTGCGGATCGCGGCCGAGCAGGACGACCTGGGGAGGACCGCGTGAGTGAGCTGCTCGCCCCCGCGTGGGCCGCGACCGGCGCCGGCGAACTCGTCGACGACCGCGCGCTGCTGACCGCGATGCTCGCCACCGAGGTCGCCCTCGCCGAAGCCCAGGCCGAACTCGGCGTCATCCCCGAGGAAGCCGCCAAGGCCATCCGCGCCGCCGCCGTGCCGGAAAACCTCGATCCCCGGGCCATCGCCGAGGGCGTCCGCGAGACCGCGAACCCCGTGGTCGCGTTCGTCGCCGGGCTCACCGCCGCCGTCGACCCCGCCGCCGCCGAGTACGTGCACCGCGGCAGCACCAGCCAGGACATCCTCGACACCGCCCTGATGCTGCTGTGCAGGTCGACGCTCGACCGCATCACCCGAGACCTCGTGGAGACGGCCGGCCGGCTCGCCGGGCACGTCCGCGAGCACCGGGACACGCCGATGGCCGGGCGCACCCTGACCCAGCACGCCGTGCCGGTGACCTTCGGGCTCAAGGCGGCGACCTGGCTGCACCTCGTCCTCGACGCCGTCGAGCGGGTGCGGCGGGCGCGCGCGGCACTGCCGGTGTCACTCGGCGGTGCGGCCGGCACCCTCGCCGCCTACGAGGAGTACGGTCCCGGGTCGCTGGAGCTGCCGGACCTGGTGGCCCGCAACCTCGGCCTGGCCCCGCAAACCCTGCCGTGGCACGGGATCCGCACGCCGATCGCCGACGTCGCGTCGGCGCTGCTGGTCACCGCCGGCGCGCTCGGCAAGATCGCCGCGGACGTCCTCGTGCTGTCGCGCACCGAGATCGGCGAGGTCGCCGAAGAACGGGCGCCGGGACGCGGGGCGTCCTCGGCCATGCCGCAGAAGCACAACCCGGTGTTCGCGACGCTGGTGGCGACCGCGGCCCGGCAGCTGCCGCCGCTCGCCGTCGTGCTGTTCGGGTCGATGGCCGTCGAGGACGAACGCTCCTCGGGCGGCTGGCACGCGGAGTGGCAGCCGCTGCGGGACGCCCTGCGCATCACGGCCGGTGCCGCGGCGAACGCGGCGAGGCTGGCCGAAACCCTGCGGGTGCGCCCCGAGGCGATGGCGGCGAACCTGCGGCTCACCCGGGGCGCGATCGTCTCCGAACGCGTCAACGCCGTCCTGGCCCCGGCGCTCGGCAAGGCCGCCGCCAAGCGCCTGCTGGCCGAGGCCACCGCCGAAGCCGAGCGCACCGGGGCGGACCTGGCCGACCTGCTCGACGTGGACCCGGGCCTGCTGGACCCGGCGGCCTACACCGGGCTCGCCGGGCCACTGGCCGACCGGGCCCTGGCCCGCTTCGAACGCGAGGAGTTCTGATGACCACCCTGGAGTTCGCGCCCGAGCGCGTCGAGCCGATGCCCGCCGAGCAGCGCGAAGAACTGCTGCGCATGCCGGGGTTCGGTTCGCTCTACTCCGACCACATGGTGACCGCGCGGTGGACCGCCGGCCGCGGGTGGCACGACGCCCGGACCGGCCCGCTCGCCGCGTTCACCCTGCACCCGGCCACCATGGCACTCCACTATGGACAGACGGTCTTCGAGGGGCTGAAGGCGTTCTGGCGCCCGGACGGGCAGCGGGCGCTGTTCCGGCCCCGCGACCACGCCGCCCGGTTCGCTCGGTCGGCGCGCCGGATGGCCATGCCCGAGCTGGCGGAGGCGGACTTCGTCGCGGGCGTCGAGGCGCTGCTGCGCGTGGACGGCGCCTGGGTGCCGCGCCCGCGTGGCCAGAGCTTCTACCTGCGGCCGTTCCTGATCGCCGCGGAGACGCACCTGTCGAACCGGCCCGCCGAGGAGTACCTGTTCGCCGTGATCGGCAGCCCCGCCCGGCCCGCCACGGCCGAGCCGGCGCCGATCCGGCTGTGGGCGTCGCCCGAGTACGTCCGCGCGGCCGACGGCGGGACGGGCACGATCAAGTGCGGGGGCAACTACGGCGGGTCCTACATCGCGCAGCGGGAAGCCGCGGCGCACGGGTGCGACCAGGTCGTCTGGCTGGACGCGCGCGAGCGCCGGTACGTCGAAGAGGTCGGCGGGTCCAACCTGTTCTTCGTCGAGGGCGACCGGCTCGTCACGCCGCCGCTGAGCGGGACGCTGCTGGCCGGCATCACCCGCGACTCGCTCCTGCGGCTCGCCGGGCGGCTCGGCCTGACCGTCGCGGAGGAGCCGGTCACCCTCGACGACTGGGAGCGCGGTTGCCGGTCGGGCCGCATCACCGAGACGTTCGCGTGCGGCACCGCGCGTGCCGTGGCCCCGGTGGGGCACGCCGTGACACCGGACGGCGAGTGGGCCGTCGGCGACGGCACCACGGGCCCGGTCACCCGCCGCCTGCTGAACGCCCTGCTGGACGTCCAGTACGGCGAGGCGCCCGACGAGTTCGGCTGGCTGCACGCCGTCACTCCGCAGTGAAAGGAACCCCGTGTCCACCAGAGTCGACTTCTACTTCGATCCCGCCTGTCCCTTCGCCTGGATCACCTCGCGGTGGATCCTCGAGGTCGACCGGCACCGCGACCTCGCGCTGCGGTTCCGGGTGATGAGCCTCGGCGTGCTCAACGAAGACCGGGAGATCGAGCCGTGGTACCGCGAGTTCTGCGACCGCTCGTGGGGCCCGGTCCGCGTCTGCGTCGCCGCCGCGCAGCACCACGGCGAAGACGTGCTGCGCGACCTCTACACCACGCTGGGCACCCGGATCCACAACGGACGGAACAAGGACTTCCCCGGGGTCGTCGCGCAGGCGCTGGCCGAAGTCGGGTTGCCGGCCGGGCTCGCCGGAGCCGCGGACAGCACCGACTACGACGAGGCTCTGCGCAAGAGCCACGCCGAGGCGCTGGCGCCGGTCGGCGCGGACCTCGGCACGCCCGCGATCCACGTCGACGGCACCGGCTTCTTCGGCCCGGTGCTCAACGCCATCCCGCGCGGCCGGGACGCGGTGGACCTCTTCGACGGCGTGGTGGCGCTCGCGCGCAACCCGCACTTCTTCGAGCTGAAGCGGGCCCGCACGCCGGGCTTGAACTACGAGTGAGGGAACGGACATGAGACGCATCGGGTTCGTCGAGTCGAACCGGTCCGGATCCGGCTTCGACGCCCTGCGGGCGGCGCGCGGGCTGGGCCTGCACGTCACCTTCTTCAGCTGCGGGCTGGACCGCTACCACGCGACGCCGGGCGGCACCGAGGTGCTCGAGACCTGCGTCGACGAGTTCGTGTCCTGTCCGACGCACGAGCTGGAACCGCTGCTGGAGGCGGTGAAGGCGGTCGACGCCGCGAAGCCGCTCGACGCGCTGCTTTCGGTGGCCGAGTACGAGGTCATCCAGGCCGCCGAAGCGGCTCGTCAGCTCGGCCTGCCCGGCCCCGACCCGGCCGCCATCCGGATCGCTCGCGACAAGGCGGCGCAACGGCGGCGGTGGGCCGAGCGCGGCGTGCCCGTGCCGGAGTTCCGCGTCGTCACGACGGCCGAGCAGGCTGTGCGGGCCGCGGCCGAGATCGGGTTTCCGTGCGTGGTGAAGGCGGTCGACGAGACCAGCGGCGCGCACGTCGTCCGCTGCACGACGCCGGCGGAGGTCACCGGGACGTTCACCGCGATCCGGTCCGCGGCGACGAACCGCCGCGGCCAGCCGCGGTCACCCGAGGTGCTCGTCGAGGAGTGCCTCGTCGGGTTCGAGGTCAGCGTGGAGATCCTGGCGGACGCCGGGACCGTCCGCGTGCTCGGGGTGACCGACAAGATCCTGGGCGGCCGCAACCGGTTCGTCGAGCTGGGGCACAGCTTCCCGACGGCGTTGCCCGGCGACGTCCGGCGTGAGCTGGAGGCGGCCGCGGTGGCCGCCACCGAGGCCGTGGGCTTCGACCTCGGCATCGCGCACGTCGAAATCAAGTACACCGGCGCGGGCCCGAAGCTGATCGAGATCAACCCGCGCCCGGCGGGCGACCGGATCACCGAGCTGATGGACGCGAGCTTCGGCTGGTGCACGATGGAGCTGCTGATCCGCCAGTACCTCGGGGAGCCCGCCGGCGACGTCGTGACCGAGCCGGCGCGCGGCGCGGCCATCCGGTACCTCACCGCCGACCCCGGGATCGTGACCGAGGTGAGTGGCCTGGACATCGCCGCCGCGGTCCCCGGGGTCCGCGAAGCCGGGGTGTCGGTCGAGCCGGGCGGGCGGGTCGATCCGTTGCGGGTGAACGAAGACCGCGTCGGTCACGTCCTCACGACGGCGTCCGACGCCTACCTGGCGGGCCGGATCGCCGAGGCCGCCGCCCAGCAGATCGTGGTCGGCACCCGCGCCGATGCGCCGCCGATGGCCCGCTGATGGCCGCGTCGGCGAGGCTGGGGCCACCCGATGCCCGGACAGGGAGAGCAGACATGCCGAACCTCGTGATGGTGATGCCCTACAAGGCATACCTCGGCAAGGCGCGGGCGGAGGGCTTCCGGATCACGGCGATCTGGGACCCGGCCGAGGCCACGCGGCTGTTCGGCGCGGACGCGCCCGCGTACCTCGCGGAGGTCGAGAGCCTCGCCGAGAGCCTGTGGCTGGTCGACTTCACCGACCGCGCGGCCTACGCCGAAGCGATCCGCGCGGCCGTCCGCGACAGCGGAGCCGGCCACGTCTGGCACGTCGGCAGCGAGGAGAGCATGCAGCTCGCCCACGAGGTCGCCGACGAACTCGGCACGGCGGTCAACTCGCCGCGCTCGGTGTTCCTGCTCAACGACAAGCTCGCCATGCGCACCCTGTTGCGCGACAAGGGCATCTCGACGGTCCGGTTCGCCACCGCGGACCGCTGGCAGGACGTCGGAAGGCTGCTCGACGGCTTCACGCTGCCGGTGGTGGTGAAACCCGCCGCGCTGTCGGCCAGCCGCGGGACGCGGCTGCTCACCGACCCGGCCGAGCTGCCCGCCTGGGGCGACGAGCTGGCCGCGCTGGCGTACTCCGGGCCGTTGCTGGTCGAGGAGTACCTGCGGGGCCCCGAGTTCAGCGTCGAGACGATGACCGTGCGCGGCGAGCACCACGTCATCGGCGTGACGCGCAAGCTGCTCGGCCCGCTGCCGCACTTCGTCGAGCGGGGTCACCTCTTCGGCGAGCCGGAGACGGCGGAGACGCGGGCGGTCGCCGCGCTCGCGGTCGAGCTGCTCGACGCCGTCGGCTACCAGTGCGGCCCGGCGCACACCGAGGTCATCTCCACCGAGGACGGGCCGCGGATCGTGGAGTCGCAGGCCCGGCTGGGCGGGGACAAGATCCCGGACATCATCGGGCTGGCCACCGGCTTCGACGTCAAGCGGGCGATGTTCGCCGCCCTCGCCGGGCGGACGTCCCTCCCGGACCGCGGCGGGCTCGTCGGGCACATCGCGTACTTCTCCTTCCCCACCGGGGTTCTCGAAAAGGTGACGGGTCTCGAGGAGGCTCGCGCACTGGACCACGTGCACACCCTCAGCTTCCCGTTCGCCCCCGGCGACGTCCTGCCGGAGACCGTCAGCTCGAAGACCCGCCACGGGTTCGTCATCCTCACCGGCTCCGCGGACGCGGCGGAGGCCCAAGCCCGCGCGGACCACGTCCGCGCCCTGATCGAAGTGGAAGTCCGATGAGGAGCTTCTTCGCCCTGCACCGCAACGTCCGGCTCCGGATCGGGCTGGCGTTCGTGCACAAGCTGATCGACGCGATGATCCTGACGTTCATCGCGATCTACCTCGCGGCGCACGTCGGGGTCGCGGTCGCCGGTGCGCTGATCCTGGTGTTCGCCGCGTTCGCGGTGGTCGGCATGCTCGTCGGCGGCCACCTGTCCGAGCGCTGGGGCCGCCGTCCCGTGCTGATCATCGGCGACGTCGTCGGCACCGGCTTCCTCGCGCTGATGGCCGTCGCGTACTACTCGGGCTGGGGCGCGCTGGCGGTCTACTTCAGCTACGCCATCGTGAAGTTCGGGTCGAACCTCGCGCTGCCCGCCAACGACGCGACGATCATCGACGTCACCCCGCCGGAGCAGCGCAAGTTCGTCTACACGGTCAACTACTGGGTGATCAACCTCGCGCTCGGCACCGGCGCCCTGCTCGGTGCTTTCCTGTACAGCTCCCACTTCGGCGCGGTGATCCTCGGCGGCGCGGCCGGCATGGCGTTCGCCCTCGCCGTCACCGTGGCGCTCGTGGCGGAGACCAAGCCGGAGACGCCCCGGCCGCCGGTCAAGCTCACCGGGCTCGCCCAGTTCGTCCAGGGCTACAAGGTGGTGCTGGCCGACGCGACGTTCCGGCGGCTGATCATCGCCGCCACGCTGATCTTGACGCTCGAAGGGCAGCTCAGCACCGCGATCGGGATCCGGCTGTCGACGGACTTCCCCACGCAGGAGGTGGTCCCGTTCGGCGCCGTGACCGGCGTGGAGATGCTCGGCGTGCTCAAGGCGGTCAACACCGTCCTGGTCGTCGCGTTCGCGCTGGTCGTCAACTCGCTGCTGAAGCGGATGCCCGACCGCACCCGGCTCTACGCGGGCATCACGCTGTACGCGGGCGGGTTCGCGGTGCTGGCCGTCACCGACGACGCCTGGCTCCTGCTCGTCGCCGTCGTCGTGCTGACCGTCGGCGAGCTGATGAACCTGCCGGTGCAGCAGGCCCTGCTGGCCGAGCTGGCCCCGGACGACGGCCGGCCGCGCTACCTCGCCGCGTACTACCTGCACATCCGGTTCGGCCAGATCGTCAACTCGATCCTGATCAGCCTGAGCGCGGTCGTCAGCATGGCCGGGATGGCCGGGATCTACCTGGCCTTCGGCGTCGTGATCATCCTGCAGTACCGGGCGATCCTGGCCCGTCGCGAGACGCGCGTCGCGGTCTCCGCCTGAAACCCTGGAAGGTAACCATGTCGGCACGGTCCGATCGGATCACCAAGGCCTACCTCGCCGGCTGCGAGGAGGCGGACGGCCCGCTGCGCCACGCGCGGGCGAGCCTCGAGCTGTCGGAGACCAAGCGCCTGTCCTGGCCCCGGCTGCTGCCGCGGCCGATCATGGTCGACGAGGCCGAGTACCGCGCCTTCGGCCGGGACCTCGTCACGATCTACGAGCTCGTCGGCTCGCTGCCGCGGCGGCTCTTCGACGGCGACTTCACGCGGTTCCGCACCGCGCTCGGCATCGACGACCGGCACGCCGCGCTGATGACCCGGCTGCTCGGCGAGGGGCCGCCGCCGCTGTACGGCCGCGCCGACGTCTACTACGACGGCACGGCGTTCAAGCTGCTGGAGTACAACATCGGCAGCGCGCTCGGCGGCCTGGACATGGTGGGCACGCTGCCCAAGGCGTACCTGCGGGTGCCGGCCGTGGCCGAGTTCGCCGCCGAGCACGGGCTCGGGTTCCTGGACATGGGGTCCGACCTCGCCGAGGCGCTGCGCAACGCGGGCAAGACGATCGGCGCCGGCGAGCCGGTGGTCGCGATCGTCGAGGGCCCCGGCGGGATGACGACCTACGGCCACCAGCGGCGCGCGATCGCGGAGCTGCTGGCGGAGAACGACGTCGAGTGCCGCGTCGGCGAGATCGGCGACCTGGAGTACCGGTCCGGGAAGCCGTACCTCGAGGGCACCCCGGTCGACGTCGTCCTGCGGTACTACGGCATCGAGGAAATGCTGGAACACCCCGACTGCGACGCGCTGCTGGAGCCGGTGTTCCGCGCCCACGAAGCCGGTCAGGTGGTCGTCTGGACGCCGACGAACGTGTTCAGCAACAAGGGAACGCTGGCGATGCTGTCGGAGTCCGCCGCGGCCTTCACCCCGGACGAGCAGGCCGTGATCGAGCGGGTGCTGCCGTGGTGCCGGATGCTCGGACGCCCCGGCGCGGGCCCGGACGCCGGGCGCATCGACGAGTGCATCGAGCGTCAGGACCAGCTGGTGTTCAAGCCGACCGGGCTCTACGGCGGCCAGGGCGTCGTCATCGGCCGGGAGGTGGACGCCGGGACCTGGCGGGAGACGCTCGAAGCCGGTTCGCGGACCGGCTCGCTCGTCCAGGAGATCGTGCGGCCGAACCTGGAGACCGTGATCGACCCCGAGACCGGCGAGCGCTCCGAGTGGTACGCGCTGTGGGCGGCGTTCATGACCCCGTCGGGCCTCTCCGGCGGCGGCGTGCGCGCGATCGCGCCCGGCGGCACCACCGTCATCACCATGATCAACAATCCCGACGTCCGCAACACCTGCCTCTTCACCTGCTGAGCAAGGAGAACCCCGGTGCCCCGACTCGTCGACCTCACCCACGGCTTCTACGACGGAATGCCGTCCTACCCCGCCGACTGGTTCCCGAAGTTCGTCAGCGAACGCTCGATGACGCCGGAGAACGACCCGTACGGCACCAAGCGCACGTTCTCCTACCTGCACGTCTTCCCGCACAACGGGACGCACATGGAGTACAAGCTGCACTTCTACCCGGGCACCGAAGGCATCGACGAGGTCCCGCTCGACACGCTGATCGGCCGCGCCTGCGTCGCCGACCTGTCGCACAAGGGCGAGCTGGACGAGGTCACCGGCGACGACCTGGAAAAGGCGCTGCGGCCGGTGTGGCAGGCGGGCGACCGGCTGCTCATCCGCACCGACTACCTGCGGCACAACTGGGGCCGGCCCGACTACTGGGACCGTCCGCCCTACCTGACGCCGTCGGCCGCGCGGTGGGCGATCGACAACGGCGCGTGCCTCATCGGCTTCGACTGCCTCACCGAACGGCCGGGCGACGCGGAGTCCCCGGTGCACCACGCGCTGCTCGCCGCCGGCATCCCGCTGCTGGAGTACGTCACCAACATGCACGAGCTGACCCAGCAGGTGGTGCGGCTGATCGCGCTGCCGACCAAGGTGGCCGGCGCCGAGGCGGCCCCGGCGCGCGTCATCGCCATGGAGGACACCGATGTCTGAGCAGGTCGCCCTCACGGCGGCCGGCGACGACGCCGAGGTGCCGGACGGCCTGGACCGGCTGCTCGACCTGCTCGGCGACCCGCTGGCCGCGCTGCCGGCCGGGGCCGAGGTGCTGATCAAGCCGAACCTGTTCCAGACGGCACCCGGGTTCCAGGTGCGGCCGGCGCTGCTGGCCGCGATCGCCCGCGTCGTCGCCGAGCACGGGGCGCGCCCGGTCATCGCCGAGCGCACGCACGCGATCTACGAGATCCTGCGCGACCACGAGGCCGCGAAGTACGCCCGCGTCGTCAGCTTCGACGACCTGCCGCTGCGCATCACCGGCATCCCCGGTGCGACGTCGCTGCGGGTGCCGATCGCCGTCCCCGAGCTGATCCTGGACTGCGACTACTTCATCGGCGTCCCGCAGCTGCGCACGCACGCGAGCGTCGTCTACTCGAACGCGATGAAGAACCTGGTCGGGCTACTGCCCGGGTACACCACCCGGATCGTGCACATGGCGGGCGTCGACGAGTCCACTGTGGACCTCAACCTGATGCGGCCGCAGGACCTGGTCGTGTGCGACGGGACCACGGTGATCGAGGGCAACTACCCGATGGACGGGCAGGCCCGCGAGGTCGGTTTCCTGGCCGCGAGCCGCAACGCCGTCGCGCTCGACGTCGCCGTCGGGACGCTGGCGGGCTTCGACCCGGAGAGCGTCGCCTACCTGCGGGACGCGCACGCGCGGGGGATGGGACCGCTGGCCCTGGAGGACATCGAGCTGCTCGGCACGCCGCTCGAGGAGCTGGCGTTCGACATGGTGAAGGCGCCGGTCGAGATCGTCGTGCCGCGCGAGGGGATCCACGTCTACGCCGACAACGCCTGCCCGGCGTGCAGCCGGTTCGTCGCCGGGGCGATGCGGGCGCTGGCCGGCGAACTGTGCGAGTGGGACGGGGAGATGACGGTCATTTCGGGGCCGCAGGTCGAGGTGCCGCCGTTGCGCGGCGAGGTCGTCCTCGTCGGCAACTGCCTGTACGAGAGCCGGGACCTGGGCATCTTCGTCGAAGGCTGCCCGCCGCGGGCGATCCAGCTCGCCGCGTTCCGCTACGCCATGGGCAAGCCCGTCGGCGACCACGAGCGCACGCAGTTCCGGGTGCCGGCGGTCGCCCGATGATCACGTCCGCGCTGTCGCCGGGGGCCCGGCTGCACCGCCACGTCGTCCCGCTGACCTCGGCGCTCGACCCGGTGGCGGCGGCCGCGGCCCTGCGTCCCGCCGGGCGCGTCATGCTGACCGCCGGGCCGGGCGGCCGGGACGCGGTGCTGGCCGCGGGCGAACTCGCCGTCCTCTCCCACCCCGGCGGTGACGGGCCCGCGCCGCTCACGGCCGCGGTGGACCTGCTGGCCGGGCTGGACCTCCCGCCGGACGTGACCGACGCCGAGGCGGCCTGGTTCGGGTTCCTCGCCTACGACGCCGCGCGCGACTTCGAGCGGCTGCCCAGCCGGCACCCGGCGGGCGGGCGTCCGGTGTACGAGTTCTTCCTGCCCGAGGTGCTGGTCTCCGACGGGCGGGTGATCGGCCGCGGCACCACCCCCGCGGCCGCCCGCAAGGCGGCCACCCAGGTCGCCCGGACGCTCGACCGGCTCGCCGTCGCCCCGCTCGGGACCGTCGCGGTCGGGGCCGGAACGTTCGGCTTCGGCTACGACGAGTACGTCGACGCCCTGCGGCGCGCGCAGCGGCACATCCTCGACGGCGACGTCTTCCAGCTGGTGCTGTCCAACGCCTGGACCGCACCGGCCACTGTGGACGGTCTGCGCGTCTACCGACGCCTCACCGAGATCAACCCGTCGCCGTACCACTTCTGGTACGGCGGGCCGGAGTTCGAGGCGGTCGGCGCTTCTCCGGAACCGTGCCTGACGCTCCTGCGCGGCCGGGCGCTGATCCGCCCGCTGGCCGGCACCCGGCCGCGGGGCCGCGACGGCCGCGCCGACCGGCTCGCCGAGGACGACCTGCGCTCGTCGGTGAAGGAGCTGGCCGAGCACCGGATGCTGGTCGACCTGGCCCGCAACGACCTCGGCCGGGTGTGCCGCCCCGGCACCGTCTCGGTCGAGCGGCTGATGGCCGTCGAGCGGTACTCGCACGTCATGCACCTGACGTCGGACGTGTGGGGCGAGCCGTCGGGGGAGCGCGGCACCGCCGAGCTGATCCGGGCGACGTTCCCGGCGGGCACCATGACCGGGACGCCGAAGGTGCGCGCGATGGAGATCATCGACACCCTCGAGCCGTCGCGGCGCTGGCTGTACTCCGGCGCGGTCGGCTCGTTCGGGGTGTCCCACGTGGACCTCTACCTGACGATCCGCAGCATGGTCTGGTGCGACGGCGAGATCCGGCTGCAGGCCGGCGGCGGCATCGTCCACGACTCCGACCCGGCCGAGGAGTACGCGGAGTGCCTGGCGAAGCTCGGGTCCGGCGCCCGGGCCCTCGGCGTGACGGTGGAAGGGGCGGCCGCGTGATCTGCGTGCTCGACAACTACGACTCGTTCGTCTACAACCTGGTGCAGTACCTGGGAACCCTCGGCGCCTCGTGCCAGGTCTACCGCAACGACGAGATCTCCGTGACCGACGTCGAGGCGCTCGCCCCGGAGCTGGTGCTGATCTCACCCGGCCCCGGCGACCCCGCCGACGCGGGCATCTCGGTCGAGCTGGTCCGCCGGCTGGCCGGGCGCGTGCCGATCCTCGGCGTGTGCCTGGGCCACCAGGCGATCGGCGCGGCGTTCGGCGCCCGCGTGGTGCACGCGGCCGAGCCGATGCACGGCAAGTGCTCGGCCGTGGTGCACGACGGGAGCGGCGTCTTCGCCGGGCTGCCGAACCCGCTGACGGTGGCGCGCTACCACTCGCTGGTGCTCGACCCCGCTTCGCTGCCGGCCGAGCTGGCCGTGACCGCGTTGTCGGACACCGGCGAGATCATGGCGATCCGGCACCGCCGCCACGCGATCGAGGGCGTCCAGTTCCACCCCGAGTCGCTGTTCACGCAGGAAGGCGTGGGCATGGTGGCCAACGCGGTGCGCGGCCTGCTCGGCTCAGGCGAGCTCGGCCGAAACGACCGACGGCAGTTCGCGCAGCCGGTCGAGCAGGGGCTCGGTCTCGTCGGCGGCCAGTAGGACGGCGCAGACCATGCCGCTCTCGCGGACACCGTCCTTGATGTCGACCGACAGCTCGTGGACGAGGTGGCCGTCCAGCGCGCCGACCAGCGCCGGGATCTGCTCGGCGCCGCCGACGAAGTAGGTGGCGATGCGCCGGCGCAGCAGCATGGCCGAGCGGGTCGCGGGAAAGGCGAAGGACGTGGACATGGCGGATCTCCCGAGCTGAAGAAGGAATGAGATCGGGGCCAGGTCCCGGAAAAGAGCGATCGCCGACGCTGCGCGCCGGCGACCTGGTTCAGCCGGCGCGCCGGGTTACGAGTCGCGAGGACGTCATCGGGCGCTGCACGGCGACAGGCTAACACGATCGCCGCTCACCGGGGCAACACCCGATCGCGGAGGGTGGCGACGTCGTCGCGGCAGCGCCGTGGGCCCAGGTCGGGCTCGGGAAAGCACTGGGCTCACGCCCCCCGCCCGAAACATCCCGAATGACCCATTCGTGCCACCGCCTAGCCCGTACCCAGCCGAACGACACCCGTACTCAGCCGGACGACACGCGTATCCAGCCGGACGACACGCGTACCCAGGTGGACGACACGGTCCGGGCGGTGTGTCGTCCGTCCAGGTGCGCGTGTCGTCCGGTGGGGTACGCGTGTCGTCCGTCCGGGTACCTCAGCTGGCCCGGATGACGCCCAGCCCCAGCGGCGTGATCTCGTGGATCTGTGACTTCCCCGACCGTGCGCTGGTGATCAGGCCACTGGCTCGCAGCACCGACGCGTGCTGGCTGGCCGTCGCCAGGGACACGCCCGTCAGCTCGGCCAGCTCGCTCGTGTTGCAGCGCGTCGTCGCCACCGTCACCAGCACCCGTGCCCTCGTCTGGCCGAGCAGCGCCGCCAGTGACGCCCCCGGCTCCGCGTCGCTGTCGAAGCGGGGGTGGCTGATCGAATAGACCAGCGCCGGCGGGCGGCCCGGGTCCTTGTACGTCGTCGGCATGCCGTGCGCGAAGAACGTCGGGATCAGGCGGAGGCCGCGGCCGTCCAGGTGGAGCTCCTGCTCGATCGGGAAGCGCACCCGCAGCACCGGCGGGGACCACGTGATGTCCGGGTGCACCGTCGAGAGCAGCAGCTGCGGCCCGCCGCGGTCCAGGTTCGACCGCAGCCGGTCGTGGTCGCGGGCCACGGCGCGGCGGACGGTGGCCCAGTCCGGGGCCAGGCACCGGCGGTAGTAGTCGTGCAGGGCCGTGCCGAGGCGGTGCAGCTCACGGGTCTCGCCGTCCGCCAGCCGGCGCAGCCACGGCGCGACGCGCGTCCCCTGCGCCGCCAGCTCGGCGACGTCGGTGGCCAGGGCCGCCGGCGGCGTTTCGAGCACCGCCGAGACGCCGTCACCGATCGTGGCGTGCGCGGCCGGGGTGAGGAAGTCCGGGCAGTACCCGTACGGCGGGACGGCGGACATCACCAGCCGGCCCGACTCCGGGACCGCGGAGCGCGACCCCCGGCGCCACCGGCCGAAGAACGGCTCGCCCTCCGGACGCCGGATCCGGTAGCTGCTCATCAGCAGCTCCCACATCGGGTCGGCGTCCTCGGCGATGGTCACCTTCGCCAGGTCCGCGTCCGTGAAGTGAATCTTGAGCATCGACGTACCGCCCTTTCCCCGGCGAGGATAGCCGCCGGTGGCACCGGGTCCCGCCGCACTGTGACCTGCGACGTTTCCGGCAGGCGCGAAACGTCCGAAGGCCGGTTGACGCCGCCGCCGCGCCGCTGGCACGTTCATCCCGCACGGCCGCCGACGATGTCGCGCGCCGGGTGCGGACCGGCTGGGGGTCGGTCCGGCCACCGCCCCTTGACCGTCCTCAGTGGACGAAGGCCGGCCGGGAAGACGGAAATTCACCGGATGGCGGCGAATCCCGGGCATTCGTCGAAGCTCACCCTGTGTAGCTGATGCGTACGGGGGAAACGCCCGGCATTCCTTGACAGCACCGTGGTCGCCGGAGTTATGTCTGCGTTCTGAATTCCGGGGGAAAAGGATCCAGGAATTCGTTCTCGGGTCACCGGTACGAATCGAGCCACGCCACCGATGAAAGAAGATGAACCGCTTCGCCGTAGTAGTTCCGCCGCGTCGTGGAATCCCGGCACCTGGCGGCTGCGCACCAAGATCTCCGTCGTGTTGTTGCTGCCCGTCCTGGTCGCGCTGCTGCTGGCCGGCGGCCGGGTGCAGGCCGAGCTCGCCCAGGCGGGCGCGCTCAGCGGGGTGCGGGACCAAATGCCGGTCGTGCAAGGGATCGCCGAGCTCACCGGGCTGGTCGACGACGAGCTGATCCACGACGGCGCGGCCGCGCAGACCGCCGCGGTCGACGCGAAAGCCGCCGTCATCCGCCACGACGCCGAATTCGCGCAGCTGAGCCCGGAGCTTTCCCGGACGCTGGAAGATCAATTGGGAAAATTGGCCGGCCTGCGCCAGCAGGACGGTTCGGCCGGTGCGAAAACCCCCGCCTACCACGACTTCGTCGTCTCGCTCAGTGAAGTGATCCCCGGGGTCGTCGGCCAAGCCGGGAATACCGATCTCGACGCCGCGGCCGATATCACCAAAGCGTTGACGCAGCTGAGGTCGACGCTCGCCGGGCAGGAAGTCCCGGGTGGACGGTCGGTGGACGCGCTCGCGGCCGCCGTCGCCGAGGAATCGGTGCTCACCGGGCAGATCCGCCGGGCGTTGCCCACCGGTGCGGTGGCCGCGCGGTTCGCCGCCGCCACCATCCCCGGCGCCGGCGGACCCGCGGCCAAGCGCGCGGCGCTCGGGACCATCCTGGCCGACCAGGTGAAGACCCTTTCGGACGCCGTCGGCGCGCGGACCGACGCCGCCCGGTCCGACGCGCTGCGCGACGCCGCGCTGGTGATCGCGTCGCTGCTCGGCGCCCTTGCCATCGCCCTGGCCGTGGCCCGCTCGGTGGTCGTCCCGATCCGGCGGCTGCACGCGGCCGCGGTCGACACCGCGCGCCGGCGGCTGCCCGGCACGATCGAGCGGATCCGGGAGGGCGAGGACGTCGACTGGCAGGCGACCGAGCGGCTGCCCGTCGACTCCGAGGAGGAGATCGGCCAGCTGGCCCGCGCCTTCGACGACATGCACCGGCAGGCGGTGCGGCTCGCCGTCGGCGAGCAGGCCGAGATGCGGATCCAGGTCAGTGAGATGTTCATGACGCTGTCGCGGCGCAGCCAGTCGCTGGTGGAGCTGCAGCTGTCGGTGATCGAGGACCTCGAAGCCGACGAGCAGGACCCGCAGCGGCTGGCGGAGCTCTTCCAGATCGACCACATCGCCACCCGGCTGCGGCGCAACGGCGAGAACCTGCAGGTCCTCGCGGGCGGCCGCCCGGTGCGCCGGGAAGTCGGGCCCGTCGCGACGGTCGAGCTGCTGCGGGCCGCGACGTCGGAGGTGAAGGACTACCAGCGGGTCACGCTCGGCAACGCGCCCCGCGGGTCGGTGCAGTCCGAGGCCGCGGCCGACGTCGTGCACATCCTCGCCGAGCTGCTGGAGAACGCGATCCGCTCGTCCCCGCCGGGCGAGCAGGTCGTGCTCACCGCCGACCGCGGCTTCGACGGCGGCGTGCTGATCGAGGTCGTCGACACCGGCCTCGGCATGACCCGCGAGGACCTCGAAGCGGCGAACGCGCGGCTCGCCGCCGGCGCGTCGGTGAGCCCGGAGACCACCCGCCGGATGGGCCTGTTCGTGGTGAGCAGGCTCGCCGCGTCGCACGGGATCACCGTGCGGCTGCGGCCCTCGACCACGCGGACCGCGAGTGCCGGCATCACCGCCAGCGTGCACGTCCCGGGCGTGCTGGTCCTGGTCGACCTGCCGCCCCGGCCGGGTCCGCCCGAGCTGCTGCCGGCGGTCAACGGCGTCCCCCGGCCCGAGCCGGAACCCCGGTGGCCCGCCGAAGAACCCGCCGCCGTGGCGCCGATGCCGACGCCGATCTTCGACCAGATGCTGTCGCACTGGTTCGCCGACGACCGCGCGAAGCCGGCGCGACCCGGCGAGTGGGCCACCCCGGCCGACGAGGTCCGGCAGGCCGCCGAAGCCGCGGTCGGCGCGCCGGACGACCTCGAGCTCACCGAGTCGGGCCTGCCGACCCGGCAGCCCGGCGCGCAGCTCGCCCCGGGCTCGGTCGCCCCGCGGCAGCCGCAGCCGGCCGACTCGTCGTTCCGGGACCCGGCCGCCGTGCGGAACAACCTTTCCCGGCACTACAGCGGCATGCGCGCGGCCCGCCACCGGGTCGCGACCGACCCGAAGGGGCAGTGATGAGCGTGCGGCAGGAAGGAGCGGAAGTGGCCGACCGGTCCCGGAACTGGCTGGTGTCGGCGTTCACGCAGGAGGTGCCCGGCGTCGCGCACGCCGCGCTCGTCTCGGCGGACGGCCTGCTCGTGGCGGCGAACGACGCGATGCCGCGCGACCGGGCGGACCAGCTCTCGGCGATCGCGTCGGGCCTCTCGAGCCTGGCCCTCGGCACGGCCGACCTGTTCACCGCGGGCCGGGTCGTGCAGTCGGTCATCGAGATGGAGCACGGCTTCCTGATGCTGATGAACGTCGGCGACGGCTCGAACCTGGTGGTGCTGGCCAACCCCGGCTGCGACATCGGCCTGGTCGGCTACGAGATGACGCTGCTCGTCGATCGGTTCGGGAAGATGGTCGAGACACCGGCGCGGCCCGCGGCCGCGCCGGGAGCGAGCCGGTGACCGAGGGCCGGCGACGCGAGGGCGGGCGGCACGCGGCGTCACTGGCCCGCCCGTACGCGTGGACCGCCGGTCGCACCCGGCCGTCGGTCGACCTGGCGGTGGAAGCCCTCGTCGAAACGACGGCGGAGGGACGCACGGCGCCCTTCAGCCCGACCAACCCGCTGGCCGCGGTGACCCAGCTGTGCCTGCAGCAGCGCTCGGTGGCGGAGGTCGCGGTGCACCTGGGCGTGCCGCTGGGCGTGGCCCGGGTGCTCATCGGCGACCTGCTGGTCGCCGGCCAGGTGTCGATCCGCGACACGCTCACCGCGGACGCCTCCTTCGACGAACGCAACGACCTGCTCGAAAGGGTCCTCAGTGGACTACGCGCACTCTGACAAGCGGATCACCTCGGCCAAGATCGTGGTCGCCGGCGGGTTCGGGGCCGGCAAGACGACCTTCGTCGGCGCCGTCTCGGAGATCGACCCGTTGCGCACCGAGGCCGTGATGACGGCCGCGGCCGTCGGTGTCGACCGGACCGAAGCGGTGCCGGGGAAGTTCTCCACGACGGTGGCGATGGACTTCGGCAGGCTCACGCTGGCCGATGACCTGATCCTCTACGTGTTCGGCACGCCGGGCCAGCACCGGTTCTGGTTCATGTGGGACGACCTCGTCTGCGGCGCGGTGGCGGCGATCGTCCTGGTCGACACGCGCCGGCTCGCGGACTGCTTCGCGTCGATCGACTTCTTCGAGTCGCGCGGGGTGCCGTTCCTGGTGGCGGTCAACCAGTTCCAGGACACCCGCCAGCACCCGCCGGAGCAGGTGCGCGAAGCCCTCAAGGTCCCGGCGGAGGTCCAGGTGGTCACCTGCGACGCGCGTTCGCCGGAGTCGACGAAAGAGACCCTCATCGCCGCGGCCGAGTACGCACTGGCCGCGTTGCATGCGCCGCATAAATCGCTTTCGGGGGGTCCAGGGGGGCTTGCCGCCGGCGCAAGCGGTTGCGTCGAGGCTGGCGGAGGTGCCACCGGCGGATCAGGCGGTGGCGGCGTTGATCGCGAGGCTGGACGAGATCGGAA